>JAFUGP010000192.1 GCA_017469335.1 Succinivibrio sp. | reverse complement strand
TGCCAGATCTGTTTTCGCTTCATCTTTGTCACCGGCATCACCAGGATTGCCCACGTCAGTCTGTTCTCGGTCTTCAACAACCTCAAAGAGCTGACGCTCTCCGGTGACTTTGCCTCTCTGGTGGGCTTCACCGAGGAGGAACTGCACCGCTACTTCCACCCTTATGTGGAGAACGCCGCCGCCGTGCTGGATATGACGGTGGAGGATGTTTACTCCCGCCTCAAAACCCGCTATAACGGTTACCGTTTCACCTTGGATGCAGATGCTCCTACTCTTTACAACCCCTGGTCGGTGCTCTCGTTTCTTTCGGCACCTAAGGACGGTTTTGACAATTACTGGTACCTTTCAGGCGGCGGTACTCCTACCTTGCTCTTGGAGAATTTAAAGGCCCATCACGTGAGTTTGGACTACGCGTCCATGAAACACGAGCCGCCCACCGTGGACAAAGACCGTCTTATCTCCAAATCCGAGGCGCTGAACATCCCCGAGGATATTCTGCTCTGGCAGACGGGGTACTACACCATAAAGCGCGTTTCCTCACAAAGGGCGGCGCTGGTATTCCCCAACGAAGAAGTGGAAGACTCAATCCTCAAGCTCATCGAGGACATCAACCATCTAAGACTCACGGATGAGACCACCACTAAGCTGGATAATCTGCCTGCTCTCATTGACGCATTAGACCTTAAGAGCATACAGGAGCTCTTCAACGACGTGCTCAACGAGTGCTTAACCCCCGACACCAAGGTCTTCAACTACGAGCCTGATATCCGCAACATTCTCTACATGAAGATCCCCGAGCAGAAACTTACCAAACTGCGCGAGCATCAAACCCTGCACGGAGAGTCCGACTTAGAGCTCAAGACTCATAAAACCCATCTGGTCATTGAGTTCAAGCGCACCTATGAGGACCGCGGTGTGGAGGCATCCCTGCAGGAAGGCATCAGGCAGATCAAGACCAAAGAGTATGGTAAGGGCAGCTGTGCTCTTGCCCTGGTGCGGGCGGTGATGGTCTGCGACAGCAAGGAGCGCAAAATAGTGCTCACCAAGCGGGTGGACTGACAGTTTTGCAACTGCAGTGCCATGTTTGAGGCTGCCTTACGCTCATGCCGCCAAGAGACAGTGGGCGCGGCTTAACCAAGGCGCTGACCTGACATCCACTGTTTTATGCCGCTGAGGAAGTGCCGATGCAGTTTACCGTCACAGCAAAAGAGCTGTTCGCCGCGCTCGCGCGCCTCGATGAGGTGACGCAGGACTTTGATACCAAAAGTATCTACAGCCACGCGACGTACCTGATGCTCAGAGTGCGGCAGGGGGTGCTCACCTTGAAGGTGAGCGACGAGCTCAGCACTTTTTCCGTCACCTTGCAGGTAGCAGAGCAGCTTTGCCGCACCCCCCGCACGCTGCAGGTGGAGCGCGAGGCTCTCAGAGAGGCTCTGCAAAACTTTACCCCCGCTGAACTGCTGCTCTTTTCCACTGAGGAGACTAGGTGGCGGCGCTACCGTGAGCATGAACACAACCTCGTGGAGGATCACTACGATTATGAACCTGATTTGTACCTCGTAAGTCAGAGTTACCGCTGCACTCTTAAGTACCTTTATGATGAGCCGCCCCCTGCTTATGAGTTTGAGCATGAGGAGATCTGCCAGCGCCTCTCCCTTTCGGCGCGCACGCTCAGGGCACTGCTGCAGTACGCCGTGTGCTGCACCGCCCCGCATGATTACCGTGATTTTCTCTCAGGTCCCCAGCTTAAATTGTTACGGGAACAGCCTCAGACTCTGCTGTGCACCGCCTCGGACGGGTACAAGGTGGCCGCGCTGGAGGCGCAGCTGTGTGCGCCCTCAGACTCACAGTACGATCTTGAATGCATCTTAAGGCCCCGGACGGTGCAGCAGCTGTTGCAGCTCTTAGGCGGGGAGTCTGAGGAGGAGCTGCTCATGGAGTTTAGCTCTTACAAGTGCCGGATCGGCGTGGCAGGCTGCACCCTCAAAAGCTCTTTTATCCGCCGGGCGATCCCCGACAGGCGCCGCATTATTCCCGGAAAAAAGCGCCGAGCTTACCGTAAGTCTCCGGGAATTTAAGTACAGCCTGCTTAAGACACATAAGCTTAACTCAACCGGCTCTGACACTCTGATGCTGCACCTGGTGGGCGCGGCCGACTTAAACGAGGAGGGGCTGGTGCCACAAGAGCAGCTCTCCTCTTTGGGGCAGCGCAGGCGCAGAGCCTGCTTAAAAAGCGGCTCTGCGCTCAAAAACAGCGCCAAAAATGCCGCAGACGCCTGCGCGCAGGCACACTCTGCCTTATCCTGCGGCGCGCTTTTTATTGAGTACCGCAACTCCCATAAAAAGCCTGCCCTGCTTAAGGTGGCGGGCTCAGTGTACCGCGGCAAAACCTGCCGCATCACGCTCGCCACCCCCAGGGTACCGGAAGTGCTGGAGGCGCTCAAAGACCAGGAACAGCTGCTCCTGAGGGTGGACCCCCAGACCTGCTACCACCTCGTTATTGCCCCCTCCGATCCTCAAAACTCCCTGCCCGTTGCCGTCAGGTACGTCCTGGGCGCAATCTAGCTCTCATGCCCCGCCCCGGGCAGCTCCCGGGAACCGGCCGCCGCGCGCTGTGCGGTGCGCTCTTTTGACTCCCGCGCGGCAAAGCAGGAGAAAACAGACCTGATCCTAAAAGCCGCGCAGTCAGCTCCCACTGCGGTGAACTGTCAGCCCCGGCAGATCCATGTGCTCAAAAGCGCTGACGCCTGAGGCAGGATCAAGGCGCTGTGCCGCTGCATCTGCGGGGCGCCGCCGGTGTTTTTGCTCTGCGCCGGTGAGCGCTTAACCTGGAAGAGCCGCACCGAGGAGGGCTACAGTACCGGGGAGATGGACTGCAGCATAGTCTGCACCCATATGATGCCGGAGGCCTGGGAGTTGGGCTTAGGCTCGGTGTGGGTGAGACTCTTTGAGGTGGCGGCGCTGTCGCGGGCCTTCGCGCTGCCCCCTGAGATAAAACCCATCTGCCTGCTGCCGGTGGGCTATGCGGCAGCCGCTGCCAAACCTGCCCGCCGGCACAGTGAATATCGCCCGCCAGAGGAGATGGTGAAGGTACTGAAGGGCAGCACTGCCGCCATCAAATACCTGTCGGCCGGGTACCTAGGAGGAGACTGAAAAATACCAAGCAGCTCAGTTCCATTGAGAGTGCCGGATCTGCGCACAACCGGATTAAGGGCCCGGCCCTGCCTGAGGAGATAAGACTGAACTGCGCTACAATGCTCGGAAGTACGTACATAACGGAGGACACATTATGGGCGCACCTCTCTTACCTCCCGAGGACATTGTCCGCCTGCCCTGCGGCCAGGCGATATTTGCCGATATTCGCAGCAAAGGCAAAATCTACGTGGACAAGACCGGCCTGCTCTACAAGCTGGCTCTGGGAGACTGCCCCTACTTCCTCTCCCGCCCCCGGCGCTTCGGCAAATCCCTCCTCATTTCTACTTTCGAGTCGCTCTTTTCCAAGGGCCTTGCGGACTTCCGGGGCCTCGCCATCGAGAAACTCTGGCACGAGGACAAAACCTACCCCGTGGCGCATCTTACCTTTGCCAACTACGACCTTTCTGACATCGGCTTGTTCAGAGACTCGATAAATGATGACCTCAAGGATAACTTCGGCGCAATCTGCCACGTCGAAACACATGATGCTGCAGGGCGCACGCGTGCTCCGGCTAATGTCTTCAGAAGCATTTTAAGGGATCTCGGCAGTTCGTCCGTCGTAATACTCATCGACGAATACGACTCCCCCATAATCCATACCCAGGGCAGGCCGGAACTCTGCTCTCAGATCACCGAAACCTTAAGCGCCTTCTTCAATGTCCTGAAGGACTTCACCGGCAGATGCCGTTTCATTTTCATCACCGGCATCACCCGCATCTCCCATGTAAGCCTGTTTTCGGTCTTCAATAATTTAACAGAGCTGACACTTACCCGCGGCGCAGCCTGTCTCACGGGCTTTACCGAAGAAGAACTGCACCGTTATTTTCACCCTTATGTGGAGAATGCCGCTGCGATGCTGGACATGACGGTGGACGATGTCTACTCGCGCCTCAAAACCCGCTACGACGGCTACCGTTTCACCCTGCACGAAGGTGTGGACACTCTTTACAATCCCTGGTCAGTGCTCTCCTTTCTCTCTCGGCCCGAAGAAGGATTTGAAAACTACTGGTATCATTCCGGAGCCGGAACTCCCAAGCTGCTTATAGAACATCTAAAGAGAAATGCCATACATTTGGACTACGCGGCCATGAAACACAACCCGCCCACCGTGATTAAGGACCGCCTGATCTCCAAATCCGAGGCGATAAACATACCCGAGGATATTCTGCTCTGGCAGACAGGCTACTACACCTTAGCGCCCGTAAACCCCGAGATGGCCGATCTGGTAATGCCCAACGAGGAGATAGAGGACTCGGTGACGAAACTCATTGAGGATATCAACAGCATGGGCCTTACAAAGGAGACCTATAACCGACTCTTTGCTCTGCCAGGCCTCATTGACGCAGTTGACCTTGAGAACATACAGGAGCTCTTCAACGACGTGCTCAACGAGTGCTTAACCTCCGACACCAAGGTCTTTAACTACGAGCCGGACATCCGCAACATCCTCTACATGAAGATCCCCGAGAAGGCCCTTACCAAGCTGCGCGAACATAAAACCCTGCACGGAGAGTCCGACTTAGAGCTCAAGACCCACAAAACCCATCTGGTCATTGAGTTTAAGCGCACCTATGAGGATCGTGATGTAGAGGCGTCCCTGCAGGAGGGCATCAAGCAGATCATAGCCAAAGAGTACGGCAAGGGCAGCTCTGATCTTGCCCTGGTGCGAGTGGTGATGGTCTGCGACAGCAAGGAGCGCAAGATTGTGCTCACCCAGCGGGTGGACTGACACCAAAATCTCGGCCGGGCTCTAACTTTTATGAGACAGAACGCTCAAGCAGATGCAGCCACTGCGTCAGCAGCGTGGCCGCCTGTCAGACCTCGTCGTCTGATTGAATTGAACGCTGCATGGTGGCATGATGAGGGTATCTGACCTAGGTGTTGGAAAACAGGAGAGCGCCCGGATGAAAAAAATCTCGCAAGCCGACGGTATTAAGGACTTTGCCGGCCGTAACTACATTTACGTAGACAAGACTGAGTACATCTACTCACTCGTCAGCAATTACAAGCGCGTATTTTTCTCCCGGCCCCGCCGCTTCGGCAAGACGTTGACCTTAAACATC
>JAFUGP010000191.1 GCA_017469335.1 Succinivibrio sp. | reverse complement strand
TTCAAGCAGAAGGCCGACGGTAAGAAACCCCGGGTCTGGGACTCAGACCGGCTGCGCGGTCGCGAGTTTGTGCAGTTCGTGGCCCTCGCCTATTACGATTTCCTGTATGCTAAGCTCAAAGCGCTCAAGGCGACCTTAGGTCAGCCTACCGGTGACAAGAAGCATGACACCGAGACTGTGCTCAAGGAAGAGCGTGCGCTGTTAAAATGGCTCAAAGCCCGCTCGCTGCACGAGGTGCTGGGCTGGTTTGATGCCGTGGAAATCACCAGGCTCACGGGCAAGGGACATCCTGCCATCAAAATCGTCACCGAGCAGACCAGACGCGACCAACTGTTCCTGGAGAGACTGGGCTACCAGGGCGAGATGAGCCCCAAGAATGCCGCCTGACAAGCATAACCCGTGCCAGGCAGGTGGCCGTTTTTAACAAGTTACACCTGCTTTCAGGCTATTCTAGGCAGGAGCAGAGATGCAGAGGCGGCAGTCGACAGTTTTTTTGACAGCAACCAGGAGGATTTGGGATTGAAACATTTTTTCATTCAGCTGATTGACCAGGGCCGCGCCGAGGGCCACGCCGAGGGAAAAAAAGAGGGTAAAAAGGAAGGCGCTGACATGCTGCAAAGGCTTTATGAAGCCATGATGAAGGCTGGCAAGAGTTTCAAAAGCGTCGTGAAAGAGACCAACACCGAAAAGAAGCGCAACAAGTTATATCAGCAATACGGTATCACTCCCGCCTGATCACTTTGCCTGCCCGGCCATAATCAAACGGGCTTTATTTGATGCATCTTCACATGCTCAAACCTGCGCATTGTAGTGCAGTTTTTTGTGCGGTTGCTCCACACCCCCGATCTGCGTGAGGAGCGCTGTTACTGAGATCTCAGCGCCTGGAACTTAAACGCCCTCACCTTGCATTCGAGAACTTGTGCTTCCTCAAGAGCCTATCGAGCTCTGGTTCGTGCTCATCGGCTCCTAAAAATGCTGAAAGGTAAGACGATACCGCCTGCTTATCCACCTGATTTTGACGCTGCTATCATGAAAGCAGGCGGCCCCGGAGCCTGAGCCCTGGGACCGCCTGGTAATTTATCTGCGTACCGCCGCACCCTGCGCTCTTACCTGAGAGCCGCTGATGTGTCCGGCCGCTGTTTTTTCTCCTCAGTACTTGAATACCGGGATCTCGTTGCCGTGGGAGATCTTGTCGATGATCTCCACCGTCTCACGGGTCTGGTAGGTCTTGATCACCTTCTCAAAGGCCGGATTGTCCTTATTGTCCTCCCGCGCGGCGATGATGTTGATGTAGGGATTATCCTCGGCCACCTCACCGATGGCATCGGAGAAGATGGCGTCAGTGCGTGGATTGATGCCGTTATCGATGGCATAGTTGGAGTTAATGATGGCGGCGGCCACATCCGGCAGCAGACTGGGCGTGTTGCCGGCATCCACCTCGTAAATCTTGATGTTCTTGGGATTCTCCACGATATCGCGTACGGTGGGCACATAACCTTTCGCCGGATCGACCTTGATGAGACCGGCTAACTCCAGCACCTTGAGGGCGCGGCCGCCGTTGGTGGGATCGTTGGGAATGGCGATGGTATCGCCCTCCTTGATCTCACTGACGTTCTTGATCTTGTGCGAGTACAGCCCCAAAGGCACGATGATGGTGTTGGCAATGCGCGTGAGCTTATAGCCGTTGGACTCAATGTCGTTGTTGAGGTAAGCCACGTGCTGGAAAGCGTTGAGATCGAGCTCACCGTCATTTAAGGCCCGGTTAGGCAGGGTATAGTCGGCGAATTTTACCAAGGTAAGCTTGATCCCCTGCGCCTTCAGGCGCTCGGCCACGCTCTCCCAGGGCTCGTTGTGCTCACCGACCACCCCTAATTTGAGTTCCACGACCTGCGCAGTCTCCGCAGCCTTTCCGGCAGAGCCGGAGGACGCTTGCTGCGCAGATTTCTGTCCTTCGCCGCAGCCTGAGAGGGCGAACAGCGATACGGTGGTAAGAGCAGTTAACAAAGAAAGGTTGATTTTCATGATGACACCTCATTTTTTGGTTAAAAAACAAAATAAATGGCATAAATGCCGTGAAAAAACTTGGCACTCAGCTCTCTGAGCCTGCCTGGATGGTGCGGTAGCGCAAAAAAGCCGCAGCTCCCAGAGAACGCCAGGGCTCAGGCGGCAGGTAGGCCGGCGTGCTGCTGTGCTCCAGATACTCCAGCTCCCGGCTGCCACGCCCCTGTGCCAGATCGGCTAAATAGGCGCCCAAAAAGGTGCCGCGCAGCACCCCCGAGCCATCGCAGGTGGCGGCGGCGTAGCTGCTCTGCCCTACCTGCGCAAACACCGGGCGGGCGTTGGCGGTAAAGGACACCAGCCCACCGTAGTTAAACTCGCTCTCGATATCCATAAGCTCCGGAAAGCGCCTTTTAAGTGCCCGGCGTATGGCCTGCTGTGCCCGGTACAGACGCTCGGGGCGCACATTCTGGTGACGGGCAAAGTCGATGACCGTGCGCAGGAAGAGGCGTTTATCCGGCAAGAGCCGCACCGTCGCCCCGCAGGGATGCACGGCCGTGACCGCCCAGGGCTTGGCATCATAAAGCTGTGGTGCCTCCTCGGGCTTCAGGGGCCTGGTGACTGTCGCGTAGCTGTGGATGGCCGAGAGCCGCGCGGCTGGTGCAACTCCAAACTCCTTGAGGAAAGCACTGACCGTAAAGAGGACCTTGCGGGCGCGAATAACCTGCCCTGAGCGCAGCGTGACCAGCGCCGGTGTGCCGTCTGAGACACGCAGCACCGGAGTGTTTTCAAAGAGCTGTACCTCAGGAGGCAGGCAGGCTGCCACCGAGCGCACCAAGTGCGCGGGATTGCAGCTGTAGGAGTGCGGCACGAAGAGGGCGTCGCGGTAGAAGGCGGTACCCAGCTTCTGCTCCAAAGCAGAGCCTTTTAAGCGCTCCACCCTGATGCCGGCCTGGGCATAACGGCTTTGCAGAGTATCGAGGATCTTAGAGTTGCGAGCTTCCCGCACCGCCCGGTACAGCCCTTCCTCACCAAGGCCGCCTTGATCAGGCAGCCCCTCAACTATCCCCTTGATCCTCTCCAAGGCAAAGGAGTTGAGGCTCAACAGCCATTTTTGGTCGTCAGCTGTAAAGTTGCTGCGCCCGATGAGTACCCCGGTTAACTGCTCGGGGCACAAAATGCCGGCGTTGCGTCCCGAGCTGAACTGCCCCACCGCAAGCGCCTCAAATACCGCCACGCGGGCACCGGGCTCGTTCTCGATAAGACGCCTGGCCGCGCTCAGCCCCGTAAAGCCCGCGCCGATCACCACGTAGTCATAGCTCTCCTTGAGGGCCTCAAGCGCGGCATAGTGCTCATTTTTACGCGCGGAGAGCTCAAACCAGGGATTGCGCCCGGAGAGCTGCGGAATGCGCGGCTGCTCTTTACTGCTCATGCCAAAACTCCTGCTAAACCTCAGGCGGGGAAGCTCAAGCTCTGCCCCTGCCATAGCCTTTGTTACTGCCTTTACCCCGGCAGCGACGGCTGCATCCGCCTTGGCTGCCTTATCTGTCTCTACACCTCCGAGCCGGCCGTCAGATCCTTAAGCCACAGCGCCCCGCGGGCTCCCACGGTGCGCAAGGGCTCAGGCGGCAGATAGGAAGGGTGGTAGTTGTCCTTGATATAGCGCAGCTCCTCACTGTCCTCGCCTGCGATGAGATCGGCTAAGAAATTGCCCAAGATGGCGGCGTTGGTCACGCCCCACCCGGCGGCGGTGGTGCCGGCGTACACGTTCTGTCCCACCTCCCCAAACAGGCTCTGGGAATTGGCGGTAAAGGAGATAAGCCCGCCGTAGGTATACTCAAAGTCCACGTGCTCAAGCTTGGGAAAGCGCCTGACAAAGGCCCTACGCAACAGCCGCTCTGCCTTATGCAAACGCTCGGGGTTGATATTGGGGTAGGTGGCGAAGGCAATGTCGGTGCGCACGAAAATGCGTTTTTGCGGCGTAAAACGCAGCGTGGCCCCGGCCGGGTGCGTGGCGGTGATGCCCCAGGGTTTGACCCCGGCAAAATCTTTAAGCTCGCTGTCATTTAGAGGCCTGGTGAGGCCGGCGAAACTGTGGATGGCCGTGACATTGGCGGTATGGCCGTCGGCCACCGCAAACTCCTTGATAAAGGAGTTGACGGTCAATATCACTCGGGAGGTCTTGATCACCTGCCCGTCTGCGAGCGTGATCTCAGGCTGAGCCCCGCCCGTCACGCCGATGACGGGTACATTCTCAAACACGCGTACGTTAGCGGGCAGGGCCGTGGCCAGGCCGCGGATGAGCTCGGCGGGATTGTCCAAAATGGTCTCATCCAAGTACAGAGCGGCCTTATAAAAGGAGGTACCCAGCCGGGCGGGCAGATCGCTCTGCCCTAAGTGCTCGTATTTGACCCCGAGCTTGTCAAAGAAAGAGGCCAGCTCGTCCAACACCTTGACATTGCGGTCCTCGCGCACGGCCTTGTACATGCCGTCACGGCGGTACTCGACCTTGAGATCGTGATCCTTGATGGTCTGCTCGATGCGGTCCACCACGATGTTGTTCAGGCGCAACAGCCATTTTTGATCGTCAAAGGTAAAGCGGTCGATACCCACCATGGCCTTGGCAATCTGGGCCTTGCTGATGAACCCCGCGTTGCGTCCTGAGCTGTAAAACCCCACCTTGAAGGCATCGATGACGGCAATCGAGGCGCCCGGTTTTAAGCTTGAGAGTCTCGCGGCGGCGCTGATGCCGCCAAAGCCCGCGCCGATAATCACATAGTCAAAGCTCTCTTTGAGCTCAGATAACGGCGCGAACTTATGGTCGCGGTTGTTGGCCAGCTCCAGCCACGGGTTGCGGCCTGAGCCTTCCGGTAGTCTGCGTACATTCTGCATAATCTGCCCCTTGTAAAAATTACGGTTTATTAATAAGTTAAACTAAATCCTGTAGGCTTAAACCCAAGTCTTGTTGCCCCAGATCCCATCGTCTGCGGACTTAGACATCCACTCTCCGGGCTCTCAGTGCTGCAGGCGCCGGATGACGGTGGTGCCGGAGATCTGAATTACCGCCACGATGGCCAAAATGACCAGCACGGTCACATAGGTGACGTCGGTCTGCCCGCGCTGATGCCCGTAGCGGATGGCAAAGTCACCCAGACCACCCCCGCCGATGGCCCCGGCCATGGCGGTCAGGCCGATGAGGCTGATGGCGGTTATCTGCGTGACCCGGATCAGTGCGGGGATGCTCTCTTTGAGATACACCCGAAAGATGATCCCCACAGGCCCCGAGCCCATGGCCTGCGCGGCCTCCACCAGCCCCAGATCCACTGAGCTTAGGGCGCTCTCCACCTGCCGGGAGAAAAAAGGCACGGTGCCGGCCACCAAGGGCACGATGGCCCCGGTAGTGCCGATGGCAGTGCCCACTATAAGCCGGGTCACCGGGATCATGGCCGCCAGCAGGATCACGAAAGGAATGGATCTGAAGATGTTGATGAGGGAGCTTAGGGTGGCAAAAAAGACCTTGTTAGGCAGAATGCCGCGCGGGGCACTGACCACCAGCGCCACCCCCAGGATGAGCCCCAAGGCAAAGGCTATCACCCCGGAGATCCCCAGCATGTACAGAGTCTGCAGCGTGGACAGCCACAGCTCATCTGGTTTGTTGAGCACATTGGGGATCAGTGAGTGCCAAAGATCATTCATACAGCACCTCCACCTTGATGTTCTGCTGCCTGGTAAAGTCAAGCGCCGCGGCGATGTCCTGCGGCGCCCCCGAGAAAATCCCCACCGTACCGCCGAGGGGATAACCGCCGATTAACTCCACGTCGGCAAAGAGGATGTTGATGGACACCTGATAGTCGGTGGTAAGTTTGGAGATCACAGGCTCGCTTACTCCTTTGCCCAGGTAGGTCAGGCGTACCAATTTTTCCCCGTGAAGCAGGTTCAGCCAGTCTGGTTTGGACCTGAGCAGGGCCTCGGCCTTGGAGAGATTGGAGGCGGCGTTGATAAAATGGCGCGTCACCTCGTTTTGCGGGTTGGCGAACACCTCAAAGACCTCGCCCTGCTCCACCACGTGGCCTCTCTCCATCACCGCCACGTGACGGCAGAGATTTTTGACCACCTGCAGCTGATGGGTGATGATGACCAAGGTCAGCTTGAGATCGCGGTTTAAGCGCGCCAAAAGCTCCAAAATCTCCTGCGTGGTCTCAGGATCCAGTGCCGAGGTGGCCTCATCGCTCAGCAGTACCTTAGGCTCGCAGGCCAAAGCCCGGGCGATGGCCACGCGCTGTTTCTGTCCGCCGGAGAGCTCGGAGGGGTAGTTATTAGCCTTGCCGCCCAAGTCCACCAGCTCCAGCATCTCAAGGGCCTTTTTGACCTGCTCTGGTTTGGAGAGCCCGCGGTATTGCAGGGGATAGCGCACGTTATCCAAGATGCTGCGCGAGGGCATGAGATTGAAGTGCTGAAAGATCATGCCGATCCCGGCGCGCCTGCCGCGCAGCTCGCGTGGTGACAGCGCGGTGAGCTCCTCACCGTCCACCACTACCTTCCCGCCTTGATCAGGCCGCTCCAACAGGTTGATGCAGCGCACCAAGGTGGACTTGCCGGCCCCGGAAAAACCGATGATGCCGTAGATATCGCCCCGCTCTATCTCCAGTGAGACTCCCTCCAAGGCCTTAAAGCTCACGCCCTGGGCCGTGAAGGTCTTGCTGATGTTCTCAAGTTTAATCATGCCGCTCCCCTAAGTCCCGCCTGCGGCTGCTTGAAGAGGCGGGATCTGTTGTTTTAGTTTTATACCAAGGCTGTGGCAGCCGCCCGGGTTAGGTCCTTGCCCTTATCTATTGGTAGGAAGGCACGAACCACAAGCCGTCGTTGTGAGAGGCAAGCCAGGACAAAAACTCCTCTGACTCATAGGCCTTCTTGATATCCTGCGCCCAAGTCTTGTCCTTATCCTCCTCACGCACCACCAGCTGCAGCAGAAGATGCGGCAGAATGTCCTCGGTGGCCAGGGCCGTGGCGGGGTCTATCTTGGCGTTGTAGACGATGGAGCCGGTGATGATGATGTAGTCAAAGTCGGTGCGCACCGAGGGGATGGTCAGCGACTTGAGCTCGGTGAACTTGAGCTTGTGCGGATTCTCCACGATATCGCGCTGCGTGACCGTGGCCAGATCTTTTTTCGGATCGAGCTTGATCCAACCTATTTTCTGCAACAGCGCATAGGCGCGGGCGGTGTTGGAGGCGTCGTTGGGCACCGCCACGGTATCGCCGTCGGCGACCTGGCTGAGCTCGGTCTTTTTACCCGGGTAGATGCCGGCCGGCACGGTGGGAATGGGGGTGAGCGCGACCAGATGCCCGTCATGGGAGCGGTTGAAATTCTCCATGTAGGCGGTGTGCTGCTCCACGTTAAAATCCACCTCCCCGTCGTTTAACACCAAATCCGCCTGCTGCAAATCCGAGAGATCGACGTATTTGACACTGTAGCCCTGCTTCTCCAACAATGGCTGCACGCCGCTGATAAAGAGCTCGGAGTAAGGGCCCTGGGATTTGGAAAAGGTCAACGTGCCGTGTTCAGGATCGGCAGCCTTAGCCTGCAGCGTGCCCAAACTTAAGAGCAACGCGCTGCCCCACAGGGTTAAAGTAGTGGTTAACTTATTCATTTTGAAATCCTCTTTCTGAGTTACTGACTATTTTGGTCATCTAAGATCAAAAGCCTCAGATCTGGCGATGCCGGGTCTTGAAGGCAAAATGGTTGCCGATGCTCTGGATTAACTGCACGAACACGATGAGCACAATCACCGTAAAGAGCATCAAAGGAAAATTCATGCGGTCATAGCCGTAGGTGAGCGCCAGATCTCCCACCCCGCCGGCGCCGATGGCTCCGGCCATGGCGGTGGCACCCAGAAGGCCGATGGTGCCGGTGGTCACCGACAAGATGAGCGAGCCTTTGGCCTCGGGCAGCAGAAAGTGCCACACCACCTGCCACACGCTCGCCCCCATGGACTGCGCCGCCTCGATGATGCCGCGGTCCACCTCCAAAAAGGAATTCTCAAAGAGCCTGGCCAGATAGGGGGCGATGAACACCACCAGAGGCACCAAAGCGGCGGTGGAGCCGATGCGCGTGCCGATGATGAATTTGGTCAGCGGCATGATGAAAACCATGAGAATAATAAAGGGGATGCTGCGCACCATGTTGATGAAGGTGTTGAGCACGAAGAACACTGCCTTGTTGGGCAGGATGCCGTCCTTATTGGTCAAAACCAGCGTCACCGCCAGCACAATGCCGATGACCGAGGAAATGGCAAGCGAGACAAAGAGCATGTACAGCGTCTGCAGGGAGCACTCCCACAGCTGCTGCGGCGGAATATCCAGGTAGTTGAAAAAGCTCTCAATCATAATTGAACCTCCTCATAGTCAAAGCCTTTGGCGGTGATGTAGGCCAGTACCTCCTCCAGATCACGCTCCGCTCCGGTGAACAGCAGCACCATGTGCGAGAGCACCACGCCCTGCAGTTCATGCACCGAGGCGAACATCACATTCGAGCGCACCGCGCTAAAGCGGGAATTGAGCTGCCAGATGAGATCCTCGGTGGCGCCCTCGTCCTCAAAATGAATTTTGACGAGCTTGTAGGGCTCCGGGGTTCTGCGCACGAACTCAACTACCGCAGGGGGCAGCGCGCTGGGGATCACCGCCTGCACGAAGCGGCGCGTCACCTCCTGCTGCGGTCTGGCGAAGACCTCCCGCACACTGCCCTGCTCGATGACCGCGCCCCGCTCCATCACCGCCACCTTGTTGCACAGCCTGGTGATGACCTCAATCATGTGGGTGACGAACACGATGGTCACCTTGAGCTGACGGTTGACCTTCAAAAGCAGCTGCAAAATGGACTCGGTGGTCTCGGGATCCAAGGCCGAGGTGGCCTCGTCGCACAGCAAAATCTCCGGGGCGGTGGCCAGGGCGCGGGCGATGCCCACGCGCTGCTTCTGCCCGCCCGAGAGCTGCGCGGGGTAGGCATTTTCATAGCCGCCAAGGCCCACGAACTCGATTAACTCCTGCACGCGCGGGGCGATGACCGCCTGAGATTCGTGATTTAGGATGAGCGGCAGCGCGATGTTCTGCGCCACGGTTTTGGCGTTTAGAAGATTAAACTGCTGGAAGATCATCCCGATCCCCTTGCGCAGGCGCCTTAAATTGCCGCGTTTTTGTTTCTCCACATCCACGGCGTTGATGAGCACCCGCCCGCTGCTGGGGGTTTCCAGGGCGTTGATCATGCGCAGCAGCGTGGACTTGCCGGCCCCGGAAAAGCCGATGATGCCGCAGATATCCCCGCGCTCAATCGTAAGATTGACCTTTCGCAGCGCCTCGACGCTGCGCCCTGCGCTCACATAGGTCTTGCAAAGATCCTCAAAGACTATCTGGGGCACAGCTGCGCTCTGCGGGACATCCTGCTTTGGGCCGGTCGCCTTACTCTGCTCAATGCTGCTCATGGCCCAGGCTCTCCAGATAGGACTGCGCCAAATGCGCCATGAAGTAAGATGCCGGCACCAGCGCCTTTTGGTCGGCCACAAAGCGGGGGTTGTGATTAGGCGCCGAGGGGCCGGTACCTATCTGGATGAAGGCCCCTTTGATTCTCTGCTCATAGAGAGCAAAATCCTCCCCGCCCAGACTCTGCGGGGAACGCACCACGGCAAAGCCATCCTCACGGGCCAGGCGCGTCGCAAAGTCTGATAACTCCCGGTCGTTTTGCATGGCGTTGACGCCCACCACCCAGTCAATGGTGACCTCGGCACCAAAGCCCTGCGCGATGGCTGTGGCCAGGTTTTCCAGTCTGTCCTTGACCTTGGCGCGCTCCTGTTCATCCAGGGTGCGCACGGTGCCTTCGACAAAGACCTGCTCGGGAATGACATTCCAGGTGGAGCCGGCCTCAACGTGGGTCACCGACACCAAATTGGCGGCAAAGGGGCTGGAATTACGCGAGACAATGGTCTGCACCGCGCAGATAAAGTGCGCCGCGACTACCGTGGTGTCAATGCCCAGATCAGGATGGGCTGCGTGGGTGCCCTTGCCTTTGAAGGTCAGGGCGAACTTGTCCACCGCCGCGTGGGTGGCACCCTCGCGGATGGCCAGCGTGCCAGGGGCGAAGGTGGGAATGGTGTGCACCCCGAAGATGGCCTGCACATCCGAGAGCACCCCGCTTTTCAGCACCTGTGCCGCCCCGCCGGGGGCCTCCTCGGCCGGCTGAAAGAGCACCTTGACCCGGCCCTTTAATTCAGCCTCGCGCTCCTTTAGAAGCAGCGCCGCGCCCAGGATGACCGCGCTGTGAAAGTCATGGCCGCAGGCGTGCATTTTCCCCGGTACCTCGGAGCGGTACGTAAGCGCGCTTTCCTCCTGCACCGGCAGCGCGTCGATGTCGGCGCGCAGCGCGATCACCGGACCTTGCTTGCCGATCACCCCCACCGCGCCGGTGGGCAGCGCGGCCGCGGCAAGCTCAATTTGCGCCTTGAGCAGAGCCTCTTTTATCTTCTGGGTAGTGCGCCGCTCCTCAAAGGAGAGTTCGGGATGGCGGTGCAGATCCTCAAAAAACTCTCTTAGATAATTCTCGTTCACCGGTTTTTGCCCCCGTATGACTGTTAGTTAATTTTTATTTTCAGTTATTGGTCAATATTTAATCTTGGATACGTGCGTTAAAAAATGTTTTTTAATCTTTAAAAACTGTCACTTTTCGTCTTTTTTCATGCCAATCTGCTCTTACTGCGCTTTTTCTTCGCCTCCCGCGCCCCAAAAAGCTCCGTCAGAAAAAAAGTGTAAGTTGGCGGAGCATTACAGGGGCACTTGAAGAAAGATCCTAAGTTAACTCTCGCCCGTTAAAAGGAGTAACGGGCTCCCACCGTGTAAATGTCACCGGGAACCTCCAGCGCGGCGATGCGATAGCCATTGCCGTCCTTGCCGTAGTTCTTGTCGGTGTCCAGATCCCAGGTGGCGCCGGCCCAGATCTTGAAGTTGGGCACGAAGTAGTACTCGACCAGACCCAGCAGATTGGTCTGATGGGTGGCCGAGCCCAAATCCGGGTCCAGGCGCTGTGACTCATAGCCTAAGGTGAGGTTGATGCCCGACTCGGTAAAGTAGGTGGCCGTCACCTCCAGGCCCTGCTGTTTGAAGTCATCGCTCGCGTAGCTCTCCCGCGCGGCGATGTCACGGGCGGTGTAGTCGGCCGCTAAGAACAGTCCCTTGCCGTAGGTACCCCAGAAGGCGGCCACACCCCAGGTCTTGGAGTTGCTCAGGCTGTCATGGGTGGTACCGTGGTCGTCCTGAAAGCGCAGATACTCAAAGCCGGCCTTAAAGCCTAAGGGGCCGAAGGCCACGTCCGGGATGGTATAGCCGGCGGTTAAGGTATAACCCGAGTCGACATGATGAGTGCCGGTCACGTGATCCAAGGTGTAATTGTTCTCGCTGGTCTGCAGCTCGGCGCCGAAGTCAAAGCCGTAACCGGAGTAAATGTACTTGAGCTTGCCGCTGTTGCGTGAGGCCACCTCGGCACCTAAGTTGGCGTAGTCGTTGAAGATATCGGTGAGCACGGTCAGATCATAGAGCCCGGAGAGGAAGCGGCCGGCCTGGATTTTGCCGTACTGCCCCAAGTCCAGACCCACGTACTGATCGCGCACGTTCCAGGTCTGTCCCCCGCTGCTGTCACCCTGGTTTTGCTGCTGCCACTCGGTGAAGGCGTAAGCTGCGAGGTAATCGTTGATCTGAGTGCGCCCTTTTAAGTTCAGACGCATGCGGTTGCGGATGGTCTGATCCTTGTTGCCGGCGTTAGAGGCGTTGCCTGAGACGTACACGGCCTCGATACGCCCGCCGATGGCAAAGGAAGTGCCATCCTTGTTGTAGACCTCCACGGCCTGGGAGGGTAAGGAGATGCCTAAGGCAAGAGCACCGGCAAGAGGTGCCACATAGAGTTTCTTCATTTTAAAATCCTCAGTAAACAGGAGATTCAACCCCTGTCTTGATAATGTCAGCGATCTTCATGGCCCATGGCCGATCGCCCCTCTAAGGTTAATTGCCGTCGCGCGGACAATAAAAAAGGAAGCTCTCAGGCTTCCCTTTTACATCCGATCTAAGTGAGAATCATTTCGCACTTGTGGCACGATCAGGAAAGCCCCACGCCGACGGCGCACAGCAACACATCATGCACATGGTGCAGCAGGTGTTAAAGTGGTCAATCGTCATGGTAGTGGGCTCCTCATCGGCTAACCTTGTATTCACTCTAGCACAGCTTTTGGGGTGGTGAGCGATCAAGTTCAAAATTTTTTTGGCTTTATGGGCCGATCAGAGGAAAATGGTGCTTTTTGCACTGTTCTTAAACATTCGTGCTCCAAAAAAGGGCATTCAAACTCAAACCGGCTCTCCTTTTTATGACTTACTCCACACCGATCAGCAAGAGCGAGAGAATTGTTCAGCCATGACGGTTACGGTAGAATTATGATTTTGTATGTGGTTTGTAAACCACGAAAGCATACTGTCAGACTGATTTCTGTTCGTGTGGCAAGCAAAGATAAGGAGCGGTGTTACTATGAAAGGAATAACTTCTGATGAGTTGAAAAAACTTCCAAAACTCTCCACAGAAGAGCTTGATGAGATCCGCAATTTTAAACATACAGATTACGCGGACTGTCCTCCTCTGACCGGTGCAGAGTTTGCCACTGCAAGAAAAGCCGTTGCTGCTCACCCTGAGTGGTACGCAGACCAAAAGAATGAGGTTCGTATCCTATCTTGATGCAGATCCGGCGGACCGCTTTAAATCCCCGGGGGGCAGCATATCAGACCAAATTGCCAAAGCTCTGAGAACTTTTTCCTGCAAAGTTCTAAATGAGTATGATTAACACACTGTTATCAGAATCTTTTCAGGCAGATAATCTCTGGCGTAGGGTCTTTGCGCCTCACCTGACCTTCCTGCAGACTCTAGCGCGTGCGTCTGAAGATTAAGGAGGTGTTCACTCCCCCGAAGGCAAAGTTATTGCTCTGCACATACTCACACTGCAGCTCTCTGAGAGCGCCCCGGATATAATCAAGCTCCCCGCACTTGGGATCGACCTGCTCTAAATTAAGGGTAGGCGCAAACCACCCCTCCTCTTGCATTTTCAAGGTCAGCCAGGCCTCAATGGCCCCGCAGGCGCCTAAGCTGTGACCAAAATAGCTCTTAAGCGAGGAGATGGGGGTGTGGCTGCCGAAAATGCTGTAAGTGGCTCTGCTCTCGGCGAGATCACCTAACTTGGTGGCAGTACCGTGAGCACTGATGTAGCCTATGGCCTCAGGCGGCAGCCCTGCCCCCTCTAAAGACAGTTGCAGACAGCGCCTGATGGTCTCTTCGTTGGGCTTGGTGACATGAGTGCCGTCGGAGTTGGTGGCAAAGCCCACCACCTCGGCCAAAATGGGTGCGCCGCGGGCTCTGGCATGCTCCCACTCCTCCAAAACAAGAGTAGCCGCGCCCTCGCCTATCACCAGTCCGTCACGCTTCACATCAAAAGGCCTAGGCGTCTGCGCGGGGCTGTCGTTGCGCAATGAGGCGGCGTACATGAGGTCAAACACCGCACTGTCGCCTACGGTGAGCTCCTCAGCCCCGCCTGCCACCATCACCGTCTGATAGCCGTGTTTGATGCACTCAAAGGCATAACCGATGGCCTGACTGCCCGAGGTGCAGGCCGAGGAGGTGGGAATGATCCGTCCGGTGATCCCAAAGAACACACCGATGTTGACGGCCGTGGTATGCGGCATCATTTTCACGTAGGTGGTGGTGCCTATCTCATGGGTGTCGTGCCGGCGCAGCAGCGCTCCGAACTCTTCCACCGACTGCGCCGAGCCTGCCGAGGAGCCGTAGGCTATCCCCAGCTCTCCGCTGTGCAGCAGGGGATCGTGCAGCAGCCCCGCCTGCTCTAAGGAGAGCTCGGTGGCACGGGTGGCAAAGAGCGAGACCCGGCTCATGGAGCGCAGTTGTCTGCGCGTGTAGTAAGCGGGAACGTCAAAGCTGACGATGGGAGCGGCTACTTTGGTCTGCAGCCCCCGGAACTCTTCCCACTGCGGCATGTAGCATACGGCATTTTTAAGCCGTTTAAGCCCCGCCGCCACCCCAGGCCAGTTATCACCCAAGGCGGTGATCCCAGCCATGCCTACCACGGCCACTTTATGATTCATCATTATCTCTGTTTATTTTGCTCGCCTGCGCACTTTGAAGATGTGGTAATTTTGGTGCTCAAAGAGCTCAATGTCATAATCTGTCGCGTCCGGTTCAGGTGCGGCGGCCACCTGTGAGGCGAAATACTCGCCGTGCACCTGATTCATGAAGCTGTACTCTTCATGAAAAAAGTCATCGGCCTTAAGCAGCACCAGAGCATCATCCCGGTGCATCCAGCATTTGCTCTGCATGCCCTTCAGGTCAAATTCCGCGCTGCAGATGCGCTCGCGGTAGGTGTAACGCCTGGGTGGTGGTCCAAAACAAAGGGAAATGTCGGAAACGACTATCGGAATTGGTGCTCGAAACGAAAGCCCCGCTTTAAAGGATGCGAAGTCGTGATATGAAAGGCTCTGAATATCTTATGCTGGCTGAGCATTGCCTGTATTGACATTGCCATTGGCAGGTTGTTCATTGAAAGGGATCTTCCAACCTTTGCGCCGAAACAGCCCCCTGAGCCAGTAGGCTACAAAAGGAGCAATAAAGGCTCCAACAATACCGCCTATACCGACAAAATATCCCAACTCAGGCATCATCGTTTCCTCCCACAAATGCTAAAAATATTCCTCCAAACAACAAAACGGGGATACCGGACAGTTCCCAAGTCAACATTCCCATCTTTTGTGAGAAATACCCACGGTTTTCCAAGGATGTTAATCCTCTGATCATATCTTCATCAAGGTAAATCTCGGCACTGCCGTTTGAGCTTTCTGTGGCAAATTCTCTGAGTTCGTTAATTTAGCTAAGAGAGATGCTGTCCCAAATCAAAAATCCAGATACGGTCACTGAAGCGGCAAGAAATATGCCCGACAAAATACGACACAATCTGTTCACTACTACCTCCAAGTATAAGAAATTTTTTAAATTGCGCAAGTAAGCGCATAGCTGATGGAGGAAGATCTGCCGAAAAACGTGCATAGTTTACCAATCAACACGAACAACATCAATAGAGATACTGTTATGTTGGGATGATAGACTGAATGTGAATATATCAGATCTGGACTGGATGTCAAAAGATGATGGCTTATGATGATGCTTCCTGTGTAGAGCTGCCATTTCAGTCATATAACCATCAAACAACTCAAACCGCACTATGCCTTCATAAGCTATCTTCAGGTTTGCGGTGAGCTATCTGTAGCGGATACGGAGGTAAAATCCAGGGGAGTGACGCAGTTCAGCCCCCGGAACACTCATCCGACTATAATTCAAAAGCTGCACCGCCCGTGCTTTCAAGTATGAGTTGAGAATCTCAAGGCGCTGCTCAGGCAGCGGATAGAGGGGAGAATTGCTAAACTCAAAGCCCCTGAGCGTCTCGATTTTGGCCTGCAGGCTGTCGCCGAGGTACTTTCTAAGCTGCAGCTGCCAGGGCAGCGTATCTGCACGTTAGGTAGCGCTTTAATGTTCAGCAATTCTTTCAGGTAGTTCTTATATTTCATCACGGATCGTGAACCACTATGTTGGACAATATCATTGGATTGCAGTTTTTGTCCACTGCCAGTGGACAAAATTGAGAATATTGAATTTTTGTCCAGTAGTATGAGCTGCGCTAATCCATATTTATGCTGTCAATACCAAAACATTGAGTAAATTATCGATATAATTTGAGTAAAATTACACTAAAATTTGAGTAAAACTACTTACCCAAAGAACGCCATGGAATACCGACGTAAACAATTTGCCAGCTTAAAAGAGCGCCTCCTGGAACCCAGAAAATTCCTGCAGGTGGTAGTAGGACCCAGGCAGGTGGGCAAAACCACCCTGGTCTCTCAGGTGCTCGGAGAGCTCACCATCCCGCACACCCTTGAGACAGCCGACGGGGTCGATCCCAAGGACAGCAACTGGCTGCATCTTATCTGGGAGTCAGCCCGCGCCACCATGATGATCCGCCGCAGTACCGAGTACCTGCTGGTGGTTGACGAGGTGCAGAAACTTGAGAACTGGAGTGAGGCGGTAAAACGCGAATGGGACGCGGACACCCTGCGGGGTTTGAACCTGAAGGTGGTACTGTTGGGCAGCAGCAGACTACTGCTCAAAAGAGGCCTTACCGAGTCGCTGGCAGGACGCTATGAACTCATCAGAATGCCGCACTGGAGTTACGCGGAGATGAGAGCGGCCTTCAATGTGACGCTTGATGAGTATATTTATTTCGGCGGCTACCCCGGCGCAGCCCACCTGATGCACGCTGAGGGGCGCTGGCGCAAGTACCTGCGCGACGCGCTGATAGCTGTGGCCATCGAAAAAGACGTGCTGCTGACCTCGCACATCTACAAACCGGCGCTGCTCAGGCAACTTTTTGACTTAGGTTGCAGCTATTCTGCCGAGATCCTCTCACTTACCAAACTGATGGGACAGCTGCAGGACGCAGGCAACGTGACCACACTCGCGGGCTACCTGATGCTCCTTGCTGAGAGCAACCTGCTGACTGCTCTGCCCAAATATGCGCAGGATGAGGCGCGCAAAAGAGGGTCAATTCCAAAGTTTCAGGTGTTCAATAATGCCCTGCTGACCTCCTGCGCCGGCCGCAGTTTTGTCACCGATCGCACCGACACCGCTGCCTGGGGGCGCTGGGTGGAGAGCGCCGTGGGAGCGCACCTGCTGAGCGCTGCCGAAGAACTCAATTTCAAGCTGTACTATTGGCGGGAGAGAGCCGGGGGCAAGGCTGTTTCAGCCCGGGATCTTGAAGTCGATTTCATCATCGAGCACTCAGGCGAGCTGATGGCCCTTGAGGTGAAAAGCGGCCGCAGGGGGATGAACGCCGGACTGCCCTGTTTTGAGCAGAGATTCAAACCCAAGCGCTCGCTCTTGGTAGGCACAGGCGGGGTGAGTGTGGAGGATTTTTTGAGCTGTGATCCCGAGAGTCTGCTGTCCTGGTGATGGTACGGCGTGGTTTTTCAAGCTCTCTCCTGTCCTGATCAGGCGCCCTCAGCTGCCAGAGGATGCCAGAAATCATAGAAATTAAACCACTCGTAGGGGTAGCGGAGGGCCAGCTCCTCCAAGTTTTGGGCATAGAGCTGCGCGTAGGCGGTCAGATCGGCCTCACGGCTGCCGCGCTGCAAAACCAGCTTTTGGGCAAGTTTGCGGCAGTGAATGCTGATGGTTCCGCCCTCACGCAGCCCATGGATCATCAGCACCGGACATTTGAGCAAAGAAGCGAGCACATAAGGTCCCTGCGGGAAGGGGGCGCGCTGTCCCAAGAAATCGGCCTGTACCGCTCTTACGCCACCCCGCCCGGCCTTTACCGGTACCCGGTCACCCAAAATGGCAACCCACTGTCCCTGCTCTGTTTTCTCCTGCAGCAGCGCGGCCGTATCAGGGCCTATCTCGTTGACGGCAATCAGATTTAACTGCGAGGACGGGGCGAACTCCTGCATGATCTGCTTAAAGCGCCTGGCGTTGTCGGTAAACACCAGCGCATTGATCGTCACCAAGTGCTGAAAACTCTCCACCGCCCTTAAGGTTTCCAAATCGCCCAGATGCGATCCCACAATAAGACAGCCTTGGTTGGTGTGAGAGAGCATGAGCTCTTTGGCCTCACCTGCAAAATGAACCTGCTCATTGAGCTTAAGATCACCGCGCCAGGCGGCTATCTTGGTGAGCATGGACAGACCGAAGTGATAGAAGTGAGGGAAGGTGTACAGCGCCGGTGCCTTTAGCCCTAAAGCGCGGCGTCTTGAGGTTACGGCATCCAGAAAAAGCCTGGAGCAGCGCCTTCCCTCAGGGGAGAGCGCCCAGTAACAGGCGATGACCGGATACAGCAGCAATTTAAACAGAGCAAAGCCGCCTAGGTCATAGCATTTGATCATCAGGC
Source organism: Succinivibrio sp. (assembly GCA_017469335.1). Lineage (GTDB taxonomy): Bacteria > Pseudomonadota > Gammaproteobacteria > Enterobacterales > Succinivibrionaceae > Succinivibrio. The sequence continues at coordinate 5,722 of JAFUGP010000191.1, read as the reverse complement.
GCATGCCCCACAATCCGCGCGACTCCCGCTGCGTGGCCCATTGCGCCTGCTCCTGACCTGAGGCAGTGGCTGCGGCGCTCTCAGAGTAAGCCTCGGTGCCCTGCTCGCTTTTGCGGTTTAATTTGCGCCTTAAAAGCGCCGGATAGTGCGTCAGAGCCAGCAGGAACAACTTGGTGTGCAGCTTGGAGATCTGAAGATTATCCTCCAGCATCCTGAAACTGGATACCCCGTCCTGGGGGTAGCTGACCTGACTGTCCAAGTAGTAGGGTTTAAGTCCCAGCCAGTACAGCCGCACCAGGATCTCTATGTCAAAGTCCATGTACAAGCCCAGACGGGAGGAATCAATGACCTGTATGAAGGAGGCAAGCGGATAGACCCGAAACCCGCACATGGCATCTTTGATCTCCCAGCTCAGCGTCTCCACCGCCACCCAGAAATTGGTGATCTTACGGCCGTAAAGGCGCCCTTTTGGCACCGAATCGTTGTAGACAGGACGGGCCAGCGCCAGATCGCCTGGGTGTTGCCTGGCAAGCTCAAGCAGCGCGGGCGCGTCCGCAAGATTGTGCTGTCCGTCGGCATCCACCTGCAGCGCGTGGGTAAATCCGTCGGCCCAGGCCGCCCTGGCGGCGGCACAGACCGCCCCGCCCTTGCCCAGGTTGTGAGGATTGACGATGAGTGTTACCCCCGGAGCCTGCGCCACGGCCTCACGTATGAGCTGCGCCTCATCCTCCTCGTTGCCGTCATCGACCACGTAGACCGGCAGCTGCAACGAGGTTAAGCCAGAAAGCACCTGCCTCAAGGCCCTGCCGTGCCGATAACAGGGTATGAGCACCGCTGCTTTAAATTCGCTGCGTTGCGTCGCTGCTGCCTTTGCCTCATGGGGCATGGTGGGGATCTCCTGCCTGAAACTTATCTGGTACCCTGAAAGTCTCTGCCCTCAGGGCGCCGCTGCTGGTCGTTACGCCGCTTTTTTCTTGCAGATAAGCAAGGTGTGCGAGATACCCAAGGGGGTGAATTCCTGCTCAACCGTAAGGGAGCAGTGCTCCAGATAACCCAGGAAATCCCGCCGGTTGAAGAAACGGCTGCAGCCGTTGGCCACACAGGTAAAGTACAGCGAGCCGGCGTTTAAGCTGTAACTTGCCGCCTCAAAGCGCTGATTGTCGCAAAAAGGCTCCAATATGCAGATCCTCGCCTCAGGTTTCATGACCGCCGCGATTTTGGAGAGTATGAGTTCCACCTGCTCAACCGAGAAACAATCCAAAAACTGGCTCATCCACCAAAAAGAGGCCTCAGAGGGCAGCTTACTGTCCTTTAGGATGTCCACCGGCACGAAGTCCAGGCGATCGCTCAGGCCGTGGGCGGCAATGTTCTCCTTGGCCAGCGCTATCTGTTCTTTTAAGTCCAAAATGGTAACCCTGAGGTTAGGCATGGCCTTGCAGCAGGCGATGGCGAACTTGCCGGTATTGCCGCCTACATCGTAGATTAAGTCGGGATTGAAGCCCTTGAGCTTTTCGATGGCCTGCCCGAAGGCCGCGTCCGAATAGAAGTGATCCCAGTCAAACCAGCTTTTTTTGGCCTCAGGCGGCAACTCGGAGAGATGCGGATAAATGGTCTGCCACTCTTTATTAAAAACACTAAGTCCTACCGGCCGCCCTGCCACGATGGATTGCTCCAGGCTGTCCAAGGCCTGATAGCACACATTCTTGGTAAACTCAAAGTTAAGCCGGGTCATCTGGTCATTTAAGATGAAGTAGCCAATCTTGCTTAGGGTGTAAGTGTCATCCTTGTGGTCAATCACCCCACCTGAGAGCGCCATATCCAACAATACGCCCAGGCCGTACGCGGAGAGCTGCGTCTTAGCTCCGAGCTCAGCCTTGGTCAGACCTTGATCTGCGGCCTGTTCTAAGTGCTGCAGCACCCCGTGTTTGAGCAGCACGCACACCGTTTGAAAGAGCATGGGCCCGGCGGCAATTCTCTGGGCCTGACTGATGGCCTCAAAGGCCGACATTTCCGAGGAGGGACGTTTTTTCATATGCAAGAGCTTTATCCGTAGTCTTTAATGGGTAAGCAACGAAATGATTATGCAGGAATTATAAGGGGTTTTTGGCAAAATTGTATGATTTTGCCTGGGCATTCGGGGCACAGACTCCCCAAAGAAGAGCGAGAGGTTTAATTTTGAAAACAGCAAGGGCTTTTGAGTCGCCATGCTCCTCAAAAGCCCTTGAGCTTGTAGTTTGACAGCCTGAGTCTAGAGGGCCGCTATGGTCTTGAGATTTTTGTCAATCTCACTGCCTAAATTACGCGCCCACACATTGTAGTGGCTGTGAACGGTATTGTTGGACTTGTCATAGTTCAAGCCGGTGGCGCTGACTAACTGTACGGCCCAGTTGGCAGTGTCATACACCACCTTCACTGTAGCAGAGTACTTGTTCTTGAGCTGTTGCAGTACCACTGCACCGCTCTCTTTGCTCACGATTTGCCAGTTGTATTCGACTGCGGCCTTAACAATGGCCTCTTCAACCTGCTGTGAGGTGAGACCGGCCGGCACTACGCCGCTGACATTTTCAACCGCCTGATGCTTGTAAGCGCAGGAGGCCAACAGGAAAGCAGCTGATAAAACCAAAAAGATCTTGGCAAAAAACTTCATAGGAACTCCAGACAATAAGAGTAAAAATTATGTTTGATTATCAATGTAATTAATGACAATCAAACTTTGTTGAGGTGGCAGAGATCATAAAGCCAACGGTCAGCGTTGGTCAACCTGAACATGGAACTTTTGAAGCGGCAAACACGATGAAATATTCCGGCGAACTCTGACAGCCACCATACTCTCGGCGGCTCATCATAATTTACCGCCTCCAGGCGTAAGTTTAAGTAAACCTTTGCAATCTGCCTTTGCCGCTGACACTTGGATTGACTAATGAAGGACTGACCTAACCTGTCAGAGGGTCAATTCCTCGGTGTAAGGGTAACTCTCCAAGTATACTGTCTCGGGAGCTATGTCTATCTCGCCATTCTTCCAAGTGATCACACCGTCACGTATTATGGGGTTGCTGAAGATCCTCTCATCAGCAAGCGGCGCGAACACCGGACCCTCAAGCTTGGTGGTATCAAACAGGCGCTTTTCCCCCGTGGAAAATGTAACCAACATCATGCCACCGCTCAGAGGCTTGGCCTGCGCCACTGTAATACCCTCTTCTAATTCCCCAGCGTAGCAAATATCATCAATAATATACATACAAACCTCAACTTAAAGGCGGGATTTTGTCAAACTGTTGCCCTGCCACAGCAAGGTTCCAGGCTCTGTAGACCTCTTCTTCATGAAGGGCCAGCCAGCCTGTCACAATCTTGAGTTGCCTGCGTGGGAGCTTACCGTCAAGAAACTCACCGTCAACCGCTATGACAGCTTGGAACTCGCCGTATCTGACATGAACATGAGGCTTATTATGTTTATCTATATCACGGAATAACAAATAAATAATTATCCCGGCAAAACGACACAATTCAGGCATAACGACTTCTCATTCTCCTCAAGCACAATGAGATTAAGATCAAAGACGAGCACCTTAATTTTCTTAAAAAAAAACCAGCAGATCAATCGGCTCTTTTAAAAATAAGCGAGGTATTGATCCCCCCGAAGGCAAAGTTGTTGCTCTGCACGTATTCAGTGCTCAAAGCACGGTCAGCGCCGATGAGGTAATCAAGCTGTCCGCAGCGCGGATCAGGCTCCTCTAGGTTCAGCGTGGGATAGAAGACCTCCTGGTTCATCATCTGTATGGTCAGCCAGGCCTCCAGCGCCCCGCAGGCTCCCAAGGTATGCCCGAAATTGCCCTTGAAGGTGGAAAAAGGCAGTCTGTCGCCATACAGACGGGAGGTGGCGGTGCTCTCGGCAATATCGCCTAACTCCGTGGCCGTACCGTGACCGTTGACATAGCCTACGGCAGAGGCGCTCAATCCCGCGTCTTTGAGAGCGAGCTCCATGCAGATCTGCATGGTCTCTGAGCAGGGGTTGGTGACATGGGTGGCATCGCAGTTGGTGGCATAACCCACCACCTCGGCGTAGATCTTAGCCCCCCGTGCCAGGGCGTGTTCGCGCTCCTCCAAAATAAGCGCCGCCCCGCCCTCGCCCAACACCAGCCCGTCGCGTTTAACATCAAAAGGCCGGGGCGTATGCGTGGGATCGTCGTTTTTCAGCGAGGTGGCAAAGAGCGTGTCGAAGATGGCGGTATAGGCCACCGAGAGCTCCTCGGCCCCGCCTGCCACCATGATGGTCTGCCGCCCCTCCCTGATGCCCTCATAGGAAAAACCGATGGCCTGACTTGAGGAGGTACAGGCCGAGGAAGTGGTGATGATGCGCCCGCGGATGCCGAAGAACAGCGCCGTATTGACCGCGGTGGTATGCGGCATGATCTGCAGATAGGTAGAGCTGGTCAGATCGGCCGTGGTGTGTTTGGTAAACAGCGAGGCGCAGTCAAAGATAGGCTGCAGGGAGCCCATGCAGGAGCCGCAGGCCAGTCCCGTGCTGCCGTTTTTAAGCTCCCCACTGCCCTTAAGACCCGCATCCTCAAGCGCCCGGTCGGCCGCAAGCGTGGAGAGCAGCGCCACCCGCCCCATGGAGCGGGTTCTCTTGCGGGTGTATTCAGGCCCCAGCGGCAGTGCCTCAGGCAGCGGAGCCAGCAGCCGTGACTGCAGACCCTCATAACACTCCCACTCCTGCATATAGCGCACGGCGCTGCGCCGCTGCTCCAAAGACTGCTTAATCTCCTGCCAGCTGCCGCCTAAGGCGGTAATGCCGCCGGCCCCGGTTACCACCACCCTTTTCACAGCATACCTCCGTTGATTGAAATGCACTGCCTGGTAAGGTAGGCCGCCTGGTCTGACATGAGATAATCCACCAATGAGGCTACTTCCTCGGGCGTGCCCATGCGTTTCATGGGGATTAGATCCAGTGCCTTGTGCAAAATATCCTCAGGCAGTTGGGTCATCTCGGTGTCGATAAGCCCCGGCGCCACGGCATTGACCGTGATATTGCGGGACGCCAGCTCCACGGCCAGGGCCTTGACCGCACCGATGAGCCCTGCTTTGGCCGCCGAATAGTTGACCTGTCCGCGGTTGCCCATCACCCCCGACACCGAGCTCATGGCGATGATGCGTCCGCCCTGTCTGAGCCTGATAAGCGGCATCAGGCAGGGATTTAGCACATTGTAGAAACTGTCCAGGTCGGTTCTGAGCACCGTATCCCACTCCTCGGGCGCCATGCCGGGAAAAGCGCCATCGCGAGCCACCCCAGCATTCAACACCAGCCCGTAATAAGGCCCGTGCGCGGCCAGCTCACTCTCCAGCACCTCTTTGCACTGCGCGCGGCAGGATACGTCAAAACACAACAGACTGCCGCTGCCGCCCTCACTTTCTATCAGCTCCAGGGTTTGGGCGGCCGCCTGTGCGTCATGACCGTAGTGCACGCTCACCAAAAAGCCTGAGGCGGCAAGTTTGATGGCCACCGCCCGGCCGATGCCGCGCGAGGCGCCGGTGACCAGCACCCGGCGTTTATGGTTTTGCTCCTGCATGAGGTTACTCCTTAAACTGTAATTCCCTAGTATCTTTCTAACTACACCTAGATTCCCTCCAATTTTACCCTACCTTCCTAAGTTTTGCCAATTCATTCAATTTCATTGGGATTTTGTGATAAATCTCATGAATAATCCTTGACAGATATTCGTTA
>JAFUGP010000190.1 GCA_017469335.1 Succinivibrio sp. | reverse complement strand
GCCTGCCTGCTCTCTCCGCTACGCTCCGTTCGCAGTCAGGCGGGGGGCAATCTCTCTTCTCAATTCCCCCCTGTCTCAAGCTCTGTGGAAGTTCTGTCCCAATGCTCGAAACAGACGTCTCACTAGCTCGGAAATTTCAACCGCTACCTCAACGCACTGATCATAAGAAAGCACAATCATCTGATCAAGATAGTCACCGGCATACGCAGGTGCGGTAAGTCCTACCTGCTCTTTAGGCTATTCCGTGAGCACTTAGAAGCAATGCAAGTTCCCTCTGACCATATCGTGGAGATGGCCTTTGATCTTTATGAAAATATAGACTATCGCGATCCCAAGATCTTCTTTCCTTATGTCAAAGGCAAGCTCAAAGATGAGGGCATGCATTATGTGCTGTTAGATGAGGTACAGCTCTTAGGTGACTTCGAGGCGGTACTCAACAGCCTCTCCCGCCTGCCTAACGTGGACCTCTATGTGACCGGCAGCAACGCTAAATTTCTCTCCAAGGACGTCATCACGGAGTTTCGCGGCCGCGGTGATGAGATCCGCCTGTATCCTCTCACCTTCGGAGAATTTATGAGTGTGTACGAGGGCACGGTGGAGCAGGCCTGGAAAGAATACCTGCTGTACGGGGGGCTCCCGTTGGTGCTTGAACTTGGCAGCGAGCAACAAAAGACTCAATTCTTAAAGACTCTGCTCACGGAAACCTACCTTAAGGATATTGCCGGCCGCAATCAGGTCAGGCACCAAAACGAACTTACAGAATTGCTGAACATCCTGGCCTCCGCTATAGGTTCGCTTACCAACCCAAGCAAACTCTCCGCTACTTTTAAAAGTGTCAAGCAGCAGGCCATAAGCCAGAGTACCATTAAGAAATATATTGAATATTTTGAGGATTCCTTCCTCATTGACAGTGCCCTGAGGTACGACGTCAAAGGCAAGAGATATATCAACACGCCGCTTAAGTATTATTTTTCCGACCTGGGACTGCGCAACGCGCAGTTGAACTTCCGTCAGGTAGAAGAGACCCACGCCCTGGAGAACATCATCTTCAACGAATTGAAAGTCCGGGGGTTTAATGTGGATGTGGGGGTGGTGATCACCAACGAAGTAAACAAACAGGGTACCAAGACCCGCAGGCAGCGGGAGATAGATTTTGTCTGCAACCAGGGCTCCAAGCGCTATTACATTCAGTCGGCCCTGTCCCTGACGGATGAGGACAAAAAGATGCAGGAGCAACGCTCTTTGCTGCTCACGCAGGACGGCTTCAAGAAAATCATCATCACCAAGGACGCGCCCGCGCCCTTATACAACGAAAGCGGTGTGCTGATCATGGGAGTCTACGATTTTCTGCTTGACGAACACAGCCTTGAAATATAGCCGCATAAAGCCGTTGCCATCAGAGCGCCGACCGCCGCGCAGCTGTCCTGACTCCGGAAACGGTGAGCACTTTTAACGGAGATGACATGTCAGCTGAACTGTGCGGGATCTTGAAACTGCTGCATCGCCGGGAGCGCTCTCAGGCTGCTCTGGCCCGGGAACTTAACATGAGCAGAGCCTGGGCGCACAAACAGGTGCATGCGCTGACAGACTTAGGCTTCATCTCCGCCACGGGGGATACACACGATCCTTCAGGACCGGGGCGTCCCGGGCAGGAACTTAAGATCAGCGCGGGCTTGCCTTACGTAAGCGCGCTCATCATCCACACCACCTGGCGCTTTTCCCTGGAATTGTACCGTTACGGCTCGCGGGAGCCTCTGATCGCACGCGAACTCTCCTCCTGCGATAACGTCCCCGAGTTCGTACAGGAAATAGCCGCGGGCCTCAGCGCACTTGAGCAGGAATGCGCACTTAAGGCGCAAGTGCTGCTCCTGGCCACGCAGGCTACCTTAGAACAGGGTGCCGACGGCATCATGTACCGCAACAACCATCTCAAGGATGAATGCGTGCCGTTGGCGCGGCTGCTCAAAGAAGCTACTTCACTGCCCTCCTACGTCTACAACTATGCCATAGGCCCCATGTTGAGCCTCTACCACGCTCCCGGGGTGGACATTGACTCGGCGCTGGTACTGATGTGCGGTGAGGGCTCGGTCGCCCTGGGGGTCTTTATTGACGGCCGCCTCATCACCGGACAACATGATTCCTTCCCCGAGTGCTCGCATCTGCCCTACCCGCGCGGCTTTGAAAAGTGCCTGGGGAGTTTTACCGCCAAAAGCGCCGACGCGCTCTCCTTTGCCATCCGGGCACTGGCCCCCATCTTCAATTTGCGGCGGGTCATCGTGGCCGGTTCCACTTTCAAGGAACACCTGGAGGCCTTAGGCAGCGTGATGCGCAGTTTCAGGGACGATCCCAATCCGCTGTTGCGCAACCTCAGCATCGAATACCGCGAAAAGGAAATGGCAGGGCTGATGGATGAATTCATCAACTTAAGCTTTGACCGGCTGGTGGAAGTGCTCGACCCCAGTCCGCAAAAAAAGTCTCTCCCCGACTTTTTGGCCGCGCGAGAGAACAGTTGACCTGCTGCATACGCCTGACTTTATGTCTGTTCTGCGGAACACTGGGTCCGGCTTCTGTTTTATCTGACGCTTCTTATTGAAATAAAATAACTATTCCTAAATGCCCTTCATTTTTATTTGATGCTCGTCACAACAATTTTGATAATTTGTTCACAGGATAATAAATATGACTGCCCCGGCGGTTACGGACAACTCCCCCGACCATAATTCATACAGGTCACATTTACAAAGGAGTTTCCTATGACTGCCACTACCGAAAAAATCTCCTTCAGGGAGAAATTCTGCTACGGGCTGGGCGATGCCTCGCTCAACATCTTCATGGGTTTTACCATGATGTTCCTCACCATCTTCTACACTGACGTCTTCAAGCTCAATCCGGCCGTGATGGGCACCTTGTTCCTGGCCGTGCGCTTTATTGACGCAATCTCCGATCCGCTGTGCGGCATGATCTCGGACAGGACCAAAAGCCGCATGGGCCGCTACCGTCCCTGGCTTTTGTTCGCTTCGGTACCCTACGGGCTCTCCTGCGCGGCGCTGTTCTTCTGCCCGGAGCTCTCCGAGACCGGCAAGGTGATTTACGCCTACGCAACCTATATCTTCCTGACGCTGTCGGTCACCTGTGTCATGGTGCCCTATGTCTCACTGTTAGGTGCCGTATCCGATGATTCCGACGAGCGCATCTCCATCAACACCATCCGCTTCCCGCTCAACAAGATTGCCTTCCTGTTCTGCTCACTGTTCGTGCCGGGTCTGCTGGCGATGTTCGACAACGAGGTCTTAGGCTACCGTACCGTGATGTCCGGCATCGGCATTGCCTGCATCATCATGGTGCTGCTGTGCTTTTTCAACACCAAGGAGCGCGTCTACACCCCGATTGACAATTCCATCAACTTCCTCACCCAGGTCAAGATGCTCTTTAAGAACGACCAAGCGCTCATCATGTACGCCGGTCAGCTGCTGGTGATGATTGTCAACACCTTGAAATTCGGCGCCGCCGCCTATTTCGTCAAGTACGTGCTGACCATTGACGCCGATACCGTGCAGTACATACTCTCGCTGTTTTTGACCACAGGCTCCGTGGCCGGCATCATCGCCCCCATTGCGGCCAACGCCATGCTCAAGGCAGGTCTCATCAAGCGCACCCCGCTTTTAGTGTGGAGCCAGGTGGCTGCCGGCGTGTTCATGGTGCTGTTGGGTGTCATCGCCTCCGACGGGGTCATCGTCAATGTCGCGCTGTTCTTCCTCTCCCTGCTGGCAGGCGAGATGATCGGTATCCTGGTCTGGGCCAGCGTGGCTGACTGCTCCGACTATCAGTACTACCGCGACGGCGCCCGCATCAACGGCATCATCTCAGGAGGCATGCTCTTTGCCACCAAGCTGGGTCTGGCCTTAGGCGGGGCGCTGTTAGGCTACATCCTTGCCTTCTACGACTACGATGCCGATGCGGCCGCTGCCTCCGGCGCCACCGCCGATCAGCTCTTTGCCTTCTCGCTGCTCTTTGCCTATCTGCCGGCGGCCTTCTCCTTCCTCGCCGCTTTCGTATTCAAGTTCTACAAATTAGAAGCAGATGTGTGCGAGCAGTACCGCGAGCAGAACTTAAAGCAGGCCGAGGCCAAGGTTGAGGCACAGGCCTGATTAAAAAAAGAACCATTCAGACGACATAAGGATACGGCAGGCCGGCCCTGCGGCCGTCCTGCCTGCAACCTCAAGGATAATGATCATGAAACTTCACGTACAGGGCCGCCATCTGGCCGATGAACAGGGCAAGCTCTTCTTCTACACCGCTGACACCGCCTGGGAGCTGTTTCACAAACTAAGCGTCGAAGAAGCCCACCGGTTCATCGACGATCGCGCCCGTAAAGGCTTTAACGTCATTCAGGCCGTGGCCGTAGCCGAGCTCGACGGACTGCATACTCCTGCCGTGGCCAACGGCAGCGTGCCCTTCTCCAACCTCGACACCCTCACGCCTAATGAGGAGTACTTTGAGCATGTAAGAGCGGTGATCTCCTATGCCAATCAAAAAGGTGTGTTCATTGCCCTGGTGCCGATGTGGGGCTCTTATTTCGTGCCCAACCCCGAGTGGGGCGGCAAAGTGCAAACCATCTTTGATGCCCAGAAAGCCTACACCTTTGTCAAATACCTGGCAAAGAAGGTGCGGGATCTGGACGTCATCTGGATCTTAGGCGGGGACAGGCCCTATTTAGATGAGTCCGCCAAAGCCGTGGTCACGGGCATGGCCCGCGCGGAACGCGAGATCTGCGGCCACGATCAGCTCCTCACCTCCCACACCCAGGGCGGGCGCTCCATCTGGGATATGCTGGGAAAGGAGGGCTTTTTGGACTTCATAACCTGGCAGACCGGACACATGGGACAGTGCTATCCGTCCTGGCGCAGCATCACGTTGGACTATGAGCGCCAGGAGTTGCCCGTGCTGGATGCCGAGCCCTGCTACGAGTCGCACCCCATCATGAACGAGCATCAGTTCACCCGGCGCGACGCGGCCAGCCGCTTTACCGACTTTAATGTGCGCCGCAGCTCCTGGTGGTCGGTGTTCTCAGGCGGAGCCGGCATCACCTACGGCTGTTACGCCATCTGGCAGATGAGAAATCCCCAGGATGAGACCCGCGAGATCCCCGAGAGCGCGGCCTCTTCCTATGCCGGCGACAACATTCCCTACTGGTATGACTGCCTGGATTTCCCCGGTGCCTTTCAGATCTGCCGGCTGCGCCGTTTCATGGAGGCGCTGCCGCACCCGCTGGATGTCATCCCCGACCAGAGTCTCATCCTCTCGGATAACCCCACAGGGGAGGGGCATCTGGCCGCCATCACCAATAAACAGCATGAGTTTATCGCGGTGTATGTGCCCTGCCAGAGCCACCTGTGCATAGATCTGAGCATCTTTGAGGGGGCCGGATTTACCATCAAATGGTTTGATCCGCGCTACGGCATCATGAATTTCCTCTCTAAAAACAGCAGCGAGACCAAATTCCTCAACCTCACCTCCCCTCTGGACGGGCAGGATTACGTGCTGTATCTGACCAAAAACTAAAGCTCCTCTAAGTTGCAGCGTCAAGCCCAACACCTTTGCAGACCTGATCTTGTCATCAGGCCTTTTTTGCCTGTGCGTCCGGCTCCTTTAGGCTTGCGGCTGCGCTGCGTCAGGCACTGCAGATTGAGCATATTCAATTTATGTTGCAGCACAAATGCAACGCAAAAATTTATGTCGCATTTTTATGGTCCTGATGCTACGCTGTTGCTCACCGCGCACCGCAGAGAACAAGTCATGAGAGCAAACCGTAACCTCGTATTCCAAGAACGATTCAGCGACAGTTTTCTGCCAGCCGTCAGCGCATTTGCCAATTTCAATGGCGGCACCGTCATGTTCGGCGTAAGTGACAACGCCGAGATGGTAGGGGTGGAGAACCCCGCTCAGGCCTGCCTTGACATTGAAAACAAAATCAACGACTCCATCAGTCCCAAGCCTGACTATGCACTGAAGATCAACCCAAAAACCAAAGTGGTGAGCCTGCTGGTAGAACCAGGTCAACACAAGCCGTATACCTATCGGGGCAAAGCCTATCGCCGCAGCGATACCGCCACAGTGGAAGTTGACCCGCTTGAACTCAAAAGGCTGGTACTGCAGGGCTCCAACCTCCACTATGAAGACCTGCCCTGTAAGGAACAGCAGCTGACCTTCAGATATTTTGAGTCTGCACTGATAAAGGAGTTGGGCATCTCCAAACTCACCGCCGATATGTTGCGCACCTTTGGGTTTTACGACAACAAGGACCAGCTAAACACCGCCGCGGCCCTCTTTGCAGATGCCAACGACTTAAGCGGGATCGATCTGGCCCGATTCGGCGCCTCACTGAGCGAAATCTCCGAGAGGGCGACCTTTGCCCGACTGAGCGTATTGGAACAGTATGACCAGGCACTTACCATGTACCGCCGTTATTATCAGTCCGAGTTAATCGACACTGCCACCCGACGTACCGTGCACCGGATCCCGGAGGAGGCCTTTCGTGAAGCCCTGGCCAATGCCCTGGTTCAGCGCACCTGGGATATTCAGGCACACATCAGAATACTCATGTTCAACGACAAAATTGAGCTCATCTCCCCCGGAGGACTGCCCAGCGGCGTAAGACCGGAGGATTATCTCCAAGGTTACGTGTTTGTACCGCGCAACCCCATTGTGGCCACCGCTTTCTTTCACCTGCACCTGATAGAAAATTTCGGCACCGGCATCAGAAGGATCAAAGGAGCGTACGAACAAGCTCAGGTAAAGCCTTCCTTTGAGCTCTCGGATAATGCCATCAAGGTAATACTGCCCTGTTTAAACGCCGCCGGCAAAGTGTCCTCCGCAGGACAAAGGGTGCTGGTTCTGCTGCACGGCGGACTGAGGCAGAGCAGCAGCGAGCTTGCCCAAAAACTGGGGTTTAGCCGCGACAAGACCATCAGGCTGTGCAATGCCCTGCTGGAGGGCGGGTTCATCCTGAAAATCGGCAACGGCCGCGGTACGGCCTATGCCCTGCGTTGAAGCACTCTGCCGATCCGGTTGACATGGCGCGCTTTGACGTGACAAAATGACACTACATCACCGGAAGCTTGATGAACGGATTGCGGTGACTGCGCCAATCAGACCGATGCGGAGACTTACATGATCCTAAATCCCAGCGTAATCAACAGCTGTTGTTGTTCGGTTGCCTTAGCTCCGGCAGTGGGGAAGGTCCTGATGTGGCGTGCGCTTTTTGGACCTGTGATCTGAGCATTAATTCAGTACCCGCCTGAAAACCCGGAGCAGCAAGCTTCGGGTTTTGTTTTTATGGGCACTCAGGCACATCGTTTCAGACCAGGTAGGAACAGCATTTTAAAGGAGGAGACAAGAGCTTCAGGCTCAGGCAGCGGGCAGAAGGAAAAGGCCCCGTTGCGGCGGCTACACACCGCCTGCGAAGTTGGATCAGAGAGATCTTTCTTCATGGTTATTCAAGCTGTTTTCAGGAGATGAAAAATGAAACATAACGCTTTATCTGCGGCAAAATCCCTGGCGCTGGCTGCGGCGCTCGTCCTTTCTTTCAGCGCCTCGGCAGAGAACTTCATCATCGCCACCGAAGGGGCCTATGCTCCCTTCAACTACCTAAACGACCAAGGACAACCCGACGGCTATGACATTGCGGTGGCCAAGGAAGTGGACGCCCTGCTGGATGATGTCTCTTTCAGCTATCAGGCTGTGGAGTGGTCCGGCATCTTCGCAGGTCTGGACGCCGAAAAGTACCAGGTCATAGTCAGCAATGTGGCCCGCAATCCCCAGCGCGAGGAAAAATACCTCTTCGGCGATGTGCCCTACGTGTGGGATGCCACGGCAGTTGCCTATAAAAAAGGCCGTACCGACATCCACGGTCTGGCCGATCTGGCCGGCAAGAGTGTGAAAGTCGCCGTCGGCAGTTCCAATGCCCATATCGTGGAGAGCTGGAATGAGCAGCATGACAATGCCATAAAAGTGATCTACGGGGACGGTGAGGTGACCAAAGCCCTTCTGGATGTGCAGGAGGGCCGCGCCGATGCCACCTTAGTCGATCCGGCGGTGGCCGCGTTGGTGATCAAGTCTCAGGATCTGGAGGTTGACTACAACGTCGCACCCGAAACCAGCATCGTGCCCATCTACTGGCTTTTTGTCAAAAATGACGCCGGAGAAGTTCTCAAGCACAAGGTCGATGCCGCACTGAAAACCCTGCATGAAAACGGCACCTTAAAGACTTTGAGCGAGCGCTTTTTCAACGGTGACTTCACCACTGAAGAAGCGGTCAAACACGCCTCACAGCACCGTTAAGCTCAAAACCACCGTACACAAAACCGTCTGCCTTGCGCAGACGGTTTAAGGAGTTTTTATGCAAAAGATCTTTGATCCGGCATTCATGCTGTCCAACGTCCCGGAAATACTCTCCTACCTGCCGGTGACCTTGGGCATCGCGGCTATCTCAGGCGCCTGTGCGCTTATCATCGGCCTGGGCGTGGCGCTGCTGCGCTTTTACAAGGTGCGTATCTTAAGTCAGCTGTGCGCCCTGTACGTGTCCTTTATCCGCGGCACCCCCTGCCTGGTGCAGCTGTTGATCGCCTACTACGGCATTCCCGTGTTTTTGCGTTTTATCAACGCCGAATTGGGAACTTCCTTTAACGTCAACGGTATACACGCCAGCGTCTTTGCCATCATCGCGCTGGGCTTGAACAGCGGCGCCTTCATGTCCGAGACACTGCGCAGCGCCATTCAGGCGGTGGACCGGGGACAGTTTGAGGCCTGCTACAGCCTTAATATGTCGCCCTGGCAGACCCTGCGCCGCATCGTATTGCCGCAGGCTTTTGTCACCGCGCTGCCTCCTTTGGGCAACTCCTTTATCTCGCTGCTCAAGGAGACCTCGCTGGTGTTCAGCATCTCGGTGGTGGAGATGATGGCGGCCGCCAAGATCGTGGGCAGCCGCTCGTTTCGTTTCTTCGAGATGTATATCGTGGTGGCCTTTATCTACTGGATCTGCTGCCTCATCTTGGAGCAGATCTTCAGATACATCGAAAAACGCGGCTTGCGCACGCAAAGGAGGGAGTCATGATCAGCGTGAGGGAACTGAAAAAATCCTACGACCGCGAGCATCAGGTGCTGCGCGGCATCAATCTGGAGGTAAAAAAGGGAGAAATTGTGGCCATGATCGGCGGCTCGGGCGCCGGCAAGACCACTTTGCTGCGCTGCCTGAATTACCTGGAAACACCTGAGAGCGGCACCATCCGCATTGATGATGCCTTCATCGATGCTCAAAAACCCACCCGCAAACACATCAGGGCACTGCGCAGCAAAAGTGCCATGGTCTTTCAGCATTTTAATCTTTTCAACAACAAGACCGTGTTGGAGAACGTCACCGAGGCGCTGATCACGGTCAAAAAAGTGCCTAAAAAGAGCTCCGAGGACCGCGGACGGGAACTTTTAGAGCAGGTCGGCATGCTGGACAAGGCCGCCGTCTACCCCTCCTTTTTAAGCGGCGGTCAGAAGCAGCGCGTGGGGATCGCCCGGGCGTTGGCCACCGAGCCTGAGGTCATACTCTTTGATGAGCCTACCTCGGCGCTCGATCCCGAATGGGTGGCGGAGGTGCTGGGGGTGATGCAGAAAATCGCCGCACGGGGGATCACCATGCTGGTGGTGTCCCACGAGATGCGCTTTGTACGCTCGCTGGCCACCCGCATCGTCTTTTTGAGCGAAGGACGCATCTTAGAGGACGGCACCCCCGAGCAGATCTTCCGCAACCCCCGTTACGAGCGCACCTCGCAGTTTCTGCGTCTGGCCGATCTCAGTTTGGAGAGCGCAGCTCTATAGGCAGTGATATGAACAAGATGAATTTCAATACGGCGCTCATCCACGCCGGCATCCCCAACGATGCATCTACAGGGGCGGTGAATATCCCCATCTACCAGAGTTCCACTTTCCGGCGCCAAGAACTCTTCGCTTCCCAGCAGTGGGAGTACTCACGCAGCGGCAATCCCACCCGCGCGGCGCTCGAAAGCCTCATCGCCGATCTTGAAGGCGGTAGCCACGGACTGGCCTTTGCCTCGGGGCTGGCGGCACTCACCGCAGTTTTATCCCTGCTGAAACAGGGTGATAAAGTACTGCTGTTGGGCAGCACCTACGGCGGTACCTTCAGGCTGGTGGATCGGTATTTTCAGCCTCTGGGAATTGGTTACCGCGTAAGCTACGCGCGCGATCTGGACGGGCTTGAGGCTGACTTTGAGCCCGACATCAAGGCGCTCATCATCGAAAGTCCCTCCAACCCGCTGCTTGAGGTCACTCCGCTCAGGCCCCTGGCTGAGCTTTGTCATAAGCACGGTGCGTTGGCCATCGCCGACAACACCTTTATGACCCCCTATCTGCAGCGTCCGCTGGAGCTGGGCTTTGACATCGTGGTGCACTCGGCTACCAAGTACCTGGGAGGTCACTCCGATCTGCTCGCCGGGCTGGCGGTGGTCAAGGATGAGGAATTAGCCCGCCGGCTTTACTTCATCCAGAACGCAACCGGCGCCGTGCTAAGCCCCTTTGACTCGTTTTTGCTCATCCGCGGGATCCGCACTTTGGGCGTGCGCATGGACCGGCACTGCCAGAACGCCTTGTATCTGGCCACCAAGCTGGCAGAACATGAGCTCATCACCCGTGTTCATTACCCGGGTCTGCCTGCCGATCCGGGTTTCGCGCAACAGCGTGAACAGGCCTCCCAGGGCGGTGGCATGGTAAGTCTGGAACTGGACTTAAGCGTAGATCTGAAGCGCTTTTTCAAGGCGCTGAACCTCATCACCTTAGCCGAGAGCCTAGGCGGAGTGGAGAGCCTCATCTGCCACCCTGAGAGTATGACTCACGCCTCCATGCCCGCCTCATTGCGCGAGCGCATCGGCATAGGCTCACGCCTTATCAGGGTATCGGTGGGGATAGAAGATAGGGACGATCTGCTCGCTGATCTCACAGACGCTTTAGAGCAGGCCTCAGACTGATTGCGGGGCATAAACTTAAAAGTTGCCGGCAGAGCTTGCTTATTCTGCCGGCAGCA
Organism: Succinivibrio sp.; assembly: GCA_017469335.1. Lineage (GTDB taxonomy): Bacteria > Pseudomonadota > Gammaproteobacteria > Enterobacterales > Succinivibrionaceae > Succinivibrio. The sequence goes on along the minus strand of JAFUGP010000190.1, from coordinate 36,827 downwards.
TCCCGCCGACCTCATCTCGAACCTGCTGCCGGGCGGCCTGTGCCTGCATCAACAGCACCTCAGTGTTAATTCCCAATAAAATCAATCCTCACTGCCATCAAAAGCAGGATCCTTTCGCCGCATGGGGTCCCGAGGCTCACACTCTGCCCCACCAATCACCAGAATTGCCATTCGTATCAGAGTTTGGAGAGGCAAACTTCGCTAAGCTAATTTCGTTATGGTATGGGGTCTGGCCCCCAGCGGGCGGAGGGTGATATGTCCGGCGGCATTCTGGCGATGATTCTGGCAGGCGGTGAGGGCTCAAGGCTGATGCCGCTCACTCACCTGCGCAGCAAACCGGCCGTGCCTTTCGGCGGCAGCTACCGCATTATCGATTTTGTGCTCAACAACTTCGTCAATTCGGGCATCATCAAGATCTACGTCATCACCCAGTACAAGTCCCAGTCCCTCAATCAGCATCTCAAGCACGGCTGGAACGTCAGCGGCATTCCCGGCACATTCATCGATCCGGTGCCGGCGCAGATGATCATCAACAAGGAGTGGTATCAGGGCACCGCCGACGCCATCTACCAGAATCTCACCTTTATCGAGGACAACTTTGTCAACACGGTGTGCGTGTTCGGCTCGGATCACATCTACAAGATGGACGTAATGCAGATGGTGGACTTTCACCGCAAGCACGATGCCGATCTGACGGTGGCCGCCATCAAGATGCCCTCGGTGATCTGCTCTGGCCGCTTCGGCGTCATCGAAATTGACGAGAACGGCCGCATGACCGGTTTTCAGGAAAAACCGCTCAAGCCCAAGGAGATCCCGGGACAGCCGGGCTTTTCGCTCATCTCGCTGGGCAATTACATTTTCAAGAGCGAGGTGCTCAAAAACGAGCTGATTGAAGATGAGAAGAGCGTGCACTCCTCTCATGATTTCGGTACCGACATCATCCCCAAGCTCTACCCCAAGGGCAGGGTGTTCGTCTATGATCTCTCCACCAACCGCATCAAAGGTGAGCGTGAGGATCGCATCTACTGGCGTGACGTGGGCTCCATCGACGCCTACTGGGCCGCGCATATGGATCTCCTAGGCCCGGATCCCCAGTTCAGTCTCAACAACGCGCAGTGGCCGTTGCACACCTACTACCCGCCGCTGCCGCCGGCCAACTTCACCGACACCTCCGACAATCTCTCGGAGGTCTCCGCCTCGCTTATCTCCGCCGGCTGTGAAATCAACGGTGCCAGCATCATCCGCTCGGTACTGGGTTTCCGCTGTCGTGCCGATGACGGTGCCACCGTAGAGGAGAGCGTGCTGCTAGGTGACGTTCAGGTAGGTGCCGGCTGCAGTATCCGCAATGCCATTTTAGACCGCGGGGTGCAGGTGGCGCCGGGGTTTTCCCTAGGCTACGACCACGAGGCCGATGCCCGGCTGGTCAATCCCGCCGACAAGAGCGGGCCGCAGATGTCTGCCGGGGGGATCATCGTGATCCCCAGCGGCTATAAACTTGGATTCTAACCATAAGAACACAGGAGAATACGCGTGAATATTCTGTTTTTATCCTCCGAGGTGGCTGATATCGCCAAATCAGGCGGTTTGGCCGACGTGGCCAAAGCCCTGCCGCTGCAGCTCAAGAAGGACGGTCATCAGGCCATCGTAGCCTGCCCCTGTTACTATGCGAAGATCCCCAATTACGGCAATCTGGAGGTGATCTACGAGGGCATGCTCAACGCCAACAATCCCGACGAGCACTGCCGCGTGCCCTACCAGATCCGCAAGACCTTCTTAAACGGCGAGGTGGAAGTCTGGCTCATCGACTGCCCGCGCTACTTCGACCGTACCTCCATGTACGGCGACAACAACCAGGCTTACGGTGACAACGGCGAGCGCTTTGCCTTCTTCTCGGCCGCTGCCATCGATGCCACCCGCGGCATCGGCTACAAGCCCGATATCCTGCACTGCAATGACTGGCATACCGGCATCGCGCCCATGGTGCTGCGCATCAAGTACGCCAACGATCCCTTCTTCACGCAGTGCCGCTCGGTGATGACCATCCACAACGGCGCCTTCCAGGGAGCCTTTGACCGGGCTCAGCTGTACGTGGTCCCCGAGATAGCCTCCATCTACAATGACATGACCGCCCAGGGCTCCTACGTCAATTTCCTCAAGTGCGGCGTGTTCTACGCGGACAAGATCAATACCGTAAGCCCCGGTTACGCCGCCGAGCTCATCACCTACCTGGGCGGTCACGGCATGGCCGAGAACTATATGGCCCGCGCCCAGGACCTCTCCGGTATCGTCAACGGCTGTGACTACAGTGACTGGGATCCGCGCACCGACACCAAGCTGCGCATCCGTTACGGTCTGAGCAGCATGGAAGAGAAGGTGCTGGGCAAATACCTCCTGCAGCGCAAGCTGGGGCTGGAGATGGGCGATACTCCCATCTACGGCATGGTGGCCAGACTCACCGACCAAAAGGGCATCGGCCTGTTAATTCCCATCTTGGAGCGTTTTTTGCTGCATAAGGTACAGCTCATCATCGAAGGTACCGGCGATCCCAATTTGCAGCGGCAGATGGAGGAGATCGCGGCCCGCCATCCCGACAAGATGGTGTTCCAGCCTGTATATGATGATTTTCTGGCTCACCAGATTGAAGCGGCCTCGGACTTCTTCCTCATGCCGTCCATTTTCGAGCCCTGCGGCCTCAACCAGATCTACTCGCTGGCCTACGGCACACTGCCCATCGTGCGCGCGGTAGGCGGCCTCAAGGATACCGTGATTGACTACGATGTCGACCGCGAAAAGGGCAACGGTTTTGTCTTCAACGATCCCTCCCCTGAAGAGCTGCTCTCCTGCATGCGCCGCACGCTCATTCTCTACCTGGAAGACCAGGACGAAATGCAGCGCATCAAGCGCAATGCCATGCAGGTGCGGTTCAACTGGGCCGACAGCGCCAAGGAGTATTTAAAACTCTACGAGCAGGCCGCGCAAAAGCCCAAGTGGTAGGTCAAATTCTCTAATCGTCCCGGCCTGTGGCCGGGATTTTTTGTGCCTGACAAACCAAGACAATGACGGCAGTGCGCCGCGGTGCTAATACGGCCAGTTGATGGCAGTGATGGGCTCGTTGGCCTTGAGGGAAGGCTCGGGGGTGACCGGCTCGTTGCTGACGGCGTTACGGTTTAAGGAGAGCCGGGCTCGGGCCTGCCTGAGCCTGGGTGAGAGCGCTTTGATGGAATCAGCCCGGCGCAGACTGATACCCGAGAGCAGGATCTCCAGCAACACCGTCATCTCCAGTGTCTCGCTGGAGAGCGCGCCGCTCTCCGCACTGTCCTGCCCGGCAGGTCCCAGCGTCAGACCGCTGAGATCGGAGAGTGCGGTCTTAGGCGGACACAGCGCCAGCACCGTGGCACCGCTGTCAGCCGCCAGTTGTGCGGCCTCCAGCATATCCCGGCTCTCCCCGTCAGAGGAGATGGCGACCAAAAGCTCACCCTGGCGCAGGGACACCGCCACCGGCAGCAGCTGCGCGGGATCGCTGTAACACTCACACTGCAGCCCGATATCGATGAGCCTGCCGCGCAAAAATTCGGCCAGCAGGCGGGAACTGCCCTGCGCGCCCACCACCAGACGCCGCGCCTGAGAGATCAGATCGATGCAGCGTGCCAACAGGGGCGCGTCCACCTGCCGCTGCAGGCCCTGCAGGGCGTTGACGGCGTTACCTATCACCTTATGCGCCACATCTTCCACCGTATCACCGCGGGAGAGGGTACTGGGAGGCGTGGTGTTTTCGGCAGCCAGCGCCATGCTCAGCGCCAGCTTGAAATCGGGGAAGCCCTCCGCGCCAAAGCGTTTGCAGAAGCGGAATACGGTAGGCTCGGAGACCTGGGCACGGGCGGCCAGCTGGGCGATATTTTCCCGCGCCGCCTGCTGGGGCAGCGCCAGAATGGCCTCAGCCACCTTGCGCTCTGATTTGGAGAGATCCGCACTGGCTTTGGTGATGCGCTGAAGCAAATCCGTACCGCTGCTCATAATATCTCGCCTATGTTCTTCATGAAGCCGTTTTGCAGCACATAGCGGATGCGGTAGTCGTCATCGAAGATCACCAAATCGGCGATGTAACCGCCGGCTATGCGTCCGGTCTCGTTTAGCTCCAGCATCCGCGCCGGAGTCCAGCTGGCTGCCGTCAGCGCCTCGTCCAAAGTAAAGGAGCAGCGCTCCACCAGAAATCTCACACCGTCCATCATGGTGATGCCGGTGCCGGCTAAAGCTCCTTTGGAATCGATGAGACCGCGTTTTTGATCGACAAATACCTCGGTGCCGGAGATGGCGAAAGAGCCCGGAGCCCGGTCCATGCCGGTGACTATCTGAGAGTCAGAGACGATGTACAGGCGCTCGCCTAAGAGCTGATGAGCCAGCTTGATGATGGCCGGGTGCACATGTTTGCCGTCGGGGATCACGCTGGCAAACACGTTGGGGGAGGCGTACAGCGCCCCAATCACGCCCGGCTCACGCCCGACCATGGTCTTCATGCCGTTATAGATATGCGTGACATTGCTGACGCCTGCCCTAAAGGAGTTGTAAGCCTCCATGTAGGAGCAGGCGGTATGTCCCAACGACAGCCTGACGTGGTCGGAGAGCATGGCCACAATGTTTTTGGGCTTGGCCACCTCGGGAGCAATGGTGATATAGGCGATGATATCGCGATTCTCACGGATATAGTTGAGATCGGACTCGGACATGCTGCGCACGTAGCCGATGGGATGAAAGCCCTTGTGCAGCGAGTTGATGAAGGGACCTTCCATGTGCAGACCCGGGCAGATATTCTCATGCTGCTGCTTGAATTCGGCCACCGCCGCCAGAGCCTTGGTCAGATTCTCGCGCGGGCTGGAGATAATGGTGGGCACGAAAGTGGTGGTACCGCGCTGCGTCAGAAAACGGCGCATGGCCTCCAGCGTATCCAGACTGGGCTCGTTGGTAAAGGACACCCCGGCACAACCGTTGACCAGCAGATCGATGAACCCGGGAGCCACGTGCATGCCGTTTAGGTTGATTTCCTCGGAGGTACCGTCCTCAAGCAGCACGGGATCCATGGGGATGATGCGGTGATCCTGCACCGCAAAGCAATCCACACCGGCAAATTCCTCCGAGGTGACATGCAAGGTGGCGTTGCGGAAAATTGTAGCTCCCATGTAGCTTCTCCTCAGTCCGTGGCGCCCGGCTCTGCCGCGCCTCTGGCGGCCTGACGGCGCGCTCTTTTGGCGGCCAAATCCGGCTTGCCTTTATTAAGCCTGTCGCGTTTTCTTACTTTAACATGAGCCCTGTCAGAGGTACTTTTGGTCTTTTTCTCCTGGCTTTTGCTCTTACTCTTGTTTTTTTCTTTGCCGCGGGCGCTATGAGCCGGAGGATTCTCATCAAAAGGCTCTCCTGCTCCCTTGATGGATCGCCGCTCTATATCCTGTCCGGTGTAGCGCTCCAGACGCGCCAGCACACTCTGTTCTTCCTTAAGCACCAACGAGATGGCCACCCCGGTGGCACCGGCGCGGGCCGTACGTCCGCAGCGGTGTACGAACACCGCAGCATCGCGCGGCAGATCGAAATTATATACAAAGCTGACATCACTGATGTCCAGTCCCCTGGCTGCCACATCGGTGGCCACCAGCACCTGAGCACGATCCTCGGCAAAGCGCTTTAAGGCCGCCGTGCGCTCGGCTATCTCCAGATCGCCGCTTAAGGTGGCACAGTTAAGACCGCAGGAGAGCGCCACCCGCTCCACCGCTTTGACGCGCTCGCGTTTGCGCACAAACACCAGGCTGCGGCCGGGCGAGGTTTTGAGCAGCACCTGCAACAGAGCGGCCTTCTGTCGGTCGTCACGGGCACAGTAGGCCCGCAGCTGCAAGCCCTCGGGCAGCCGTTCACCGCTTTGCACTCCCAGACGGGCCTCGAAGGGCTCGTTGAGCACGGCCTTGGCAAAATCACGTATACCGGGTCCTTCTAAGGTAGCCGAAAAGAGCATGGTCTGAAAGCGTGAGGAGAGTGCGCGCGAGATCTCCGCCACCGCCTCGCGAAAGCCCAGATCGAGCATGCGATCCGCCTCATCGATAATCAGGATCTCAATCGGTGCGGGATCAATGTAGCCTTTATGCAGAAATTCCAGCAGTCGCCCCGGGGTGGCTGCGGCGATGGTCCCCAGAGTACCGCGCTGCTCCTCGCGGCCGGCGCCGCCGATCAGAGCGCAGGCACTAAGAGCGGTGCCCTCACCCAGTTGCTGCGCCGTTTTGCACAGCTGCAGGGCCAGCTCCCTGGTAGGCTCCAGCACGAGCGCTCTTACCCCCTCAGAGCGGGGACGCCTGTCCAACAGCCTGGCCATCACCGGCAACAGGAAGGCCGCGCTCTTGCCCGTGCCGGTGGGCGCTGCGCCCAGAATGTCGTAACCCTCCAGGGCCGGCGGGATCACCAGCCGCTGCACCGGCGTAGGCTCCTGCCAGTCCAGGAGGCTTAAATTGTTCAGCACCTCAGGAGGCAGCGGCAGCTCAGTGAAAAAATCATCCATCACACGCCCTCACGGCCGCGACGACCCTCATGACAGCGACGGATACAGGCAATGATCTCGATAAGCTCGGGATCCTCAGGCACGGCCGTGCCGTTGAGCCAGCGCACCAATTCCAGATCGGTGTGCTCCAGCAGTTTGCAGTAAGCGGCAAGCTGCCGCTCATCGCCCTTAGGCAGATCATGCTCGACGAAGGGCAGCAGCATGAGATCCAGCTCGCGCATGCCCCGGCGCGACTGCCATTTAACCTTGCCCGAAACCTCAATCATACCGACACCTGCGCACGGATGGCCGGATAAGGATCATAACCTGAGAGGGTGAAATCCTCGTAGCGGTAGCTGAACAGGTCCGGGGCTTGGTTGATGGTCATGACAGGCAGCTTACGCGGCTGCCGCGAGAGCTGCTCGTGCACCTGCTCGAAGTGATTGCGGTAGATATGCACATCCCCGCCGGTCCACACAAAGTCCCCCGGCTGCAGGGCGCACTGCTGGGCCATCATCATGGTTAACAGCGCATAACTGGCGATGTTGAAGGGCACTCCCAGAAACATGTCGCAACTGCGCTGGTAGAGTTGACAGGAGAGAGTGCCCTGCCCCACGTAAAACTGAAAAAGAGTATGACAGGGAGGCAGAGCCATACGGTCCACATCGGCAGGATTCCAGGCGCAGACGATGATGCGGCGCGACTGCGGGTTGTGACGGATGGTTTCCAGTGCCTGGGTGATCTGATCGAGGTGCCGGCCGTCGGGAGTGACCCAGTCACGCCACTGCTTACCGTATACCGGACCCAGATCGCCGTGCTCATCGGCCCACTCGTTCCAGATGCGCACCCCGTGTTCAGTCAGATAAGCGATGTTGGTCGAGCCGCTTAAAAACCACAGCAGCTCATAAATAATGGATTTTAGGTGCACCTTTTTGGTGGTCAGGAGCGGAAAACCGTCCTGGAGGCGAAAGCGCAGCTGCGCCCCGAACAGCGAGCGCGTACCGGTGCCGGTGCGATCGCTGCGATCCTCACCTTCTTTAAGCACCCGCTCTAACAGGTCAAGATAATTGCGCATGAGTGAGATCCTTTAAGACGCCGCATGGGCGGCGGGGTATTATTTGGCACTCTGCTCGGCCAGCTCAATGATGCGGTCAAGACCCTGGGAGTGAGCGTAAGTCAGGTACAAAGAACGGATCTGTTCACAGCTGCCTCCCTGAACGGCCCGCTCTCCCACCTCCCGCAGCTCCGGCAGGCTGACGCGGCGCACCAGATAGCGCACCCGCCCCATTTCCGAGTAGTTCATCGAGAGCCGCTCGTATCCCAGCGAGAGCAGCAACAGCGCCCCCAGCGGGCTGCCGGCCATCTCACCGCATACCACGATTTCTCGTCCTAGCTCGCGGGATTTGCGGTTTAAATAGCCCAGGCAGCGTACCACCGCCGGATGGAAGGGATCGTAAAAACGCGTCACCTTGGGATTATTGCGGTCCACGGCCAGCAGGTACGAAATGAGATCGTTGGAACCGATGGAGAAGAAATCGCACAGCCCGGCGAGTTCCTCGAGCAGGTAAACCACCGAGGGCACCTCCAGCATAAGACCGAACTTGGGTTTGGCGAGCTCCCGATCCAGGCTCTGCTGCAGCTCCTCAAAGCACTCATCGAAAATCTGCCGCACGGCCTGCGCCTCCTCCAGACGCGACACCATGGGCACCATCACCTGCAAATTGCCGCACTCGGCGTGAGCGCGCAGCATGGCATGCAGTTGGGTTTTGAGGATCTGCGGCTGATCCAGAGTGATGCGCACCCCGCGCCAGCCCAAAGCCGGGTTCTGCTCCCTGATGGGCAGGTACGAAAGATCCTTGTCACCGCCCACATCCAGCGTGCGCATGGTCACCGGCAGTTTGCTGTACTGCCTGAGCAGTTTGACATACCACTCGTACTGGGTCTGCTCCAGAGGAAAGCCCTCGCTGAGCATGAAGGCTATTTCTGTACGGTACAACCCGATGCCGTCGGTCTGCTGGGGCAGCTCGGCCACGGCATCGTGACTTAATCCGGCGTTTAATTCAATGAAGATGCGTGAGCCGTCCAGAGTTACGCCCTTTTCAAAACGCTCCTTGGAGTAGAGATCGGCCTGCTCGCGGCTCTGACTTTCCAGCTGGCCATACTCCAGGGCCACGCTGGGGGAGGGGTCAACCAGCACCTCCGCAGTCTGGCCGTTGACGATGATGTCATGACCGTCCACGGTATTGAGGTCAAGCTGCACGCCGATCACCGACGGTATACCCAGATCGCGCGCCAGCACGGCCGTATGCGAACTTACTCCGCTGTCCACCGCCACAAAGCCGGCGATGCGCTCCTTGGAGAGCTGTGCCACAATGGCGGCGGGGAAGCTGCGCGACACCAGCACGATGGGGCTGTCCTGATGGGTCTGATGCAGCTGCTCGGTGTTGAGCAGACGCGAGACCAGTACCTGGGCGAAATCTCGCAGATCAAAATATTTATCCTGCTCATCCTCGCGGTTGACCTGCTCCAGGCGCTGCTGCACCACCACCTTGATGGCAGAGGGCGCGGTAAGGTTGCGGCGCACAATCTCGTTGTCCACCTCGTCTTGGAAGGAAGTGTCGTCCAGCAGTCTGCCGTAACCTGACATGTACCCGAAGGCGGCCTGTTTTTTTTGCTTTTCCTCCATTTCCAGCGCCGCTCTGTCCATCTCGGTCTGCAGTTGAAAAATGCACTGATGGAAGAGTTCCTGCTGCAGCTGAGGGTCATCACTGTAGAGGATCTGCAGATCATCCAGCGACACCCCGGCCTGCCATACCACCGCCTTGGCGATGGCAATACCGCCGGAGCCGTGCTCACCGCGATAGCGCTTGACGGCGTTCTCGCTGCTCTCGGCCCGGTAGTTGGCGATAATGGAAGCCACCTGGGCGGCCAGAGTGACCATGAAGGACTCTTCCAGCTCCCCAAAGCGCAGCCTCTCACGGCTTTGCACCACCAAAACCCCCGACAGCTTGCCCAGGTTGACCACCGGAACGCCCAAAAAGGAACAGTACTCGTCCTCGCCCACCTCGGGCAGGTACTTAAAATTGGGGTGTGAGGGCGCGTCGGCCAGATCCAAAAGTTCCTGCTTGAGGCCCACATATCCCACCAAGCCCTCACCCAGCTTTAGGGTGGCCTTACCCACGGCGGCCTGGGACAGGCCGTCGGTGGCCGCTAGTCTTAAATACTGTCCCAGGGCATCGGTCAGGTAGAGTGAGCAGCAGTCGGCACCGGTAGTGGCACGGATGCGCTCTACCAGCAGGGAAATTTTGTTTTCAAAGGAAACCTGCGCCCTCACCTCTTCGGTGATCTGTCTGAGGGAAAGCAGAATGGTTCTTTGTCTTTCGACCATGAACAAACAGGGCCTCCAACCCTAATGAGCCTTGCCTTGGTGGTGTGAATGATAAAGCGCCGGCTGCGCGAACTCGGTCAACACGCGGCGGTAAACGTCGCGTTTAAAGGCGATAACCTGCCGCACCGGGTACCAGTAACTGACCCAGCGCCAGCCGTCAAATTCCGGATGACCGCAACGGTCAAAGTCTATGTGATCCTGCAGGCTCCTGGTAGTGCGCAGCAAAAACCACTTCTGTTTCTGACCCAGACACAGCGGTGTCTCGTTCCAGCGCACCAGCCTTTTGGGCAGGCTGTAACGCAGCCAGTTGCGTGAGGAGGAAATGATCTTGACCTCATCAGGGGCCAGTCCCAGCTCCTCGTTAAGCTCCCGGTACATGGCCTCCTGGGCGGTCTCGTCCGGATTCACGCCCCCCTGGGGAAACTGCCAGGAGTTCTGGCGTACCCGCCGAGCCCACAACACCTGTTCGCGATGATTGCAGATCACCATGCCGACATTAAGCCTGTAGCCATCAGCATCAATCATAAAAATCTTATATCGCCAGGACCACTTCCTGGCCTGAAATTACTTATTTTACAAAAGAAAATCCTGACAAGCAGGACGTTGATGGGTTTATTATAGTCAAAGCCCCTTTTGAAATATGTGGCTTGACCCAAAAAGCACAAAGAAGGATGCAGTCCTAAGGCAGAACACAGCATGGCACAGGCCTACCGCAACCAACGAGAGCCCCTTTTAAGTCCTCCGCAGAGCTTCGCCGAACTAAACGAGCGCGCCGCGGCGCTGCTGGGGCAGAATCTTGCTGTCCTGGCACAGCTGGCCAGGTTGCGTCTGCCTGACAGCACGCTGCACGGCAAGGGCTTTGCGGGCGAGCTCATTGAGATCTTGTTAGGTGCTGACGCCGGCTCGGACAGCGCCCCTGACTTCAGCACGCTGGGCGTTGAGCTCAAGACCATGCCGGTGGACGGGAATTTAATGCCTTTGGAGAGCACTTTTATCTGTGCTCTCAACCTGCAGAATCTGCGCGGGGTGGACTTCTGGCACAGTGTGTTATGGCACAAAATGCAGCGTATGCTGTGGGTCTTCATCAGAGCCGAACGCGAACGCACCCTCCCGGAGCGTTACGTGGCAGGCTACTACTTTTATCGCCCATCCGGCGAGGATCTCAGGCAGCTTGAACAGGACTACAACGAGCTTACCTCCCTGATCTGCGAAGGCAGAATAGAAGAGCTCACCGCACACTTAGGCGAGATCGTGCAGCTTAGACCCAAAGCCGCCGACGGTACTGCCCTGACCCCCTGCGTGGGCCCGGACGGAACCTTAATCATGACCAGACCGCGCGGTTTTTATCTGCGCCGCAGCTTCACCAGCCGGATCTGCGCCTCTCTCTCAGCCGCCGGCACCGCTAAAGCTCAGGCTTAGTCCTGGGATCAGGGTGATCCAGGACTTAGGGTAGAGGTGATTTTAATTGTGATCTCGATCACATTTTCAAAAACTTGTTCCAGCTCACACTTTTTGCACTAACGTCATATATAACAGAATGTTAACTTTGTTTATGTAATAGTATCAAAAGTTTATTTAGGGCACATCCAATATTTAGACGTAATCTGAAACAATCAGCTTAATCGCGGCTAGAAAGTTAACTTATCGCATCCCCTATAAACACTGTTTTTCTGCGCTAAAATACCACCCGGGCGAGGGTCTGGGAGCGGTTTCCTGGCTGGCCCGCAGGCAGCGCAGCACCAGACTGGAGCAATGAGCTGTGAATGATTAGTCCGCACGTGCGTTATTTGCCGGAGCGGACAACAATTGGGAGATTTTAAATGAGCGTTTCCAAGAGATTTACCGACAACAAGAAGCTGACGGTGTTTTTCTACATCAAGAAAGATGCCGCTCAGGGTGCAGAGCAAATCGATCTCATCTGCGAGCACAACGGCTGGCAGCCGGTGGCCATGAAGAAGCAGAAGAACAGCACCTTCCGCGGCTCCATTACCGTGAATGTGGGCGAGAAGGTCTGCTATCAGTACCGCTTCAAGTACACCATGCCGGACGGCAGCGTCAAATACGAAAACGACTGGGATGCCGAGCGTTATGCTCAGAACCCGTTCGGCGGGGAAAACTCCGTGTTTTCAGCGGTTAAAGAATAAATCGCAAAATAATGCCCCGCGCCGCTTGACAATGTGATTTAGCTAACATAAAATAGTCACACTTTCCGACGCGGGGTGGAGCAGTCTGGTAGCTCGTCGGGCTCATAACCCGAAGGTCGCAGGTTCAAATCCTGCCTCCGCAACCACTTCAAATTCTCTCCTTCATTTTCATCACTTTACCGGTCAGGCTTTCTGCCTGAGGTTGCGGTGTATTGTCTTTTTCAAACAGCAAAGGGTTTGCCGGAAGGTGCAGTTAGGTTGCGCTTTGAGCTCTTCGCCAACGGTCCCCCGACGGGCGGGAGACCGCAGCTGAGACTTAGGACTGAGCAGAGTCCTCGGCCGGGGTGAACTGTTCTGCCACCTCGCGTACTTTCTGTTCGGCCTTTAAGAATGCTTCCACCACTTTGGGATCGAAATGGCTGCCCGCACCCTCGCGGATGATGTCCATGGCCTTCTCAAAGGGAAAACCCTTCTTGTAGCTGCGCCGCGATACCAGAGCGTCAAACACATCCGCCACCGCCATAATACGCGCCGACAGCGGTATGTCAGTGCCGGAGAGTCCCTCAGGATAACCGCTGCCGTTCCACTTCTCGTGGTGATAGGCGGTAATGTTGCGGGCCTCGTTTAAGTAGTCCGAGTCCGGTACCGTGGCGATCACCCGGTCAATGATCGCCCGGCCGGCCAGCGAATGTCCCTTCATGATGGCGAACTCCTCGTCGGTGAGTTTGCCGGGCTTGTTCAGGATCACGTCCGATACCGAGATCTTGCCTACATCATGCAGCGGTGCGAAGTTGACCGTATCGCTGACAAACTTGGGAGTAAGCTGCTCCTTATAGATACCGTCCTGCTGCATCTGCTCGATGATAATGCGCACATAGGCGGCGGTCTTGCGCACATGCTCACCCGTATTCTCGTCGCGGTTTTCCACCATGTCCGCCAGTACCATAATGAGGGCGTTCTGCATCTTGGCGATGGTGGCATTCTTGGTCTGAATGGCAATGACGTTACCAACATTCTCCGTGGCCATCTGCGCGAAGGCCCGATAGAGGTTTTCAATTTCGTCGCCGGTATTGATGCCGATGGTCTTGATACGCTCCAGGCCCTGCAGCATGTCGCTCTGGGTGGTGGCATTAAAACGCGATGCCGCGTAGGCCATGGCGTTGATGGGGAAGATCACGTTGTTCTCCGCGATCCACAGTCCAATCACAAAGATCACCGCAAAGACACTCACATACAGAATGCTCAGACGGATGAGATAACTTATGCCGTCGCTGTGCAGACGTTCCAGCGACACGTCGGCGATGGCATAGCAGACGCAGTCGAGATCATCGTTATAGACCGGCATATAGATGGACATGATCCAGCCATACCCTTCGTCAGTCACCACCGGTGCCACATTCTGACCGGCCAAAAGCGCCGGCAGATAGGGTTTCATGCGCTCGTCGATGGGACGTACCTCTCCGGGCTGGCCCCCTGAAACATCGGAAGTATCCAGATCGAAGACCACATGCGAGCCGTCTTCGGCTATTTTGGAGACAGAAATGTATTCCACCGAAGGGTTGCTCTGCCGCAGTTGATAGAGCAGACGTTCTATCTTGGAATAGCCTTCGGCCTCACGTCCCCTCTCCATGTACTCATCAACCCGGTCGGGATCTATAAGACGGGCGGCCATCTGCGCTACCCCGGCTCCGACCTTGATATGCTGATCGATGGTGTCCTTGACATAAATCATGTAGCTGATGGCGGTGCCGCACAGGGCAATGGCGCACAGGGCGATGCTCAACAGCAGCATCACCTTAGTGCGCAGCGAGATGACTCTGCTGACATTTCCGGAGGCCCCTACCAGGGATTGATCGGCCATGAAGAGCGCACTGCGCAACACCGAGCTCATAAAACGCGGCAAGCGCGGCACTAAGGTGAAGATCACCAAGACCAGCGCAATCTCAGAGGCCTGTTCGAGCAGAATCAGCCACCAGGAACTGCCGTTTAACGCCTCATGGGTGATGCTCTGGCCGTAGAGCTGCGCGGTCAGACTGTCAAAGCCCAGAGAGGTTGATTCACTGACATAATCGGCAAACAGCGACCTAAGTCCCATGCCGGTCAGAGTAGCCAGAGCGGCGGCCAGAAGCAGCAGCGGCAGTTTGAATTTGCCTAGGCCCGCGGCGAGGGCGCAGCAGATGGCCAGCACGATGTTATCCGCCCCATAGTAGAGCGCCAGGGGCTCCTTTACTATTTCCAGCAGCGAGGTGACAAAGGCTGAGGTCACACCGGGCAGGTAGCCCCCGCTCAGCGCGAGCAATACCGTACCCACACCATCGAGTGTCAGCGGCAGGTCAAAGGCCCTGGACAGCGCGTAGCCCACCAGGTTAAGCGCCACTCCCGCCAGCCACGTCAGCAGACCCAGTTGCAGTTTTCCAAAATGCGCCATGGTTGCGCCTCCCTTGATGTGTGTTAGGCTGTGGTATCGCTGTGCCGTACCTCAGCCGGGCTGCCGGCATTTAAAGCCCGCAGCGCCAGGTATTTGTAGCAGGTATAACAGGCAATGGCACTGGAGAGCCACAGCCCGCTGCGCCCGTCCAGAAAGCCTCTTTTAAAAAAATACACCGCTATGAAGCTGAAGAGTGCTCTCAGCGGGATGGAAATGAGACTTACCCTGCGCCCCTTTTCATGACGCTGCTGCGCCCAGAGCAGTGCATAGCGGATTTGCTTGTGAAAAAAGCCCGTCACCTCGGGATAAGAGTAGTGCAGCAGGGGCTCTGTAAGATGTTCCACGCGGCAATGAGGGGGCAGAACAAGTTTCTCATGCACCAGCGCTTCATCATAGGCGGTAAGCTGCCTGGGGTAGAGACGCTGCACATAGTCAGGATACCAGCCGCAGTGCCTGATGGCCCGCCCGAACAGGTAGGTCAGTCTGGGCAGCGCGTAAACAACCGCGGCTTGGGGGTCGCAGTGCGCGAGGACCCTGCCTAACTCCGCGCGCGCAGCCTCAGTCAGGCGCTCGTCGGCGTCCACATGCAGCACCATCTGCGCGGTGCAGTGCTGCTGTGCCAGCCGCCTCTTCTTACCAAAACCTAGCTGAGGGTCAACCTCTATCACCTCGGCGCCCAAAGCACGGGCCAGCGCTGCAGTGTCATCATCACTGCGGGAGTCGGCCACCACAATCTGCGCAGGCAACGTGCCCAAACTCTTTATGCACTCCTCGATATTGCCCTGTTCGTTGCGCGTTAAGATGATCACGGACAAAGTTGCCATGGCAGAACTCCTTGCATGCTCCGGCCCGCGCCTTTCTGAGCCTGAGCGGACGCTCCCCTGCCTGAATTTACGCAAAAGCCCGGCATAACCGGGCTTTGACAGCGGCGCACCGCGCACCGCCCTTGAGGGAGAGCGTGAAATTAATTGATCTTCTCGCGGATGCGGGCAGACTTACCGCTTCTCTGACGCAGGTAGTAGAGTTTGGCACGTCTGACATCACCGCGGCGGGTCACCTTGACGGAGGCGATCAGCGGGGAGTGAGTCTGGAACACGCGCTCCACACCCTCACCGGAGGAAATCTTGCGCACGGTAAAGGAGGAATTGAGACCGCGGTTGCGCTTGGCAATCACATTGCCCTCGAAAGCCTGCAGTCTGGCCTTGTCACCTTCGACCACACGAACCTCAACCTTGACGGTGTCGCCAGGGAAGAACTCCGGAATGTCGGTACGCAGTTGCTCTTTCTCAAGTTCATCGATAATCGGATGGCTTGCCATGATGTTCACCTTTCACTGTCCAAGCCCAGAACCACCGTCGGTCTGGGCTGCTTCGTTAAAATCACTGTCCGCCTCTGCCTCAAGTTCGGCGAGGATCCGGCGCTCTTCGGCGCTCATATCCCGCCCCTCCAGCAGATCGGGTCTGCGCTCTTTGGTTCTTTGCAGCGACTGCTTCAGCCGCCAGCGCCTGATCCTCTCATGATCACCGCTGAGCAGCACCTCCGGCACCTTAAGCCCGTCCACATCGTCGGGCCTGGTGTACTGCGGATAATGCAGCAGTCCCAGGGCAAAGCTGTCCTCCTGAGCGTTGCGGATGTCGCCGAGCACCCCCGGCACCAGCCGCGAAACTGCATCGATGATACACATGCAGGGCAGTTCCCCGCCCGAGAGCACGTAGTCACCGACTGATACTTCCAGATCAATGCTGGTCTGAAGTACGCGCTCATCTATACCCTCGTAGCGACCTGCCACCAGGATAACCGCGCCCCAGGAATGGAATCGTGTGACCAGCGAGTGAGACAGCTGCACTCCCTGCGGGGACATGCAGACAACTTTGGTTCCCGGAGGAGCATCCGCGCGCGCAGCGGCAATGGCATCAGTCAGAGGTTGCACTTTCATCAGCATGCCCGGACCGCCCCCGTAGGGCTTGTCATCCACTGTCTGATACTTGTCGTGGGTGAAATCACGCGGGTTGAAAGTATGTACGCTGATTAAACCGCGTTCACACGCCCGTCTGGTCACGCCACTTGCCGTAACCGCGGCAAACATCTCCGGAAAGAGCGAAACGACTCCGAAATACATGGGTATGTCAGTAGTCTTCGCCCCACTCTACCCTGATAGTCTTCGCCTCAAGATCAACAGCCTTGACTATCGGGCCTGCGACGTACGGGATCAGGCGGTTTTCCGCCCTGCCCGTCGCCGGGTGGTCAGAGGGAGACACCTCCATTACAGGAGAAGCTCCGTGATCCCAAATTCTCAGCACCTTGCCGAGCATTACACCGCCTAAACCGATGACCTCACATCCCACCAGATCGGCAAGATAAAGTTCACCTTCGGCAGCCTGGGGCAGGCTTGAGCGCCTGATCCCGATTTCCTTACCTGCCAGCGCCCGGACGCTTTCAGGTGAGTCATAACCGCAGAACTTGGCTATAAAGCCTTTGCCATACGGTCGATAATCTTCAAGTTTGACTTCCCGCCAGTCCTGATCACCCTCGCGGGCATCTTTAACATACCAAGGACTGTATTCAAACAGACTCTCGGGTATCTGGGTGTAGGAAGCAATCTTGGCATATCCTGACAGTCCATAGGCAGAACCTACTCTGCCCATGGGACGCGGCATATCCTCCGGGGATATCGCGTCGGTCATGGTCAGGCCTGAGCAGCCTCAGCGCCGGCGGCCGCAGCTTCTTCCTGAGCCTTGGCAGCGGCAGCAGCCTTAGCCTGCTCTTTGGCAGCCTTGATGGCGGCACGTTTCTGCTCACGGGCCTGCTGCACCGCCTCCGGTCCCATCTCGTTCTCCTTGAGGAGCAGTTTGACGCGATCGGAAACCTGCGCACCCTTGGCCACCCAGCTGTTAATCTTCTCAACATCAAGTTTGAGTCTGACTTCCTTGCCGGCGGCGATGGGGTTGAAAAAGCCCACCTGTTCGATGAAGCGGCCGGTAGCGGCAAACCGCTGATCGGCCACCATCACATGATAGAAAGGACGCTTCTTGGCGCCCTGACGACGTAAGCGAATTACGACCATTTTGGTAAATTTCCCGATAAATAAAGGCCCTATTTTGCAAGAGAGCCTTCTAAACTAACATTTAGGTCGTAGCATTATACTTTTTTTGCGACAAAAAGCAAGTTTTTTACGGGAAGCGTTAACACTGCCGTCAAGCCTGTCCTGCTTTCCCTCATCTGTAGCTGACGATGCGGGCAAACACAGATACTCTGTTGGCGCCCTTGAGCTTAAAGGCTCCGCAGGGGCTGACATCATCAGAGGTTTTTCATCATCCTCGGAGTCTTACAAATACTCAACCGGAACGGCCTTAACTTGCTCACTCAGTGAGGTCAATTCATCACACAGACACAAAACCGCACCCTCGCCTACTGTCTTTTGCTGTACCCGAGTTAGAACGGGGAAATGTTTGAGCCAGTGACTGTCCGGTGTGGCTGATTTTTTAATTTCTACAGGGTATAAGATTTGATCCCCTTCAATGAGCAGGTCTATTTCTTTTTGGTCTTTGTCGCGGTAATAGTAAAGCCCCTTGAGATCGTGTCCTGCATTCAAGTACGTCTTGGCTATTTCTGAAATAACAAAGTTCTCAAACAAAGCTCCGTTCATTGCACCTGACGCTGCCTGTTCTGGTGTCTTCCAACCGGTAAGATAACAAACCAAACCGCAGTCCATAAAAAACAGCTTAGGTGCCTTCAGCGCTCTTTGTATGAGATTGGAGCGATAACATTGCAATAATTTGACCATACCGGTGGCGCATAACACCGAAAGCCAGCTGCGCACGGTATTAAGACTCAGACCACAGTCCCGCGCCAAGTCTTCATATAACAGGACCTTTGTTGTACGTGCCGCCAGAGATGTCATGAAATTACCGAAAGCGAGAAGATTTTGTACACCCAGCACATTGCGCACATCACGTTCAAGATAGGTGCGTACATAGTCCCGGTAAAACCACTCTACATTTCGAGCACTATCTGCGGCAAGCTCTGGCATGCTGCCTCTGATGATTTTTTGCCAGATCTCAGCATTGGTTTGCAGACGTCCCCTTAACTCATACTCCCCCGGTATAAACGGCCGGTTCACGTTGCTTCCCGAAAGCTCACGCTGCGAAAGAGGAGGCAATTCCAGAAGACTGATCCTGCCCGCCAGTGACTCTGCTGCCTTACTGAGAAGTTCATAGCTTTGTGAACCAGTGAGAATTATGAGCCCTTTTCGATCTTGTTGGTCCACTATGTGTTTAATGGTCAAAAAAAGTTCCGGTGCGTATTGAACTTCGTCAATGATAAGCGGCAGTTGTCTGTCCTTGAAAAACAACACCGGATCTTCGCGGGCCTGTCTAAGTACTCTGATATCATCAAGTGACACATAATCATAATCAGGAAACAGCTGTCGCAGAAGCGTTGATTTGCCAGCTTGCCTGATCCCACAAAGCAATACCACTTTTGTTTGCTGCATTGCATATAGCAGAGTATTTTCGATATTTCTTTGAATATACATATACAAATTCAAAACATTACAATCAAAATGTTAGAAAATTATATACCATTCAATCACAGCCCAATTCAGCATCAAACGGACTGTCTTGCAAAGAAAAGATGCTGAGAACGCACTTTGTTGCAGCTGTTCTTCCCAAGCAACTACATTTGCCGATTTTCCAATGCCCTCAGCTCATCGCGTCGCGACAAACGACCTGTGGGTACTGTCATAACTAAGCCTGACAAACGCTGCCGGAGCAAAGCCGCCTGCAGCCTCGGGGCAGTGCAATGATTCGCAAAGTCGGGCCACCAAAGGCAGATGTGAGACCACCAGCACGCGGCAGGCACCTTCCCGGCTGAACTGGGCAAAGAGCTCGCCCAAAAAACTCTCCGGCTCGCTCTCAGGCTGCAGAGACTCACTGATGTTCAGAGCAAGCTGTGAATCCTGCGCGGCAAGCACCAGCTCTGCCGTCTGCCTGGCTCTGGTCTTGGGGGAGCAAAATGCCGCCTCAAAGTGCAGTCCGGCGAGTTGCTGTGCGCTGTGCTGCACCTGCTCTCTGCCCAAGTTACTGAGAACCTTATCGCCATTTAGGGGCTGTGCCTCGCCGTGGCGCATGATGATGATTTCCATGATTTATGACCTATCCTCAAACTGACCTTGGCCACCTGCATGATAAGATTTGTGGCAGGCGGTGTTTTTGCTCACGCCTTTGGGACCTTCGGGGCGGTGTTTATCAGCATACAACCGGTGTAAGCACAAAACATTCAAGCAGGTGTTGGGCAATGCCCATACAAGCAGATCTCGCCTTATTTCAAAAAATAATGAGCGATCTGGACGTCATACAGCGCGAGCAGTATCTATCCTCGTTCAGCTACCAGTTTACCCATAATTCCACTGCTCTTGAAGGCAATACCGTCTCTTATTATGAAACAGTCACCCTGATAAATGACGGCATTACCCCGGCCGGCAAAACCATACGCGAGTGCCATGAAATAATAGGGCATGACAAAGCGGTCAGAAAGATGATCGCGCTTGGCACGACGGGCAAGGGGCAGGTAAGCGAGGACATCATCAGGGAGTTTCACCAATTGTGCATGTATCCGGCGCAATACGCCGGCGTTTACCGCAATACCCAGGCCTACATCCGCGGCGCCCGCACCAAGGTCGACCCGCCGCAGAAAATCTACGAGGACATGAAATTCCTCATTGAAGATCTCAATAACAAAGAGTTCAAAGGACTACTGAAAAAAGCCGCCTATGCTCACGCCGAATTCGTGCGCATCCATCCTTTTTCAGACGCTGACGGGCGCACGGCAAGACTGCTGATGAATTATATTTTGTTAACCGGCAATTATCCTATGATCTGCATCGACAAGACTCGGAGAGCCGAGTACATAGAAGCTTTGGATGCGTACGGCGTAACCGGGGACCTTCAGCCCTTTTACGCCTTCCTCAGCAGCTGTCTTCAAGCAGAGCTGAAAAAATTCTTCGATTTATTCGATGAAATTTATACAAATTATGTGAAATTACCCAAATTCGGGGCCCAAAACTATCTAACTGAGTAGTCAGGCTCAGTTATCTGAAGGCGGTTAAGAGTTTTTAGGCTGCTCAGTATCTTTTACCACGCCGTCATCCACGGGAATTTACTATGAAAATCCGCTCCACTCACGAAAACATCCTGTTCATGTTAGGCCACTTTGCCACCGACATCTGTCATGGTTCCATCCCGGTCATACTGGCCTACATGTACCAGGCAGGACGCCTGGATTCCTATTCGGCGGTAGCCCTGCTTATGATGGCCAACACACTGCTAAATGCCGTGGTTCAGCCCTTCGCCGGCCTTTTGGTGGACAGATCGCCCCGCCCCTACCTGATGAGCGTAGGTCTGGCCCTGTCCTTTGGGGGGCTGATGTTCCTGGGAGTGATAGAAAATCAGCTGCTGCTTTACGTGCTCATCGGCATCAACGGTCTGGGCAGTGCGCTCTTTCATCCCGCCGGCGGCAAGATGGCGCATACTTTCGGCAAGGCCAAACTGGGCAAGAACATGTCCATTTTCTCGGTAGGCGGCAACGCCGGCATGGCCGCAGGACCCTTTTATTTCACCGCCTGCTACGTACTGTTCGGACTGCCGGCCACGCTATGCCTGTGTATGCCCGGCCTTATCATGATCGCCATCTACGCCCGCAAAAACCGTTACTACACCGAAATCTGCACCCTCGATCTGCGCCACAGTGCCCAGCAGGCCCCGGATGAGATGCCAAAGGAGAACCTGCACGGGTTTGCCGTATTGCTGGTGCTGTTGTTTCTGCGCTCGGCCGGCTGGTATTCCTTTGTCTCCTTCCTGCCGCTGTACTACATGCACAACCTGCAGTTGCCCGATGAAATAGCCTCACTCCTAAACGGCGTGGTCTGCCTGTGCGGCGTGGTGGCCACCTTTTTGGGCGGTACCGTGTCCGACAAAATCGGCTTTAACCGCATCATCCGTCTCTCCTCGCTGCTCTCGGTGCCTTTCGTGGCGGCCTTTACCTTCTGCACCGGAGCTGCCGGTGCCACGCTGTTCCTCATTCCCTTCAGTTTTCTCTACTTTGCCGCCATGTCACCCTGCGTGGCCATAGGGCAGAAATTCCTCAGCCGTCACGTGGGCATGGCCACCGGCTTTACCATCGGTCTGGCCATGAGCTTTGGCGGCCTCATTGCCCCGCTCATGGGGGCCTTGGGCGATCACTACGGCATTCACGCCGTCATGGTGGCGGTGAGTGGTTTTATTCTGGCGGCAGCATTGGTGGCACAACTGCTGCCGCAGGTGCCGCAGGCTGAGACAACAAAGACCGAGTAAACTCTCTCCGCTGCGGCATTGGAGGCATAAAAAAACGTGCCCGGTTTTATGCGAGCACGTTCTTGGGAAGCTAAGGCAGGACCAATCCTGCCTGAGGCGACATTACATCATGCCGCCCATGCCGCCCATACCACCCATGCCGGCGGCGGCAGCGGCCGCAGCAGCACCGTCATCCTTCTTGGGCGCGTCGGCAATCATGCACTCGGTGGTGACCATGAGGCCGGCGATGGAAGCGGCAAACTGCAGTGCCGAACGGGTAACCTTGGTCGGATCCAGAATACCCATCTCAATCATGTCGCCGAACTCATCGGTGGCGGCATTGTAACCGAAGGTATCCTTGTCGCCCTCACGCACACGGTTGGCGATCACCGAGGCTTCCTGACCGGCGTTGGCCACGATCTGACGCAGCGGGGCTTCCATGGCGGTCAGCGCCACCTTTATGCCCACGTTCTGGTCCTGATTCTCGCCCTTGAGATCGGCAATTTTGCGGGCAACATGCACCAGAGCGACACCGCCGCCTGGCACCACGCCCTCTTCCACGGCAGCGCGGGTAGCGTGCATGGCGTCCTCAACCCGGGCCTTCTTCTCTTTCATCTCAACTTCGGTAGCGGCACCGACCTTGATGACAGCCACACCGCCGGAAAGCTTGGCCACGCGCTCCTGGAGCTTCTCACGGTCGTAATCGGAGGTGGATTCCTCGATCTGCTTGCGGATCTGAGCCACGCGATCCTTGATGTCCTCGCTCTTGCCTTCACCGTCGATGATGGTGGTGTCGTCCTTGGTGATGACAATGCGCTTGGCCGCGCCCAGATCATCTAAGGTGGTCTTCTCCAGATCCATGCCGATTTCCGAGGAAATCACGGTACCGCCAGTTAAAATGGCGATATCCTGCAGCATGGCCTTACGGCGATCGCCAAAGCCCGGGGCCTTGACGGCGGCCACTTTCACGATGCCGCGCATGTTGTTGACCACCAAAGTGGCCAGTGCCTCACTCTCCACGTCCTCGGCGATGATGAGCAGGCTCTTGCCCGACTTGGCCACGCCTTCCAACACCGGCAGAATGTCGCGGATGTTGGAGATCTTCTTGTCGCACATCAGCACGTAGGGGCTCTCCAGCTCCACGGTGCTGGTATCGGGCTTGTTAATGAAATACGGGGAGAGGTAGCCGCGGTCAAACTGCATGCCTTCGACCAGATCGAGCTGGTCCTCCAGGCCCTGACCGTCCTCCACGGTGATCACGCCGTCGCGGCCGACCTTTTCCATGGCATCGGCAATCAGGTTGCCCACGGTCTCATCGGAGTTGGCGGAAATGGTACCCACCTGAGCGATGGCCTTTTTGTCCTCGCACTTGGTGGAGAGTTTCTTAAGCTCGGTGACTGCGGCGTCCACGGCCTTGTCGATACCGCGCTTTAAGTCCATCGGGTTCATGCCGGCGGCCACGGCCTTGAGGCCTTCGTTGACGATGGCCTGAGCGAGCACGGTCGCGGTGGTGGTGCCGTCACCGGCGGCGTCGTTGGACTTGGAGGCAACCTCCTTGACCATCTGTGCGCCCATGTTCTGGAACTTGCCCTCAAGTTCCACTTCCTTGGCCACCGTCACACCGTCCTTGGTGATGTTGGGAGCGCCGTAGCTCTTGTCGAGCACCACGTTGCGGCCTTTCGGGCCTAAGGTCACCTTGACGGCATTGGCCAGCACATTCACGCCCTCGAGCATCTGAGCACGGGCTTCACTTCCGAAAAATACCTGCTTAGCGGACATTTCTTTATTCCTTTAATCTGTTAATCTTTGCCAAATTATTCTTCAACCACAGCCATGATGTCGCTCTCGGAGAGGATAATCACGTCATCACCGTCCAAGCGCTCTTTCTTGGTGCCGTAGCCCTCGTTGTACACCACGGTGTCACCGACTTTCACGCTCATCGCGGCGGTCTGCCCGTTGTCCAGCAGACGGCCTTTGCCTACGGCAACCACTTTACCGCGGGTGGATTTCTCGGCAGCGCTGCCAAGCAGAATGCCGCCTTCGGACTTTTTCTCTTCTTCAAAGGGCTTAACAATCACACGATCGTACAAAGGAATGAGTTTCATTAAAAAAACCTCTGGTCTTACCCCCACTTTCAAATGCTCCCTGGCAGACGGCGGGAGGGTAACCGTCCGAAAAAATACCGCCGGACACCCGTGTTGTGCGGAGGGCGGCTGCGGGCAATCCAGTGCAGCCTGAAAAAGCTGCCAGAGCAGTTGCCCGTCGGTCACATTTTTTAGACAACTATCTAAATGGGGATCGAATCGCACTATTCAAGAGAGTACAGGCCATTTTTTGTCCCGGCGCGCTATCTTGACTTATAACACCTTGACTTTAATGATAAAAAACTAACAATTCTTTTGAGCCGCCCGCGAAGGTGCCCCCAGGTGGCGCCCTCCGCCCACTCTCAATCACTCCTTTGTGCCGCCTGCCTCGGTCAGAGAGCCTGACGTTGATGTAGAATCCGAGGTGATAAAGCCTCGGATTTTAAGCTCAGTGCCATGGTGCTGCCTTAAGTCTCAGCCTTGACGAGCGTTTGTGAAACTTTGCCATCACCATTTGGGTTCCCTGCTCATGCGCGGTAAACTGCTTTTCTCCTTCTGCCTGGCTCTGCTGTTGAGCCTGATCTGTGCCCTGCGTAGCGCAACGGCCGATGATCTCGACTATCTGTTTGAACTGCCCGAGCTCTCCAGTTCCGAGAACGCTCAGGCACGGCTGATCAACTCCCAGCGCCAGCCCTTTTCGCCTGTCTATGAAATCAGCGAGCGCAGTCTGACCATTACCATACAAATCTCAGATGGAGCCTACATTTACCGCGATTCGCTCAAGCTCAACGCTCCTCAGGCCACCTTGCGCCTGGAGGATCTCCCAGAGGGTGTCATGCATGAGGATTTCCAAGGTGAGAGCGAAGTGTATTTTCAGCAGGTGGTGATCAAAGCCACCATCCTAAGCTCCGAGCCGGGGGATCTGGCTGCGCTGCATTATCAGGGCTGTGACTCCCAGGGGATCTGCTATCCTCCGGCTGTCTTCAGCATCAATCTGCCTCAGCATCAGGGGCTGCTGACCGAAATCGCCGGACACGTGGAGCAGACCATCGAAGATCCGGATACAGCAGCTCTGGACGATAACGGCCTGTTCAGTGCCAAACGTATGGCCGGCAGTCTGCCGCTTACTCTGGCGGTGGCACTGCTTTTGGGTATCGGACTGGATCTCACTCCCTGCGTGCTGCCCATGCTCTCCATCTTCTCGGCCTTTATCATGGGCAGCGGCCGCTGCAGCTTCAGACGGGCATTGCTGCTCAACTTGAGCTATCTGCTGGGATTGGCGTTCACCTACACTCTCATCGGGCTGGCTTTCTCGCAACTGGGCGTGCTCACCCATGCCTACCTGCAAAATCCCTATGTACTGCTGGGCTGCTCCGCGCTCTTTTTGCTGTTTGCGCTGGATTGCGCCGGACTTATCAAATTCGATCTGCCTTTTGCCATGAGCAACTGGGTAAGCGGGGCCATGCAAAGCCGGGAGCGCGGCACCGTCGGCGCAGCTGCCCTGTTCGGGGCCCTGTCGGCTCTGCTGTGCACCCCCTGCACCAGCGCCCCGCTGGCCGGTGCCCTGCTCTATGTGCTTCAAACGGGCGATATCCTGCGCGGCACGCTGCTGTTTTTGTTCATCGGACTGGGCATGGGACTGCCATTGTTCTGCATCGGTCTGTTCGGGGCCAAGTTTCTGCCGCGGCACAGCGAGCTCTCGGTACTCATCAGGAGATTGATGGCCGTACCGCTCTTTATGGCTGCCTATCTCATCAGCAACCATCTGCTGGGCTCCTGGCGCTATACCGTAGGCCTGGCTTTCTGGGGGCTCTTGGCCGGTTATGCCGTGTTCTGTCTGTTGGATTACTTCAAGATGAAATCGCTGCTCATCAAAGGCTGGGTGGCGATTTGTCTGGCCGCCGCCACCGCTTTCGTGGCCTCCGCACTGACTTTCTCGCCTCACACTGCCCCCGGCTTTACCGTGCTGGAAAAGGAATTTGACCTCAACGCCTACCGCGGCCGCCCGGTCATTGTCACCTTTGCCGCCGACTGGTGCGTCAACTGCCATCAGATGGATCTGGAGATCTACGGTACCAGAACCTATGCTGCCTTAAGTTCAGGCGTGCCCACCGTGCGTTTTGATTTCACCGATCCGGACAATTACTACAATGAAGAGCTGGCCCGTCAGTTCAAGGTGGTGGGGGTGCCCTACGCGTTGCTGCTTAACAAGCACGGTGAGGTGGTGGACACGGTGGCGGGCTTTGCCGGCTTCGATGAGATCAAAGAGCTGGTGCAGAAAGCCCAGCAGATCAAGTAGGTTTTACCGGCCAAAAAAAAGCGGCGCGCGGCCTCCACTGGCCATGCACCGCCTGCGCATGCAGCCGCCGCTTACTTCTTGGCGGGTTTGACTGCATGCAGTTTCACATTAAAAATCAGCGTGGAGTTGGGCTTGATGAGATCACCTGCGCCATTTTCACCGTAAGCGAGTTTGGCCGGAATGTACAGCTCGTATTCGGCACCGGGGCTCATCAGCTGCACGCCCTCGGTCCAGCCGGCTATCATGGCATCATTGAGCGGGAAATCGACCGGCTCTTTCTGCTCGTCAAAGATCTTGCCGTCCAAAGTTGAGCCTTTGTAAGTCACGCTCACCGTATCGCCTTTTTTGGCCTTGCCCCCCTCACCGGGCGTGATCACCTTGTATTGCAGTCCTGAATCAGTGGTCACCACCCCTTCCTTTTTGCCGTTCTCCTCTAAGAACTTGCGGCCCTCTTCCTCATTGCGGGTAGCATCTTCCTTGATTTTGTTGGCAATCTTCTCCTGGATCTGCTCATCCAGGGCCTTGAGGGTGGCTTCCACATCCTCTTCCTTAAGAGCCAGTTTCTCATTGACGGCATCGGTGAAACCGCGCAGGATCAGGGCATGATCGAGCGGCCCTAAGAATTCGGCCTGACTTTTTTCCATCTTGCTGAAATAAGAGCCCATCGAAGCGCCCAACGCATAGGCGGCCTTGTCCTGAAAAGAGCTTGACTCACTGATGGAGGGCTGAGACTTGCCGCAGCCGGCCATGACTGCCAGCGCCAGCGCGACACCGCCTATCAAGGCGGTATTAACGGTACGTTTAAACAAAGTAAAATCCTTTTTATGTGGCTGAAGGCGGCATCCGACCGCCGTTTAGGTGACTAGGAGCCGGCAAAATGTTCAAAGGGCCGGCCGCTGAGCTGACAGATTTTACCACCTTTTAATAAAGCGAGCCCACTCTTCGTGATCTCCCCGATGCGCCGCACGGGAGTGCTGCTCCCGGAGGCAAGCCTCTCAACCGCCTCACGGTTTGTAACCGGCGCGGTGAACAGGATCTCATAGTCACCCCCGCCCAGCACGCACCAGTTAAGACGCTGTTCTTCGCTTACGGGGAGCTCAGAGAGCAGAGGATGAAACGGCAGATCATCGAGTTCCACCCGCGCGCCGCAGCCGCTTTGCCTTAGGATATGTCCCAGATCTCCCTGCAGTCCGTCCGAGAGGTCGATGGCACAACAGCTCAGCCCCTGCTCAAGCAGCCCCGCCGCAAAAGCGCAGCGGCAGGGAGGGTAATAGAAGGCCTTATCCAGCTGCGCCCGGCTGCTCTGCGGTGCCGTATACTCACCATAGCCGGCCGCCACATAGGCCGCCGCTCCGCCCAAATGGCCCGTGACATAGATGTCCTCTCCCACCCGGGCTCGGTCACGGCGCAGGGCACCGCGCTCAGGAAGCAGGCCGTAGGCACTTATGGTCAGTGACAGCGCACCGGATCTGGCCGTATTGCCGCCTACCAGAGCCACTCCCTGCTCATGGGCCAACGCAAAAAGTCCTGAGGCCAGAGCCTTGAGAAAGCCATCCTCACTCTCGGGCAGGTTCAGGGACAGGGTAAAGCACCAGGGGCGGGCGCCCATGGCCGCCAGATCGGAGAGATTGACCGCCAGAGCCTTATACCCCAGACCTTGGGGATCCGGTGCGGGAAAGAAGTGAACGCCCTCATTTAAGGTGTCGGTGGTAAGACACAGTCTCACCGCCTGAGGGGCAGACAGAATGGCGCAGTCATCGCCTATGCCCAGTTCAATCCATCTGCCGTCGTCGTGGGCGCTGAAGTAGCGCCTGATGAGTTCAAATTCCCCGGGCATGCGCTGTCAGCATCAGGCCAGAGCGCGGGCGCGCACTACCTTGTCGAGCACGCCGTTGACGAACTTATGGCTGTCCTGCTCGGCAAATTCCTTGGCCAGCATGATGGACTCGTTAATCACCACCCGGTAGGGAATATCGGGACGGTGCACCAGTTCAAAGGTACCCAGCCGCAAAATGGCCTTGTCCACCTGATCGAGATCTTTGAGCGGACGGCTCAAATGAGGCTCAAAAATCGTATCCAGTTCGGCCACATGAGTGATAACTCCACTGATGAGATCGTGCAGGTAACTCAGATCGGTACCTTTGACGGGCTGATCCTCCAGAAACTGCTGCTCGATCTCCTCGGGGCTGTAGCCGGTCAGCTGCCACTGATAAATAGCCTGCACCGCAAAATGCCGGGCCTTGTGGCGCATCGCCGGATTGACTGCTAAAGCGGTATCGTTCATATTTATCCCTCTTGGGAACTTAAGGCCGGTCTCAAGGCTCCCTAAAGTGAGTCCACCTGCCTGAGCACATTGACCATTTCCAGCGCCGAGGCCGCCGCCTCGCTGCCTTTGTTGCCCATCTTAGAGCCGGCGCGCTGCACGGCCTGATCGAGATTATCCGTGGTCAGCACCCCATTGGTAACCGGCACCCCGCGTTTTAAATTCACCTGCGAAAGACCTTTGGCGCATTCGTTGGCCACCACCTCAAAGTGGTAGGTGGAACCGCGGATCACACAGCCTAAGGCAATGATGGCGTCAAATTTACCGCTTTGGGCGAGTTTGTCGCAGGTAAGCGGGATCTCAATTGAGCCGGGGACGTGCACCACGGTGATCTGCTCCTCGGGCACCTCACCCTCACGTTTTAAGGTATCCAAAGCTCCCTCCAGCAGACGCTCACAGATAAAACTGTTAAAACGCGCGACCACCAGGGCAAAGCGTCCTTCCCGGCAGGGCAGCTTGCCCTCTATGTTGTTTAAGCTCATGTTCTTCTCCACAAAAACTCAGAAAAAACCGTTCTCAAGCAGGCTCTGCGCCGTCACCTCTCCGGTTACTGCACTGCCGCCTTCTAGCTGATCAGCACTCTGCGCGGCGCCTCGTCCTGGCATGGCGCCGCACAGCATCAGCCTCTCCAGGTAGCGGGCAATCACATCAACCTCCAGATTGACCGGAGTTCCCGTCTGCCACTGCGCACGGCGCACCCGCTCTTGGGTATGGGGGATCAGGTCAAGTCTGAAGGCCTGCTCCCTGAGGCCATTTACGGTAAGCGAGATACCGTCTACCGCCACCGAGCCCTTCACGGCCAGGTAAGGTGACAGGGCCGCAGGGAAACTTACCCAGATCTGCAAACTCTCACCCTGGCGCTGCGCCGAGAGCACCTTGCCCACCCCATCAACGTGCCCAAGCACAAAATGACCGCCCAAATGACTTTGCGGGGTACAGGCCAGCTCCAAATTGAGTTCTTGGCCCACGCGGTACCGGCCAAAAGCAGTACGCTCTAAAGTCTCGGCGGAAACGTCGGCCTCAAAACTGTGTTCGCGCAATGCAGCCGCAGTCAGGCACACCCCGTTGCAGGCGATGCTGTCACCCAAAGCCACGCGGCTTTTAAGACCGAAATCATCTGGCGGTGACACCACCACCCTCACGCCGCCCAATCCGGCTCTGAGATCCTCTAAGATCCCGGTGCATTCGACTATGCCGGTAAACATGTCTCTCCCTGCAGCGGCGGCACCAGATACTGCAACAGCACGTCATCACCGAGTTTCTTGGCCCGGTAGAGAGAAAAATGCTGAGCCTTGTCTAAGCTCGGCGGAGCCTTTAGGGCGAAGGCAGGTCGGCTCTCGTCCCCTAAAATCAAAGGTCCGGTGAACACCAGCAGCTCATCGACCAGCCCGGAGGACAAAAAGGACGCGGTAAGCGTGGGACCTGACTCCACCAGCACATGACGGATCTGACGTCTCCCCAGCTCGCCAAGCAGTGCCCTCAGATCCAGGGCCCCCTCAGCCGTGCGGGGCAGGCACAGATTCTCCGCGGCGGAGGGTACAGAGAGCTGCGCTTTAGCCGTGCACCACAACGTGGGCTGACCGCTGAAGACGTTAAGGTCCTGTCCGGCCAGACGTCCACGCCCATCCAGCACCACGCGCAGCGGTTGCGGCAGTTCCTGCGCCGTCACAAAATCCCGCACCGTGCCGGGCAGCTCCTCGTAACGCACATTGAGCCTGGGATTGTCGGCCAGCACCGTACCCGAGCCGGTGATAACGGCCTGGCAGCTCGCCCGCAGACGCTGTACGCGCCGCCGTGATCTAGGAGAGGTCAGCCACTTGCTCTGCCCGTCGCGCAGAGAACTGGCGGCATCCAGACTCATGGCAACTTTCACGGTGACATAGGGCAGACCGGTTGAGATTGCTTTGAAAAAGGCGCGGTTGAGATGAGCCGCCTTGTTCTGCAGCACCCCCTCAAACACCCTGATCCCTGCCTGCCTGAGCATGGCCAGACCGCGGCCTGAGACCTGAGGGTTGGGATCCTCGTTGGCCACCACCACCTGGGCTACGCCCTCCTCAACGAGACGGGCGGCACACGGCGGCGTCCTGCCCTGATGGGAACAGGGCTCCAATGTCACGTAAACGGTGGCCCCTCGCACCTCGTTGCCCCGGGAGGCGGCATCCTCAAGGGCCATGATCTCGGCATGAGGACAGCCGGCGCGACGATGATAGCCCTCACCTAGCACCCGGCCGTCGCGCACAATAACGCAGCCTACGGCCGGATTGGGGGAGCAGGTATACTCACCGCGTCTGGCAAGACGCAGCGCCCGGTGCATGAAATGCACCTCGTAGGGCAGCTGTCTCAAGACCTAACCTACGTAGACCGGATAACGCTTGCACAGTGCCACCGCGCGCTCCCGGCACGCGCTGAGCACGCCCTCGTCCTGGTAGTTGTCCAGCACGTCGCACATGATGGAAGCCAGCTCCACAATCTCCGGCTCCTTGAAGCCACGGCGCGTAGCCGCCGGTGTTCCCACGCGGATGCCCGAGGTCACGAACGGCGAGCGCGGCTCGCCGGGCACCGTGTTCTTGTTGACCGTGATGTTGGCCTTGCCCAGTGCGGCCTCGGCGTCCTTGCCGGTCATTTCACGGCCGATGAAATCCATGAGGAAGAGGTGATTGTGCGTACCGCCGGAGACCACCTTGTAGCCGCGCTTGATAACTTCCTGAGCGAGCAGCGAGGCATTGGCCACCACCTGCTTTTGGTACTCGACAAACCAGGGCTCGGAGGCCTCCTTGAACACCAGCGCCTTAGCGGCGATGACATGCATGAGGGGACCGCCCTGATTGCCCGGGAAAATAGCCGAATTGAGCTTCTTGTACAGGGCCTCGTCATGACAGTTGGAAAGAATGAACCCCGCACGCGGCCCGCCTAAGGACTTATGGGTGGTGGAGGTTACCACATGAGCGTGATCGATGGGGCTGGGATAGACTCCGGCGGCAATCAAGCCGGCCACGTGAGCCATGTCCACCACCAGGTAGGCGCCGACCTCGTCTGCTATCTGGCGCAGCCGCGCCCAGTCCACTAACCCCGAATAGGCCGAAAAACCGCCCATAATAACCTTGGGCTGATGCTCATGAGCCAGTCTGGCAATTTGTTCGTAGTCAAGCTGACCGTCTTCATTGACTTCGTAACCCACCGACTTGTAAACGCGGCCGGAGAAATTAACCGGGCAGCCGTGAGTTAAGTGACCGCCTGAGGAGAGCGACAACCCCAGCACGGTATCGCCGGGATTGCACAGGGCAAAATAAGTGGCGCTGTTGGCCTGAGAGCCCGAATGCGGCTGCACATTGGCATAGTCGCAGTGAAACAGGGCGCAGGCGCGGTCGATGGCCAGCTGCTCGATTTCATCGACATATTCGCAGCCGCCATAATAACGCTTGTGAGGATAGCCCTCGGCATACTTGTTGGTCAGCTGGGAGCCCTGGGCCTCCATGACGCAATTGGAGGCATAGTTTTCCGAGGCGATCAGCTCGATGTGGTCTTCCTGGCGCTGATTCTCTCCGACCATGGCCTGCCACAGCTGGGGATCGTACTGAGCAATTGACGGGGCTTTGTTGATGAAACTCATCGCATTTTGTCCTGTTGAAATAAAAAGTGAACCGCCCTTGGTGAGACGGAGTGCTTGAACAGCGCAATTTTAGCATTTTCCCAAGACAGCACACAAAAAAACACACTCCCTAGGCGCCCGTGTTTTCAGCACGGCCTAAGGCAGAAGCTGACGAGGACACTCTGTGTGTGATTTACCGGGTTTTTACTGCTTTTTGCGCCCCAATTAGCCTATTTTTAGTGATTTTTGGGCAAATTACCCTGCAATTTGGGCAAAACATGCCCCGTCTTTAAATTTTCCTTGTCCAAAGGTGTTAAAATGAGCGTCACCAAGAGCCCTCAGAGAGGTAACTCATTGAAAAAAATCTCAATTTTGGTAATTAACGGCCCTAATCTCAATCTTTTGAGTGTCAGGGAGCCGGAACTGTACGGCCACACCACGCTTAAGGCGCTTATCGACCGCCTCAAGCAGGTGGCTGCCGAGCTGGGCGTTGAGCTTTGTGACTACCAGTCCAACCACGAAGGCGATCTGGTGGACATTATTCAAAGCGCCCGCGGCAAACATGATTTCATCCTTCTCAACGCCGGGGCCTATACTCACACCAGTGTCGCCATTCGCGACGCCCTGATGGGGGTTGAGATACCTTTTTACGAAATTCACATCACCAACGTGCACCGTCGCGAGCCTTTCCGCCGTCATTCCTATCTGAGCGATATTGCTCAGGGGGTGATTGCCGGATTCGGCACCGCAGGTTACGAATATGCCTTAAGATGCTGTGTCGGGCAGCTTGAGTGCAGCACCCCGAATTAATTCACCAACGCAGGAAGAAAGTCTATGCAGATCGATATTCACAAGATATCCAAGCTCATCGAAATTGTCTCCAATTCAGACATCTCTGAGATTAATCTCAAGCAGGGTGAAGAAGAATTGAAAATTTCCAGGGAGCGGCCGCCCATGCCGCTGCCCCCCATGATGGCCGCCCCGCAGGCCATCAGCATCCCGGCTGTACCCCCGGTGGCGGCACCTGCCGCCGCTGCTTCGGCGCCTGCAGCCGCAGCTCCCGCTGCGGCGGCGGTTGACAGCGCCAAGCTGATGAAGTCCCCCATGGTGGGAACCTTCTTCAGGGCCGCCAGCCCCACTTCCGCACCCTTCGTCGAGGAAGGCAAGAGCGTTAAGGAGGGCGATACCCTGTGCATCATCGAAGCCATGAAGATGATGAACCAGATCCAGGCCGACCGCGACGGCACCATCAAGAAAATTCTGGTGGAAAACGGCGCCGCGGTGGAGTTTGACCAGCCCCTGTTTGAGTTTGAGTGATCGGCTGCAAGGTCACGACCTCGGTCTCCCTGGGCTGCCCGTGTCGGCAGCCTGTTGCCCTTTTAGATGTACCTACTGATTGGTGGTGCTTATGAAACTGGAAAAAGTTCTGATTGCCAACCGCGGTGAAATTGCCCTGCGCGTGCTGAGAGCCTGCCGCCAGCTCGGTCTGAAAACCGTTGCAGTACATTCCACAGCCGATCGCGATCTGATGCACGTAAAACTGGCTGACGAAACCGTGTGCATCGGCCCGGCCGCGCCCAAGGATTCCTACCTTAACATTCCCTCCATCATCGCCGCTGCCGAGTCCACCGGTGCCAGTGCCATTCACCCGGGCTACGGCTTTCTGTCGGAGAGTGCCGATTTCGCTGAGATGGTGGAACGCTCCGGCTTTACTTTCATCGGACCGACCGCCGATACCATCCGTCTGATGGGTGACAAGGTCTCGGCCAAAAAGGCCATGCAGAAGGCCGGGGTACCCTGCGTGCCCGGCTCTCCCGGCGCATTGGGTGAGGATATCGCGGAAAACAAGAAACTGGCGGCCAAAATAGGCTACCCCATCATCATCAAGGCCTCCGGCGGCGGCGGCGGCCGCGGCATGCGCGTGGTGCGCAGTGAGGCTGAGCTGGAGGACTCCATCAATCTCACGCGCCGTGAGGCTGACATGTTCTTCAACAATCCCGCGGTGTACATGGAGAAGTTCCTGGAAAATCCGCGCCATGTGGAGTTTCAGATCCTCTCCGACGGCCAGGGGCATGCCGTATACTTAGGCGAGCGCGACTGCTCGATGCAGCGCCGCAACCAGAAGGTACTCGAAGAAGCCCCGGCGCCCTTCATCACCGCCGAGCAGCGCAAGTCCATCGGTGAGCGCTGCGCCAAAGCCTGCGTGGAGATAGGCTATCGCGGCGCCGGCACCTTTGAGTTTCTCTACGAGAACGGACAGTTCTACTTCATCGAGATGAATACCCGCGTGCAGGTGGAACACCCGGTTACCGAGATGATCACCGACGTGGACATTGTGCGGGAGATGATCTCGGTGTGTGCCGGCAATCCTCTTTCCCTCAAACAGAGCGACGTCAAAATCAAGGGACACGCCTTCGAGTGCCGCATCAACGCCGAGGATCCCCGTACCTTCATTCCCTCCCCGGGCGAGATCAAGATGCTCCACGTGCCGGGCGGTCCAGGAGTGCGCTGGGACTCTCACGTCTATCAGGGCTACAAGGTTCCGCCCTACTATGACTCGCTGGTTGGCAAACTCATTGTGCACGACGATACCCGGGAGCTGGCCCGCTTCCGCGCCCTGGAGGCGCTCAACGAACTGGTGCTCGACGGCATCAAGACCAATATCCCCCTGCACCGTGAGCTGCTCACCGATCCGGCGGAGATAAAAGGCGGTGTGAGCATCCACTATCTGGAGAAAAAGCTCGCCAGTGAAAGCGAGGAAGAACAGAACGCGGCAAAGGAGCAGCCGCAAAGCTAAGCTGTGCCGTCTTCAAAAAACCACCGCCATGCGGTGGTTTTTTTATGCTCCCTCAGGTTACGGGGCCGGACTGGTTTTCATCCAGAGCCCGCGGGTGAGTGCGCTCGTAGATCTCATGGAGCCTGCGGGTGGCCACGTGGGTGTAGATCTGCGTGGTGGTCAGACTGGCGTGCCCCAACAGCATCTGTACCGTGCGCAGATCGGCATCATGGTTGAGCAGATGGGTGGCAAAGGCATGGCGGAAGGTATGCGGCGATA
Organism: Succinivibrio sp.; assembly: GCA_017469335.1. Lineage (GTDB taxonomy): Bacteria > Pseudomonadota > Gammaproteobacteria > Enterobacterales > Succinivibrionaceae > Succinivibrio. Next base: position 1,675 of record JAFUGP010000190.1, on the reverse strand, counting down.
CTCCCTGGGTGATGCCCAGTTCGTCGGCGTAATGGCGCACCCGATACCAGAAGGCCACCCTCGTCATGGGCCCTAAACCCTTGCCGGATAGGAAAACATAAGGACACTGGCGCTTGGGATCTTTCTGAGCGCGCTGCTCGGTCACATAGGTGGAGATCCAGTAGGCGGCATTTTCCCCTAAGGGCACCATGCGCTCCTTGTCTCCTTTGCCGCGGATGATGACAAAGCCGTCAGTGAGATTTAAGGCGGAGAATCTGAGCGCCACCAGCTCGCTCACGCGCAGACCGCAGGCGTAGACTGTCTCCAGCATGGCCCGATCCCGCATGCCCGTGTGGGTTCCCAGATCGGGGGCATTGATGAAGGCCTCCACGCACTGTTCGCTCATGGCCTCAGGCAGCTGTCGGTCCAGTCGGGGATTTTCCACCAGCGCCAGGGGATCATCACCGCGCAGGTGCTCAGTACGCAAAAAAGCGCTGAAGGAGCGCAGCGAACACAGCAGGCGCGCGGCCGAGCTTGAGGCGCAGGCACCGCCGTCGCGCAGGTAGGCGCGCACGTCCGCCTCGTCAAAGTCATCAGGGCCATGAGCGCTGCTGCCCTGCACGTAAATCAGGAACAACCTGACATCCGAGGAGTAAGCAGTGAGAGTCAGCCCCGCCAGTCCCCGCTCTAAGAGCAGATAATCCGCAAAACCGGTAAGCAGCCGCTCGTTTTGCGGGGAAAGTGAGGCTTGCGGCGCGTTATCTGAGTAAGCTCCCTCAGCGCTCAATATCCCCCTCCATTGTCCTGACGCAGCATATCGCCCAGTTTACGGGCTTCCTTGAGGGAGAGCCGGTACACCTGAGCATAGTAGTCACCGGACTTGTCGCGGATCAGGCAGAACTTGAACACCCCGTCTTCCTTGAGGTGAAAGGATACCTCTTCAAACTGCGCGGCCGGGTTTAACTTGACGGGCTTGGCGCTCTCGCGCAGGGTTCCCGGCGGTACGGCATAGCCAAAATTAGAACCGGCCGTCCACTGCTCGTCGGCAAATTTGAACTTGTAAGGCGACCAGTCGGCACGCAGCACCGACTCCGTACACCAGCCCTGCTTGTCACGCCTGAGCCTGAAGGTTTCGGAGACGGCATAATCGTTCATCTCCCCGCGCAGGTAGACATAGCGACCGTTGATGAGCAGACTGCCGTTGCGCTCGGCAGCATCGCCGCCCACACTCACGGTCACCTCCTGCTGCAGTGATGCGCTCTCGCCGCGGGGCGGGTATGGACTCTCATCGCTGCTGCAGCCACTGCTAAGGGCCAGGGAGGCCAGAAAGTAAATAGCTGACTTTTTCACGTTTTTTCCTTGTGTTGCACTTTTTGCAAATTCTAGCATTTTAAACTTCCCATTTCAGCGACAATATACGCACAAAACTGCAATGGGGCCGGTGAACTCCCCTGGAATCTAAATTTTTCACGCAACACACGTATGTAAATTAATAAACGCTCCATACCTCACAATTTCTTGTTGTTATCGCTCTATAAATTGCTCTATAGAGCGTTTTTTTTTGTGCTATAATCAGACGTAGTTGGCTACAACGTATATGAGGTACATAGCATGACAAGCAGCTCTGAGGATAAAACCACCGATAAATCCAATACTAAGGATCAGCAGAGGGTGATCAAACCAGATCCTGCCCAAG
>JAFUGP010000189.1 GCA_017469335.1 Succinivibrio sp. | reverse complement strand
GTCAAAACTGCGGTACAGGTTTCCCATGAGCCCCAGCAGTGAGCCTGTGGCGGAGGCAAAATCCTGCCCCTCCACGGACTTTAGCGACACACTCACCACCGGGTACTGTCCTAAATGCAGCCTGCAGAATTCCTTATCCTCTGAGATGGCAAGTCCCTCGAAGAGTTTTTGGGCCTTGCCGGTATCACCGGGGTTTTCATAGTTAAGCGCAAAAAAACTCTCCAACATGCTCAAGGTGAGAGTCTTGCCAAAACGCCGGGGGCGGGTGAACAGCATCACGGCGCTTTCCGCATCGCCCTCACCGGGCTTGCCTACTCTGCCCATAAAGTCTTTGAGATAGGCGGTCTTGTCAATGTAAATGCGCCGGTTCTCAATGATTGAGGCAAACCCCTCTCTGCCGCGGGCGATTTCTTCGGTCATGGATAACTCTGCCTTTATGATGTGCACTGTTTGTAATTTATAGGTTGGGGTGGCTACGCAGTTAAGTATAACTCACGCTGATGAAACTTAGGTGCCGGGGTAACGGTGTCTGGTCTTTTATGGTCACAGAAGGGACCTGGTACAGCCGCTGCCGACGCGTTCTGGGTTTTTCACGATCCCGTTCCGGCTGAGTCGGGGCCCTGCCTGGGCAGGGTGTTGCTGAGGAGCGGGCGGTGCAGACCCCAAAAAAATGCACCATGAGTTTTACGATCTGGAATGATGATGACCTATAGTTACCAAGTGTCAGGAATGGGGCAGTGACAGTGCAGGGTCAATAGATGTAAAGAGTGTTGGTTGATCGTAAGGGACGTACTGCCGTAATCGACGAGACACATTCCACCTTTCTGGTAACGACGTGAGTCTGATGCTTGAGAGCCTTAAGTTGCTCAGGCGGCGTATAAATTAATTTGAGGATGGAAATTGTTATGAAGGATAGTGTGATGCAAGCGCGGGATGCCGGCCACAACGGCGTGATTACATATATGGGTCCGGGTGAGAGGGTCACACAAGGTGCCGGGACTGTTGTCAGACTGCCGGGCAAGCTGGGTGCCCTGTCCGTGAAAGAGCGCTATGTGCGCATCCTGGCCGGCCGCTGGATGTATCGTCTGCTGCCGCTTATCCGGGAGTACAACTACGATTGTGAACTGCTGCTCAAGTGGGTGGCCTGGAGCCTGAATGACAGCTGGTCGCTAAAGGCGCTGTATCTGGACGTACTCGGGGAGAATGTGCGGCTGGGCAATGACATTGAAGAAGAGCGCAAGAGAAAGGAGCAGCGCATCGGCCGGGATTGCTGCGAGGGCTGGGAGCTGCCGCAGCTCATCGAGAGTGAATTTGGCAAGCAGAGCTCCATGCAGAGAATTTTAAAGCGCGATCTGGGGGCGCTGCTGGAGAGCTTTGAACATCTCAAACTGCCCGAGTGCGGTTATTTTGGTGAGCTCAAGGTCAAGATCAGGCAGGTGTTCGGGCTGGATCAGGCGCAGTCCGATCTGCTGGAGGCCCTGGCACTGCTAGGTCAGGTAGAGGAATTGGAGCGCTTCAGCTATAACTGGGATCTGACCGACAACGACGCAGACGGCCGCAAGAAACTCTACACAATGCTGGGAGTCAAGGAGCGGGTGTTCAGAGCGGCCTTGGAGAGCCTCACACAATGCGGGCTTTTGGTAAGCTGCCGCGGTCTGGCTCCCAGCGATCAGATAGAAAGGCTCTATGATCCCGGTGATCATTTCTCTTTGGCTGATTTCTTCGGGCGCAAGCAGGGCGCGGTGGAGGTGCTGCCGCTTGCGGAGTTTGACTTGGACGAGGGCGATGTAAATCACATCAGGGGGCTTTTGAAGCGCAAGGGCGGGAGAGCGGTCAATATTCTGCTTTACGGTCTGCCCGGCACGGGCAAGACCTCTTTGGCCTATTCGCTGGCAGCCGAGCTGGGGTTAAAGGTCATTGAGGTGGCCTCGGCGCTGAGGGATGACACTGATGATCGCAGGGCCTCGCTGCTGGCCTGCGTGAACCGGGCTTCCTCCATGGAGGAGGCGGTGGTGCTGGTGGATGAGGCCGAGCGGCTGTTGGACACGTCCTTTGAACCGGGCACGAACAACAAGGACAAGGCCTGGCTCAACACTTTTTTGGAGCGTAGGGGTATCAGGATAATCTGGATCTCCAATAAGATCTCACACTTAGACCAGGCAGTGCGCAGACGCTTTGTCTACAGCATGTATTTTCCCGAGTTAGACCAGAAGGGGCGGCTCTCCTTGTGGCAGCGCATCTTAAGGCGCAACAAGGCCTTATCCCTGCTTAGTGCCGAGCAGCAAGAGGAGCTTGCGCGCTGCTATAAGGTGCAGGCCGGTGTCATCCATCAGGCAGTGCTGGAAGGCAAGGCCCTGTATAACAAATCCGAGTTCTACGCGGGGGTGAGGCGGCAGCTGGATGCCTTCGTGGCCTTGGAGCACAACGGGGTGGACAAGAAGACCCTGAAGAAAGCCCTTAAGCGCTCTGAGGGGGTCAAGGCCGCAGCTGATTACTGTGAGGAGGGGGTGTGCTGCGAGCTTAAAGTCTCCGAGCTTGTCGAGCGCTGCCAAAGAGCCGACCGCTATTTAAAGGACACGGACGAAGATAAGATACGCGGCGGCTGCGCGACCATGCTCTTTTACGGTCCTCCGGGTACGGGCAAGACCGCGCTGGCCCGCTATATCGCGCATAAGCTAAACCGGCGCTGTGTGGTGGTGAAGGCCTCCGATTTGCTCTCCAAGTGGGTGGGCGGCAGCGAGCAGAACATAGCCAAGACCTTCGCGCAGGCCGAGAGTGATGACGTGCTGACGGTCATAGACGAGGCCGACTCCTTTCTCTATGAGCGCGACAAGGCCAATCACAGCTGGGAGGTAACCCAGGTCAACGAGTTTTTAACTCAGTTAGAGGAGTGCCGGGGCCTTATCATCTGTACGACCAACCACAAAGAGGGTTTGGACCAGGCAGCCTCCAGACGTTTTGCCTTCAAGCTCAAGTTTGATTACGCGAGCCCCGAGCAGTGCCTCATGCTCTATGAAAAGCTGCTCTCCCCCTTGTGCCCTGAGGAGAAACTTACTGTGGCACAGCGCAAAGAGCTTGCGGACATCAGACATCTTACTCCCGGGGACTTTCATGCCGTGCAGTCCAAGTTAGGCAGTATCTTCTGCCCCTCTGTAAAGGGCGGACATGCCGAGCTTATCGCGGCCCTGCGCAAGGAGGTCAAGCTCAAAAACGAGCAGAGTGTTAAAGAGCATAAGATAGGGTTCTGACAGAGTATGCCCGGGACGGAGGTCCCGGGCGTTGCGCGGTGTTTTGGGTTGATAGTGCTGGAGGATTGATGTCACATGATGCGGGGCCGCCGCAAGCAGGGGGAACGGGGGAGTTTGCCGGACAGGAATTACCGCCGGACGGAAGGATAAAGGTGTGGCTTGACGACGTCAGAGAGGCGCCGTCCGGTTATGTGCGCTGTCACAGCGTAAACGAGACCATAGCCCTTATCCTGGAGTGCGAGCGCCGCGCGGTGGGCATTGCGGAGCTCAATTTGGATCACGATCTGGGAGACTTTGCCGGCGAGGGCGGGGACGCCATCTGCCTGCTTGATTTTCTGGTGGAGCGGCAGACCTTCTACCCCATTGTGCTGCATACGGCCAATCCGGTGGGGCGGGCTAACATGCAGCGCGCGATCACCAGGCATTGGCCGCCTGAAAGCAACAGTAGATGAATGCGGCCTGGGAAGTGTCACAAGTTCGGATGTTGCCTTCAATGGCCTGTTCAGTGTCCTCTTGGTTTTACTCTGCAGGGCATGGGACCGGGACGGTTTTTGAGGTCCTGGTCGATGAGACGGCTAATGGTGGCTATGAGCTCCTGTCTGATGCGCTCGTTCTTGGGGTTGATACGGATCTTGCCGCCGCGGTAGACCATGAAGTGGTCGCTGTCTTTGACTGGGACTGACAAGGTGGCCTCCTTACGCAGGAACTTTCAATTATGCTCACTTTAGCACAGGGATCCTTACTTGGAGCAACTCTTGTTGCAGCTTAAGCTGCACGTGGCAATTATGCTGCCCGTGCACACGCTCAAGGTCGGTGTCTCAAAATCTTTCGATGCTATGCAGCCCATTCTGTAGCGATTCCAGGCAAGATGTTATAACTCGCTGTCTGCGGTGTTAATAAGTGAAATGACTCATCCCATTACTGATTATGATGTCATTTAAGCGCTGAATGATAATTTTGAACATGACAGGTCAATAACAATAGGTAAATTCTAAATTTAATCATATTGTGGTCTGTGCAGTTGACCTTATTACAACTTGCGTATATACTCTCTTTGAAAAGACAAACTTTAATAACCAAACTTTATAAATGTAGAAAACGGATTAACATACATGACCAATGCGCACTTAAAAGATCTGACTCAGCGCGATCTCATCTGCAAAAACGATGTATTTGCCGACTTCAATGCGATACTCTACTCAGGAACGCGCAAGGTGAAGCCTGATGAACTCGGTGAGCTCTCTGAACGCAATGTTTATCGGGGAACTTCACGGCGCGGATCGAGATGTTCTCAAACAATGGCAAGACGGTCAGGGATTGCGTCTGGCCATATTGGGTACGGAAATACAGAGCAGCTATGACCCGTATATGGCGGCCAGAATCATGCTCTATGACGCCGCCAACTATGCGGTGCAAATAATAGAGGATGAAAAGCGACGCAATGAGCTTAAAAAACAAGCTCTGAGCGAAGGGCGTGAGCCTCCAAAAGTGCCAAGAGAAAAACCTGCCGCGGTGATTACCATTGTTCTGTATCTGGGTGCTACACCCTGGGGAGGTCAGGACGCGCTGGCCGATTGCGTCAGAGTTAGTGACGAAGTGAGGCATTTCTTCTCAGATTACCGGATCCACGTGGTGGATCTAGGCGCCTTGCCCAAAGAGAGCCTGGAATTTTTCCAAGGAGATTACAAGGCGGTAGCTGATCTTGTGTGGCAAAAACGTCACTTGCACGGCTTCACTGCACCGCCAGAGGGGTATCATGTCTCCAATAAAGTGGAACTGTTCAATGCACTTCTGGCCATGGCCGAGAACAAGTCTGAGGAGGACAGTATTTTGAATATTGTGATGGAAAGTGAGGACGGGAGGAAGTCCATGAGAAATTTATGGCAGGAGGGCATAGACAAGGCTGTGGCCGAAGCGGAGGCCAGAATGAAAGCCGAAGCCGATGCCAGAGTTAAGGCTGAAGCAAATTTGTGGCAACAGGGCATAGACAAGGCAGTGGCCGAGGCGGAGGCCAGAGTGAAAGCCGAAATAGAGGCCAGAGTGAAAGCCGAAACCGAGGCCAGAGTGAAAGCCGAAACCGAGGCCAGAGTGAAAGCCGAAACCGAGGCTAAAGAGGCTCATAACGCTAGCTTATTGAGCCAGCTCTTAGATAAAATGACTAAGGTCGGCAAGACCACCCAGGATTTTGCCGTTGCCCTTATAGATAAGGTAAAACGCAGCGAGTTGTATCGGGAGTATGGGATCGACGAAGGTGCTGCGACGGCTTGAAAGCTCGCAGTTTGGCGGTTCTGCCTTTGCCGACAACTGAACTTTGTTTCTTTTCAAACTGACCTGTGGAGCATAACTGCCCGACAGGCATAGACCACCTTTTCAAAGCTTGAACAAACGGGTGCATCAGGCTCTGATTTTGACCGGAGGCTCTCATTCAGCCTTAAGCGTATCCGTTCCATGCAGTTGCATGATCTGATCTCGCTCTACCGTCAGCACACCGGGAACCTGCTCAAAAAAGGCCCGGGCCTTGAGAATGTCATCATCCTCGGCAATTTTAAGGGCCAGCGCGTTGATGATGTGATAGCGGTAGATGATTTCGCAGCCGCGTTTCTGCGCCGCCTCCAGCAAGGCCTGCGGGCCCTGCTTTGCATCATAGCTGATGATAAGCGTGCGTGGAGAGTATTGAGGCTCAATTGAAGGCTCTGAGGTTACGCTTTGCAAGCGGGACCGTTGTAGCGGCAATGGTGCGGCCGCAGCATCCTTAAGGAGCGGTTGTCTGTTCATCTGTGCCGGATCGGATGATGTAGCGTCCAACCTTGGCAGGGCATCCTCAGCTTGCTCCGCTCCCGTAACTGCGGCAGGTTCCATCTTCCCCGGGGAGCGGTCGCTCTGCGGCCTTAAATCAGGCAGAGCATTGAGCTCCCAGGCACAGAGCAGGGAGCTTAATCCCAGGGCCAGAACCTTGACGACGGCGGCGTTTGATTTAAATTTCACCCAAACCTCCACGCTTTGCGCGCAAAACTGCCGCTCTTGTGTTCCATCTTACTCAAGATATGCAGGGCAGTGCAAGAATGAAGGCGCAACAGGCAGGGACTTGCGACTGCTGCCTTGATCAGCTCTGTGGCGCAGATTGGCCGGTTGCATTGACCGTTGACCGGGGACAACACGACTGCCCGCTCCCTGCTGGGGACCGGGCAGGGGCAGAAACTGTAGCTGTGCCTACAGACATTTCTCGAATATGGCCACTACATCTTCTTCATTTAGCGGTACCCAGGCGTAGGCCAGGGAGCCGCAGGTCACCGCATGCCGGGCCATGTCGCCAAAATGCTCGGAACCTACGCCCAGCTCCGTAAAGGTCATGGGTACGCCTAGACTCTTGAAGAAGTTGTAAGTGGCGGTGATGGCCAATCTGGCACTCTCCAGATCATTTGCACCGCCTACCTTAAATACCTCCCTGCCGAAATGGGCCAGACGAGGAGCCGTCTGCTCGGACAGTATCCGCTCCATCCAGCGGGGGGGTGATGATGGCCAGTCCCACTCCGTGAGAAACATCATAATAGGCCGAAAGTTCGTGTTCCATGGCGTGACAGCTGAAGGCTGCCAGCTGATTGCCGTTGCACAAGGTGGCGTTGTCCGCTATGGTACCGGCCCACATCAGTTGGGCGCGGGCCTCATAGTTGTCAGGCTCTGCCAGGGCGAGGGGTGCGTATTTGACCACCGTCTTCATCACGCTCTCGACCAGGAGATCACCCATAAAAGTGGAGGCGGGGACAAAATACTGCTCCATCAGATGCGAGAGGATGTCGATGGAGCCTGCCGCCGTCTGCTCGACGGGCACCGTGAAGGTGTACTGAGGGTCCAAAATCGAGGTCCTGGGAAAGACCGCCGGATCGAACAGAGCCATTTTCTCCTTGGTGTCGGGATTGGAAATGACCGCGCCGGCGTCGGCCTCGCTGCCTGCGGCGGCTAAGGTCAGTACGGTTACGAGGGGCAGGGCCTTTTTGAGGGGGGCGTGTGTGGCAATCATCTCCCAGGGATCCCCCGGGTAGCAGACCCCGGCGGCGATGGCCTTGGCGCAGTCAATGACGCTGCCCCCGCCGTAGACGAGCAGCACCTGATGACCGAACTGCCCGATCACCTCCGGCAGATGCTCGATCTGCCCTTTGCCGAACAGAATGTTGGTGGGGATACAAAAAGTGAAGTTTTCCATTTCATTTTCCACCGAAAAGTTCATTTAATTTGTCGTTGAAGTGTTGTTGATAGTCAGCAAGACCCTGAAGCATCGCCTTTACGGTACGCTCCTCAAGCTGTGAGAAAGCCTCGAGCTCACATTGCCGCAGGCGTGTCATCAGCGGGGCGGCATAGTCTAGGCCGGCTGCCGTCAGGCAGATTACCTTTTGTCTTTTGTCCTCAGGCTGAGGCTGCAGTTCCACATAGTGTTCCTTCTGCCAACCGGCTATGACCGCGTTGACCGTGGTTTTAGGCAGATGGCAGTTCTCGCAGATGTTTTTTTGCGTCAACCCGGGGGATGACGAGTACAGCTCGTTTAGGATCTGCAACTGGGTATAACTGAGGCCTGCTTTGCGGGCATAACGCTCATAGCCGGCATTTATCTGCAGCCAGATGCGGTAAAACTCCTCAAACAGCTTTTCATTATTCATAGGTTTGCCCCGGTAATAGTACGAATTGGTACTAATAATAGTACGATTTGGAACTTTGTCAAGAAAAATTTGCCATAACGTTCAGCGCATTGAAGTTCGACAGATCAGGTGAGCACCCTGGGGGTGGGGTCATGCTTTTATTGCATGAAGAGCAGGCAAGGGCTCTGAGACGGCTGGCACTGAGGCTGGATTTGCAGCGTTGATCTGGCTTCAGTCCAGGAAAAGCTACCAGATCTGAGCGTTAATTTTCGTTCACGGCACTTTTTCATACTGAATTTGCCTAAATTTCGGTATGATGAAAGTGTCTGGAGTGTGTAGGCCATACCTAAAGTAGGTCATCGGCGAGGTCAAAGGGCAGACCGAGTAGTTCAGAGAACAGGTAATTCAAAACACGGCTGATCATGGCGCCTGGGGTGGAATGGATCGGGCAGCTGATCATAGATCGGTCAGACCGGCAGAATCGGCTTGTCTTTCACCTTCAACTCTGTTCGGCATCAATGCTCCTCGGCCGAGCGTAGGTTTACTGATGCCGAGAATTGCCGAGTTCATCCTGCCTGGCAAAGTTGAGCCCCGGTTGAGCGGAAAGTGACTCTACCTTGAGTCGACGTAGGAGCGGTGATCTACACTCTGGAGCTGACATAAAGAATGTGTTTGAGTGACGCAGCTGCTTGCCAAAAGGCTACGCTGAGCTGAAACATGGAACCAATGTAGCTGCAACAGCCAAGTCCCTGAAGAAGAGTAAGGTGGACAGACTTGCCGCACTAAGATGTGAGATTGATGTTGGAGAGAACTCGGAATCATGACTGATCAAAACGAACTTACCAACAGCGGGGTGGAAGATTTTGCGCTGCTCAGGCAGGAGGGTGATATCTATATCGACAAGACTCTCCAGATAAATGAGATCTACGCCCAGCATGTAAAACCTGACGGCAAACCAACCCATGATATGGTCCTGCTCTTCACCCGCCCCAGACGCTTTGGCAAGACCCTCACCTTGAGCATGCTCAAAAACTTCTTTGAGCTCAACTATGAAAATCCC
>JAFUGP010000188.1 GCA_017469335.1 Succinivibrio sp. | reverse complement strand
TAAACATGATCAAGACCATCAAGAAACGAGGGTATGGCTATCCTGATACTGAATATTTCTTCTTAAAGATAATGGACGAAAGCCGTAAAAAGGAGAGGTTCTAAAAGATGCCGATCCCCCTAAAATATCCATTGAACCTTATTTTTGAGCAGACTTATCTTTGGCGTCACTCTCCAGCCACTCCTTAATGACCTCGGAGGTCAGCTGCGGCTCGTTGGATACCAGGGTACGCACGGCCTTGAGCAGATCAGCCTCCTTATGGAGATTGGGCAGCTCAATGCCTCCCTCCTTGTTGACTGAGTACACCTGTTCGGCCAGATCGTTGGTGCGGGCTATCACGTTGAGATCGTCATCGCCCATCAGAGCGCTCTCGGCATCCAGATCCTCATCCATGCTCTCTTCTTCGGCAGTCTCCTTATGCAACAGCTTGTTGAGCATGGGCCTGATGATGAAGATGACCAAAATGAGAATGACCAGCACGGCGCCGACAATCTTGATGATGCGGATGAAGAAGGGCTGTTCGTAAATCGGTCCGCGCGGCAGATCGTCGGTATGCGGGAAATTGACGGTTGCCACACTGACAAAGTCGCCGCGGCTGGCGTTCAAACCCAGACCGCCGCGTACTAAGTCGGCTATCTTGTCCAGATCTTCCTGAGGACGCGGCACGTACTGCACGTTGCCTTCCTCGTCGACGGTACGCAGGTAATCCACCGCCACCGATACCGTAAGCCTCTGCACAAAGTTGGACGGCCTTACCGTATGTCTTACCGTGGTGTCCACCTCGTAATTGCGCACCGCCTCCCGGCTTTCCTTGCGCTGATTGCTCTCGGAGCTGTCCGTACCGCCGGTGCCGTCCTTGAGTTGCTGCGGGATGGCCGCGTTGGCCGGAGGCTGATTGGACAGCGAGCCGGGCACCCCGTAAGGATTGCGGCGATCATCGCCGCCCTGCTGTTCCTTTAAGGTCTCAGAGCGCACCGCCTGACTGTCGGGATTGTATAGTTGGGAGGTTTCCTCCTGCTGAGTGGTGTCCAAGGTGACATCCACTTCAGCCGAGTAGCGACCATAACCCAGCATGGGCCCCAAAATAGTATCGAGCTTATCGCGGTACTGCGCCTCCCGCATGGTACGCAGCTCAAACTCCCGTTGCAACCTGCTTTCGGCGATATCACCCTTGGTTTCGGCGCTGAGCAGACGGCCCTGCTGATCGGTCACACTCACGTCCTTGGCCATGAGGTTGTGCACCGAGGATGCCACCATATAGCGGATGGAGCTGACATTTTCGGGAGTTAAATAGGCGTTGTTTTTCAGCGTAATCACCACCGCCGCGCTGGGGTGGTTTTTCTCACGGGCAAAAACGTTCTCCTTGGGAATGGCCAGCAGCACCGTGGCGTGGTCTACCCCGTCAATGCGCTCGATGGCACGGGCCAGCTGCAGTTCGCGACCGTGTTTGATACGCTCGCCTTCCATGCGCTGTGACACCCCGAAGCCGCTGTCGGTCATGAGAATGGAATCGCCTTCATCATCTGTGGACTGCGGCAGAGCGATGCCGCGACGCAGCATCTGCTCGGCAATGTTGCTGTACTCGCCGGCATCGACGATGATGGTGTCATTATTGGCCAGACGGTAATGGAACCCTTCGGTATCCAGAAAATCCAGCACCGCGCCTATTTCCTGAGGTTTGTAATGCCCCAGGACACGTTCCACGGAGGATGAAGAGGACGGTCCCTGCAGACTGATGAGGGTAAATATGATAGCGGCGACGAAAATGACTAGGAATCCTAAAATGATTACCTTGTGCATGCCGTCGCCGCTCTTGAAGAATCCTTTGAGCGTGCCTAGTTTTTTCTTTTTACCGCCTAGATCTTCACTTTCCAAACTGTCGGATATGGCAGTCGAGGATCCGCCTGCGCCACTCTCATCGGTTAAGGCCGGCGGATTTTCCAGTCCCTCGTCGGCGGTCATCCCCGTCTCGGCAGGAACCGGAAGTTCATTCTCAGCCATGTAATAGTCCTCTTTTCATATTTAGATCTGCATCTGCGAAATGGTACGATAAGCTTCCACCACTTTGTTGCGCACCTGAACCATTGCCTCAAAAGAGATCCTGGCCCTTTGGGTGGAAAGCATAACATCTGCAAGACTAAGCGATCTGTCACCTAAATCAAAATTGGTCTGGGCGGTCGCGGCATCGTTCTGCAGGGTATTCACATTTTCCACTGCCTGCTTGAGCAAATCCGCAAACGCGCCGATTTTGTCGCCGGCACTCGGTCCCCCTTCCTGCACTGGCTCGATCTCTGCGAGCGGACGATGCAGTGCCTGCTGTACCGGCACGGCCGCCGCATTGCTCAGAGCATTCATCTGGCGCTGCATATTCTGCAACTGAGCGTAAATCGAACCCTGGGTCATGGAAGTATCTATGCTGAGACTCATTTTATCCTCCGGCGTCATTAATCCGACGAGTTAGCTAGTGAGTCTATAGATACATTTTTCGTGCCAACTTTAGAATAGTTGGCAACCATATGAAATACAACAAGTATTTCTCGTACGGGCTCAGATGTACGCCTGAAAACCATCTTAAATCAAGCGCGGCATTCGCTTGATAATAGCATGAAATGACGTCTGTTTTTCCGCAACGCTTCAGCTTTGGCCGTTACTTGGCGCGGACAAAAAGAAACCGGCCCACAGGCCGGCGTCTTACATTAATGAGAGAGACTGCTTGAGCTTTAGGCTTTCTCGTCGAAGATAAGCCCCTTTAAGGCATCCTTGTCGATCACCGAGCCGCCGCGGTTCTTAGCAGCTTCCTCAGCCTCCTGCAAGGTCTTGGCCATCCTCAGAAAATCCTCCGAGGGGATCTTGCGTACCAGATCGTCAGTATTGCGATCCATGACGCTGATGACGGTCATGTTGACATCCTCGTCGATGGAGAAACTCAGCCCTAAGTTCTGGGAGTTGAGCTTCATCATCAGCTCACGGTTTTCTTCCTGAGCCTCCTCGGCTGCCTCTTCCTCACGCTTTTTCTCTAACTCGTTCTTGCGCTGCTCAACTAAGTTGCGCGTCTGCATGTCATCGTTCAGACTCTGAGTACCGGTCTGACCGCTGAGCATGGCGCCCTCTTCCGACACACTTACCTTGTCAGAGTAGGCCACATCATTCTTGGCAACCTTCGCCACCTCGTCCCTGATGAAGGGATCCTGGTTGGCGACCACCGCATTCTGCATCACCTGCGACCGGTCTATCGACTCGGTACGCGCAATTGAAATCTCGCTCATTTTATCTTCCTCCCTTGAGGAATCTAATCTTAATCTCTCTCTCCTGAAGACCGGGATAAGCTCACAAGTGACAACTATCCCTCTCTCACCTTTGTTATCGGCTCTAAGGAGCATTACTTTAAGTTTTTTTCTTAGGCACTATCCTTATGTGATATATGTCACACTATTAGGCCGAAGCAAAGAAAAATTTTGCCTGCACTCTTCCCTGAAACAGGGTGGCTCAGAGCAGACGGACTTTGGTGTTCACGCACCACACGACCGGGGACCGGATGGCACACACCACCGGTGCAGTTTGGCGCTGCATCTTGGGAGAATTACGGGCCAAAAAAAAACGCCTGCCCTAAAAGCAGACGTTTCTTGATGACCTAAGGCTCGGTCAGAGCCCAGGTCTCGATTGAGGCAAGCTTATCAACCTGCCAGCAGGCGTGCCGCATCAAAACCATTGAGGTTAGACTGCACCGCACCGCCACGCGAGCCTAAGAGCGAGGCTACATCGGACGCCAAGGAGGCCGCGTTCTCGCTGTTGGCCGCTACGCTGCCGGCTACCTGCGTATCCTTAAGCTTGCCGTTGAGTTCAACTACTGACGAGCCCTGCGGCTGCTCCGCGCCTTTGGCGGCCGCCTGAGGCCTGGCCTCCGCGCCCTGCCTGCCAATCACGTTGGTGGTTACTGCGCCGGTGTTAAGAGAATTGATGTTCATGGTGATATCCTCCCCTGAGTTAATTATAGTCAAAATTTGCCGATATGGTAGTTTTGACCCTTAAAAGTTAAACCTGGTTAAAACTATATGTAGTCAAACAAGCTGGTGCCGTGCAGCATGGTATACACCTGCCGCGCCGCCTCCAGCAGCTGCTGATCCTGGGTTACTGCGCTCGCGGCCTCAAAGGCATCCACCGACGAGACAATGGCCTTGGAATTTTCCTTGATGTCCGAGAGGGCCTGGTCTGAGGCCAACACATTATCGATGTTGCGCTGTCTGGCACCTACTCTTCCGCGGTACATATCGTACTGATCCATGGCGTTCTGCACCGTCACCTGAGCCTGCGCCAGCAGATCGTTGCGCTCCTCAGGAGACAGCGTGGTGTCGCGCAACACGCTTACGCAGTCGGTGAGAACATTTAGGATGTTGTCCTTCTCCACCGTATTAAGCTGCAGGTCGATGGTATTGGTAGTACCGGCAGCCGGCAGGGTCAGCCCGTTAAAGCCCAGGCCCTGCACTTCCAGAGAATAAGTACCGGTGAGCGTGTCCAATTTGGCCTGGCCGCTGGTATTGGGAATGGTGTTACCCGACTTGTCCTGCAACACGAACGTTCCGTCATCGTTAAACACCAGATGAATGGTGTTGTTGGTAGTAGCCGTGGTGACCAGATTGGGGTCATCCGAGGTCTGGTAGTAATTTTTGTACAGATTCTCGAAGTTGCCGTAATTGGTAACCTGTGCATACACACCGTTGGTACCTACATTGGTGGTAGTTGCCGGCGGACCTGGATCATAGTTGGTGATCTGGGTCATGGAGAAGGTATGGGCCTTGGCGCAGTTCTGGAAAATATTCTGGCCGCTGTCCGAGACCTGCACCGTGACATTGGGAGCCACTTGCACCTTACGGGTGCTGCCGTCGGCCTGGCAGTAGTACTGTCCCGAGGAGGTCAGAGTCATGGTCGGGATCCCGCTCTGCGCTCCGGAGAAAATATACTCGCCCTCGGCGTTCTGGGTGTTCATCAGATCAAAGAGCTGGAACTTGCACTGCTCAATATCCTCGGCGATGGCATCAAGGCTGTCGGAGTCATTGGTGCCGTCCACCGCCTGAATGAGGCGGGTATTGATGCTCGAGAGCGTGGACCACATGGTGGCTAAGGCCGTCTCTTCCTCGGCGAGCGTATCGGCCGCCAGCCCCGCGCTCTTGGCATACTGAGTGTAGGCGGCGATGGCGTTCTCGTATTTGATCTTGCTGCCCATGCCGGACGGATCTTCACCGGCGGTGGTGAACTTCTCACCGGTGGCGAACTTGGTGCCGTCCTCATCGAGTTTGGAGTTGGAACGCTGAATATACTTCAGGTGGTTCTGAAACTGCATCGTGGTTGAGATACGCATTTTCTATCCCTCCTAGAACGAGCTGATCAGAGCATTGAACACAGTCTGCGAGGCCTCGATGATTTTGGCGCAGGCCTGATAACTCTGCTGATACATCAGCAGATTGGCCGCTTCCTCATCAAGATTCACTCCGGCATCGGAGGTGTACAGAGCCTCGGTCTGCTCTTTTTTGGCCGTATAGGCCTCTAAATTGTTGTTGGCCGAATAGACCTCAGCGCCCAGACGGGTGGTGAGGTTGGCATAACCTTCGTTGAAGGTCACCTTGGTCTGCTGCGAACGGGTGGTGCCCATGAGCTCCTGGTTGCGCAGGTTGCCCATCAGTACGCCGTTGGTGTTGTCGGCCACACCGTTGGTGTTAATCTCCAGGAAAAAGGTATCGTTGGGCTCCACCGTGCCGGTAACGCTCACCTCGTAGCCCGGAAAGCCGCTGCCGGCCGGTGCCGCTACATTGGTGGCGTACCAGTGGGCCTGAGCGAAGATGTTCACACCCTCGGTGGAGGCATCGGCGTAACCTAAGTAGGTCTGAGCACCTGTGCTGTCCACGTTGTAGATGACATAGTTGCCGCTGTTGTCAATCATGATCTTGTTGGGCGCGAGGTAACCTGCGGTGGTGTTGAACTCCGGCAGATTGGTGGTGGGGTTAATCACCACCCCCATGTCCGAGCCGGTGGCACTCATGGACACCAACGTCATCACCGCGTTGCCGGCATTGGCGGCATCGGGATTGGCAGCGCTGGTGGCGCGGCCGTCCATCTGCGAGGTATTGGTGATGGGACGCACCGCCGCGGCGAAGGCGAAATCCTCGGGCTTAGTGATGTTGGTCGAGATGTTGTAGGCGGCATCCAGCGTGGGCTGCACATAGAAAGTGGTGTAACGCTGATAACCGGTGCTGGGATCGGGATAACCCGCGCTCAGAGTGGCCTCGCTCTGGTTGAACTCAAACTTGACTCCGGCGTACTCGGAGAGATCCAACACCAGATTGCCGTTGGCATCCGTTGATCTGACGATGCCGCTGGTGCCGTTGTCAACGAGCCCTGAGATATCGGTACGTTTGCCGTGCTCGTCGACCTGGAACAGCGCCAGCTGACCGTTCTTGAAGCTTACCTCATAATCGCAGGCGGTGATGTTCTTGCCCATGCGCTCAGTGAAAGTGCACAGCAGGCTGTCCTGACCGGAAGTCTTGGTGTCATCGGTCTTGGCGTACACGCTCATGATGTTGACGAGATTGGAGCCGGCCTCACCCTCCAAGGTGAAACCGGACTTATTCTGCACATTCATGGCATCGGCGAAGGCCAGGGCGAGCTGACCTAAATCGCGCATGGTCTGACGGATCTCGGCAGTGCTGGCCAGATAGCCGCCCAGCTCGCCGCCTAACTGCTCGTCCTGCAGCTTGACAGTGCTCTTGTCGGCCGGCATCTGGGTGTCGTTGTAAAAGCGCAGATAGATGTCGCTGCGGGTATTGTCAAACTCGTTGGCGCGCGCCTCCAATTTGGCGTAGGTGTCACCGTCGGTCAGCAGCTGACCGTTCTGGGCCAGATAGACCGCCAAAGAGCCGTCATTGGTCTCGATGACCTTGATGTCCACCAAGCTGGAGAGCTGGTTGATGAGCAAATCGCGCTTGTCAAGGAGCTCTAAGTAAATCTCTTCTTTGATGTGGTTGTTGTTGGTGGTGCCGCGGATCTGACGGTTGACCTGACGGATGTTCGCCACCAGATCGTTAATCTGCGTGACATCATCGGCCACCTTGGCGTTGATGTCGGTGATCTCGCCGCGGATGGTCTGATTGACCGTGCCCAGACGCTCCACCACATCGTTTAAGGTGGTCATGGCCTGCTCGCGCTCGGCTGCGGAGGTCGGATTCTGTACCGCGTCGGCTAAGGAGTCAAAGTAATCGTTCAGGCCGTTGGCAATGGACAGCGATTTGTCGGTGAGCACCTTATCCACCGTGGTCATGCCCTCGCTGTACTTGTCATAATAAGCCATGCGGGCCTGATCGGTGTAGAGTTCGCGCTGCACAAAACGGTCGTAAATACGGCGGGTATTGGTCTCACCCACACCCCACTGAATGCTGTTGGTGTAGGTAATGGTCGACTTGCGCACATACCCTTCGGTATTCACGTTGTTGATGTTGTTGGAGGTGGTGTTCAGCAAAGTCTGCGAATTGAGCAGGCCAAACTTTCCAACGTGCAGTAAGTCAATCGACATTTTATTTCCCTACCATTTTTCTCTTGGCAACTTTTTGCCGTTTTCTCTTCCTGAACTCTCTTATGCTATTTGTATGCCATAAATGCAATTTTCCTGGAAATATTTTTCAGTTTGTCTGCGTAATGGGGATCAGTGGCGTATCCTGCCTTGGCTATTTCCTCAAAATATGTATCAGGATCAAAGCTTTTGTCCACGGCCTTGTGGTAACGAGGATTGCCCTTAATAAAGTCGATGTAATCCTTCATGCTGGAGAGCACGTCCTTATACTTACGGAATCTTGACACTTCATTGACGAACTGGCCGTTCTCAAACTCCGGCGAGCTCAAAGCCTCGCTCTCGCCCTGCCAGCTGCCGCCGGCCTTGATACCGAAATAATTGTTGCCCGAAGGCACATGCTCGCCCCAGCCGGTCTCCAGTGCGGCCTGCGCGACGATAACCAACGGATTGAAGCCCAGACCTTCGGCGGCCTTGACGGCGTAAGGCATCATCTTGTCCACGAAATCCTGCGGACTCTCGAAGTTGCGCATGTTCCCGGCATCCGGCAGCACTTCATCCCCGGTGCTGGCAGATCCTTCGACCTTGGCCGCGCGCAGTCGCGCCTCGCGGTACGGTACCGCGCTCTGCGTGCCGTAGCCACCCACGAAGGTCTCGCGTACAGAGGTGTTGTTCATACCGCTCTCCAGCTCTTTCATGAGCTCTTTGCCGGCATCGCCCAGGGTCTTGGAGAACTGTTTGGCAATAAGATAGGTAATGGAGTTTTTGCTGAACTTGCCCTGCGAGGACACCATCTGTCCTACCTGCTGCTGGCTTAGCATGTCCTCAAAGAATGAGGAGTATTTGCTGTGCAGCGGGGAGTCCGGATTGAGAGTGTCATTGGAACTGCGCATGGCGTCAACCCAGTACTGCATGAGCAATGACTCAAACTGTTCTGCAGCCGCCTTGAGGGCCTGAGCCTGACTCTTTTTGTCGCCCAATCCCATCTTGCGCAGTTTTTCCAGTCCGCGGTGATCACCCACCAGCCCCAGCTCGGGGGTGCTTGGCGTGACTGAGGGCATTTCCATCTCCATACTTCACCTGACTGAAAAATGACTGATAAAACCTGTGACCCGATCAAGCAATTAGCGTGCCATGCTGTACATACCCTGTTTTCACCACGCTTTAAGGCCATTTAAACCTCCGAAAATGAAGATAATCGACCTCACTGTAGGGTGTCCTGGACCGAGCCGCCCGGACTTAACCGAGCCGTTTTAACCCCGAGGCGGTGCCGGTAGGGACACAATTCGGCATACTTTGATCAAGATCCCACAAAAAACCTTTAATTTTCAACTTTAAGACGGTAAGTGTCAAAAAAATGGCAGCTTAGGGTTTAGAATCGGAGCAAAAGGACATTAGGATTGTTTGCTATGGAATTTTCTGGAAATTTGCTCATCCTTGAGCAGGACGCAGCCACCCGTAAATCTCTGGAAACCATTTTCAGTTTTCTGGGCATCACCTGCCACAGCGGAGAGCTGGAGGACTGTCTGTCGCTGTTTGAGGCCAGCACCGAGATTGAGATCTGCGTGATAGGCGATACCGGCGGCAAGGTAGCCGATCCCGCGCAGCTGCTCAAAGACCATCCCGACACGGCCTTCATCACCACCTACGCCGTACCGTCCGGACCCCATCAGGATCTGCCCAACTTCATGGGCCAGCTCGACGAGACTCCCGGTTACGACAGTCTGGTGAGCCTGCTGCATTTCTGCCAGTCCTACCGTACCATGCACCGCTACACCGGCAGGCGGGATCAGGGCGCCGCGCAGCTCATCAAAATGTTGGTGGGTCAGGGCAAGGCCATCAGTCAGGTGCGCAAGCTCATTGAGCAGGTTGCTCCCACCGACGCCTCGGTGCTGATCCTAGGTGAGTCGGGCACCGGCAAGGAAGTGGTGGCCCGCGCCATCCACGAGCTTTCCAAACGCTCCAAAAAGCCCTTTGTGCCGGTTAACTGCGGTGCCATCCCCGGGGAGCTGCTCGAGTCCGAGCTCTTCGGCCATGAGAAGGGCGCCTTCACGGGGGCTTTCAGCGCTCACGAAGGACGTTTTGAGATGGCCGAGGGCGGCACGCTGTTTCTAGATGAGATAGGCGATATGCCGTTGCAGATGCAGGTCAAACTGTTGCGCGTGCTGCAGGAGCGCAAATTCGAGCGGGTGGGCTCCAACAAAATGCTCAATGCCGATGTGCGCATCATTGCCGCCACGCATCAGAATTTGGAGAAGATGGTCGCCGAGAAGACCTTCCGCGAGGATCTTTTCTACCGACTCAATGTCTTCCCCATCGAAACTCCCCCGTTGCGCGATCGCCAGGACGATGTGCCGCTGCTCATTCAGGAACTCGTCAACCGTCACGGCAAGGAGCAGCATGTGGGCGTGCGCTTTACCCAGCGCTGCATGCTGACCCTGATGCAGAACGAGTGGAAGGGCAACGTGCGCGAGCTCTCCAATCTGGTGGAAAGATTGCTGATCCTGCACCCCAATGAAGTGGTTGATTTGGGCGATCTGCCGGCCAAGTACCGCGGCGATGCTCAGGAAGACGATCCGCTGGCCGAGCGCGAGGCCCTGCTTGACAGCTTCAGCACCCCGCTGAGCGATGATCTCTATGCCGAGGATCGCGACAATGAGCCCATTGCCAATGATCTGCCCCGCTTGCCGGTGATTGAGGGCGAGGAGGACATGGCACAGGCCTTCGCCCCGGTACTCGATCCCAAGGGAGTCAACCTCAAGGATCTGGTAGCCGATATAGAAATCAATATGATCCGCCAGGCACTGGAGCAGTGCAACGGCGTGGTGGCCAAGGCCTCGGAAATTTTGGGCCTGCGCCGCACCACCCTGGTGGAAAAGATGAAAAAGTACAACTTAAGCGCTCAGGAATAATCACCCCTTCACCCAGACATCGGAGGCAAAGCCATGGATTCAAGACAGGTCATTTCCGACTATCTCAAAGGCAAATCCATTCTGATCACCGGCGGTACCGGCTCCTTTGGCAACCGCTTTGTCAAAACGCTGCTGGAAAATTACCAGCCCAAAAAAGTCATCATCTACTCGCGCGATGAACTCAAGCAGTACGAGATGCAGCAGCGCTTTGCAGAACATGAGAGCACCTTGCGCTTCTTCATCGGCGATGTGCGCGACCGCACCAGGCTCTCGCTGGCCATGCGCGGGGTGGACATCGTGGTTCACGCGGCCGCCATCAAGCAGGTGCCGGCGGCCGAATACAATCCCATGGAGTGCATCAAGACCAACGTCAACGGTGCTGAAAACATCATTGAGGCGGCACTGGAGAACAATATCGACAAGGTCATCGCCCTCTCCACCGATAAAGCTGCCAATCCCATCAACCTGTACGGTGCCACCAAACTGTGCTCGGATAAACTCTTTACTGCCGCCAACAATCTCTCGGGGGATCGCCGCACCCGTTTTGCGGTGGTTCGCTACGGCAACGTCTCAGGCTCACGCGGCAGCGTGGTGCCCTTCTTCCGCAAGTTAAAGGAAGAAAACGCGCCCTTCATTCCCATTACCGACGTCAACATGACGCGTTTTTGGATCACCTTGGAGCAGGGAGTGGATTTCGTGCTGCACTCGCTGGTGCGCATGTATGGCGGAGAGATTTTCGTGCCGAAAATCCCCTCCATCAAAATCACTGCGTTAGCTAGGGTCATAGCCCCGGACATTCCCATCAAGGAAGTGGGTATTCGCCCCGGGGAAAAACTGCACGAGGTGATGTGCCCGCGTGATGACTCCATGCACGTGCTGGAGTTTGAGCGCTTCTTCATCATCAAACCGGCCATCATCTTCTCCGATCAGCGCCTGCAGACCTACCTGACTACCCGCTTAGGCGAAGAAGGTCACCCGGTGGAGCCCGGGTTTGAGTACAACTCCCACGACAATCCCCGCTATCTGGATGACTCAGAACTCAAGGAAATCTGCAAGATATGATCCCTTACGCCCATCAGAACATCTCAGAAGAGGACATCGACGCCGTCTGCGAGGTGCTGCGTTCTGACTATCTGACTACCGGTCCCAAGGTGCCGGAATTTGAGGCCGCCCTGGAAAACTACACGGGGGCCAAATACGCGGTGGCGGTAAGTTCCGGCACGGCCGCGCTGCACCTTAGCATGCTCGCCTTGGGAGTAGGCCCGGGCGATCTCGTATACGTCAGCGCCATTTCCTTTGCCGCCTCTGCTAACTGCGCACTCTACGTTGGGGCACAGGTGGAGTTTGTGGATGTTGACGGCGACAGCGGCAACATGGACATGGAAGTGCTGGAGGGTATGCTTAAAAAGGCCCGGGAACAGGGTCGTCTGCCCAAGGCGGTGGTCGCGGTGCATCTATCCGGTCGCTGTGTCGATCTCGCAGCACTCAAAAAGCTTAAGCAGGAATACGGCTTTTACTTAATTGAGGACGCCGCTCACGCACTGGGGGCCACTTTCGAGAATGAACGCGTGGGCTGCTGCTCGGTCTCGGACATCACGGTACTGAGTTTTCATCCTGTCAAGATCATCACTACCGCCGAAGGGGGCATGTGCCTGACCAACGATCCCAGACTGGGACATGCCTTAAAGCAGTACAGCGCCCACGGCATCACCCGCGATCCTTTGGAGATGTATGAACGCGGCCGGCCTGATTACTACTACGAACAGCAGTTTTTGGGCTTCAACTATCGCATGAGCGATGTGCAGGCGGCCTTAGGCATCAGTCAGATGGAGCGCCTGGACGATTTTCTCAAAGAGCGCCGGGAGATGGCTGCCGACTACCGTGAAATGCTCTGCGACACTCCGGGACTTAAGCTGCCCAAGCCCGACAGCCTGTCCTCGGAGAGTTCCTGGCACCTCTATCAGGTGGCAGTACCCGCCGACAGACGCGATGAGATCTTCAAAGCACTGCGTGGCAAGGGCGTGGGGGTGCAGGTACACTACCTGCCCATTTACAGCCATCCCTACTACCAAAAGCTCGGGCGTTACCAGCCTCTGCCCGGAGCCGAGCGCTTCTTTGCCTCTACCCTGAGCATCCCGCTGTACGTCGGGCTTACTCATCTGAGTATGCAGTTTACCGTAGCCTCTTTAAAGGCTCTGCTTGATCCGGACAAAGTTCTGTTATGAAAAGACTGGCAGTGATCCCCGCCCGAGGGGGCTCCAAGCGCATCCCGCGCAAGAACATTCGTGATTTTCACGGCAAGCCCTTGATCGGCTACTCCATAGACGCGGCTTTGCGCTCAGAGCTCTTTGACGAGGTGATTGTCTCCACCGACGATGTAGAGATTGCGAAAGTCGCCCGGGATCTGGGAGCAGCCACGCCCTTTATGCGCCCTGCCGTGCTGGCCGATGACTTCACCGGCACTTTTGCGGTGGTCCAGCATGCTTTCAAAGAGCGCGCGCAGGCGGGATTTTGCGCCAATGAGGTGTGCTGTATCTATGCCACGGCTCCGCTTTTGAAGGCCCACTATCTCAAAGAGGCCTGTGATTTTTTTGAACGGGAGCACGCCGATTCGCTCTATGCCTGCTGTGAATTCCCCTTCCCCATCCAGCGCGCCCAGTTTTTGGACGAAAAACTGCGCCCTACCCCGGTGATGCCCGAGTGCATGCCCATGCGCTCGCAGGATCTGCCCAAAACCTATCAGGATGCCGGTCAGTTCTATTTCTATACCGCCGCCATCTTAGGTGACAATCCGCCAGAGCATCCCGAGCACCGCGGTTTTATTCTGCCTAGGCGCCGCGTCGTCGACATCGATACTCCCGAGGACTTTGAACTGGCCCTCATCATGTATAAGGCCTTAGGAGAGCTGGGTCTTGACTAAGCAGCTCGCAGTGGTGCTCAAAGCCGATTCACAAATCGGCACGGGGCACCTCATGCGGATCAGAAATCTGCTGCCCTATCTGCCGGAGTGCACCTTTACCCTTTACACCGACTCTCTGGCAGAAACTCTCAAGTCCCTTACTTATGAGTATTCACGCATAGTGCGCGGCTCTCTGACCGAGCTGCCCGCCCTCATAGCCGCTGACCGTCCTGAGCTCGTGCTGATAGACCACTACTACGTGGACGAGAGTTTTGAAAGACCTCTGTATGAGCGCTGCAAGGTGGCGGTGATAGACGATCTGGCCAACCGTCGGCATTGCTGCCACGCGCTGTTTGACCAGGGCATGGCCCGTAAGGAAAGTGACTACCTGCCCTGGGTAAATCCACAGTGCAAGCTTTACTGCGGCAGTGCCTACTCCATGGTAAGACCGCAGTTTGCCGCGGTAAACCGTCTGCCTCACGCCGGTAAGCCCCGGGTGCTGGTAAGTTACGGCGGGGCCGATCCGGTGCATGCCTGTCTTAGAGTGGCCCGCTCCATCCTGCAGGGCCGGCTTAACGAGCGCTATGAGTTTGTGGTGCTGTGCGGAGCGGCCAACCATGATTACGCGGCACTAAAAGAGCTGTTAGGCGCGGCCTCGGGTGTTGAGTTACTGCAGAGCAGTACGGATGTGCCGGCGCTGTTTGCACGCTGCGATCTGGCCCTGGGAGCCTGCGGGGGGATGTTCTCCGAGCGGCTGTGCGCCGGATTGCCGGCCATCAGCACGGTCATAGCCGACAATCAGGAAGGAGCCGACCTGCTGGTGCAAAAACTGCGTCTGGGGCTGACTCTGACGTTGGAGGAACTGCAAGACCCCGTGCTGGTGGAGTGCTCCTTAGATAAGCTCTGGGCAGGACGTGAGTACTTCGCTGCCGCCGGCCGGGCCTTATTTGACGGCCATGGTTTATCCCGCATCGCCCGGGCGCTGCTAAAGTTAATCCCCGACCATCAGAGCTCTTTTCCTGAATCCTAGAGTTCCTCATCCCCGCGCAGCACCGTGGGCAATTGCCAGTCTATGGGACTTATGCCATGTTCCATCAAATAAGCGTTGCATTGGGAGAAATGTGAGCAGCCGAAAAAACCGTTGTAGGCGCTGAAGGGGCTGGGATGAGCCGCTTCCAATACCAGATGACGCTGACGATCTATACCCGCGCCCTTTTTACCGGCATCCCGGCCCCACAGCATAAAGACTAAATGCTCAAAGTTGGAATTTAGCCTGGCCACCACGGCGTCGGTAAATTCCTCCCAGCCTCTGCCACGGTGTGAGCCTGCCTCACCCTCGCTTACCGTGAGTACCGTGTTGAGCAGCAATACCCCCTGCCTGGCCCAAGGGATCAGGTTGCCGTGCTTGGGAATTACAAAGGCTTTAAGGTCATTGCGCAGTTCATGATATACGTTCTGCAATGAAGGAGGAATTTTCTGGCCCACCGGTACCGAAAAGGACAGTCCCATAGCCTGTCCGGGCTCGTGGTAGGGATCCTGCCCCAGAATCACCACCTTAAGCCGGTCGGCGGGGGTATAGCGAAAAGCATTGAAAATCTGCTCTTCCCGGGGATAGACCCTGACTCCCTGCCTGCGCAGGTTAGCCTGAAATTCCATGGCCTGCTTAAAATATGGTTGTTCTCTGAACTCGCCTAAGATCTCTTTCCAGTTTTTCATTTACAATCTCGCATGTTATCAATTCGACCTGCTGTCGCAGCAGCTCATGATCCTGCCGATACCTCTC
Organism: Succinivibrio sp.; assembly: GCA_017469335.1. Taxonomy (GTDB): domain Bacteria; phylum Pseudomonadota; class Gammaproteobacteria; order Enterobacterales; family Succinivibrionaceae; genus Succinivibrio. The sequence continues at coordinate 57,150 of JAFUGP010000188.1, read as the reverse complement.
CCCATTTGGGCGCCGCAGTACCCTTCAGCAGTGCCAACAGAGGCTCTCTGAAAGCGTGTAACTTATCAAAACAGTAAGGTCCGAGGCTTGCTTTTAAGCGATCAAATGGAATATCGGCACATAGAACCAGGGGCGAATGGGTATCTTCATAATCATCCAGAAATTCCAACAGACCTTCCTGAGCACGAGCTGAAAGTCCCTGTTCTTGATCGCAAAGCTCCTCTATGACCACCAACCCGCTGTGCACAAGGTCCTGATAACGCTGCCTGCTCTGTTCAAAGAAAGTTTGGCCTTTGGAAAAAGGGGGATGGCGCAGGTCGTATAACTCGTCAAGTTTCACCTGTACACCGGGCTTTTGTTCGGCGCGCTCAGGATAAAGCTGACGATAGGCCTCCAACAGTTGTGTCGAGTAACCATGACGATCGAAGCGTGCCCCGCCGCCTGTAACTATCAACAAGGAAGCAGGCTTATTATCCTCAGTGAGCTGTTCCAAAAAAGCCTGCCCCGCAGCCTTGGCCTGTTCATCCCCGGCGGCGTCACAGTACCTGGCAAAAGCCTCTCCGGCATCTTCAGCTCTTATCGGAGGCGGGGGCGGGGACGGCAGCTTGCGTTGTCTTGATTGGATCTGCTCTCTGGCCTCCAACGCCTCACGGCGGTGTACCTCATCAAGATTGGCAGGCTGAACCTGGTCAAGGTCAAGCTCTTTTCCGCTCAGCAGTTTGGTGATCTCAAGGAGCAGTTGCGCTCCGTTTAAGGCCTCAGACCGGCTTTCACATTGCCGATCGGTTGGCGCTTGGGAACTCCAAAATCCCTGAACTTCGCCCGGTGCCGGCTCAAAATTATTTGACATGTGCACTCTGGCTCAGAAAACACGACTTCGCCGGGGCGCAAAACAGCACCACCGGCAAATTTGTTTTTAAGAACAAGATGAAATAAAAATGACTGTACCCTGCACCTTGCTTATGTCAAGCAGGGCGCAGGGCCGGATTAAACCCGGTACTAAATCAGGCTTACCAGATTTTCAATCTCAACAGCCGGGTTTTGATCGGCATTGTAATCCACGCCATCGATTTCAAAACCGAACAGTTGCAGGAACTGCTTTTTGTAGTCCTCGTAATCACTGATACTCTTGAGGTTCTCGGTGGTAACCTGCTGCCACAGCTCGGCGCAGCGGTTCTGCACCTCATCTTTGAGCTCCCAGGCGTCCATGCGGATACGGCCCTCCTCATCGAGCTCGGCAGCGCCGCCGTAAAGCATCTTGGCAAACAGACGCTGAATATGAGCCACCACTGATTCGTAGGTCCCCTGCTCACGCATGACGCGGAACACCAGGGCAATATAAAGCGGCATCACAGGAATGGCCGACGAGGCCTGCGTCACCACGGACTTGAGCACTGCCACCCGGGCATCTCCGCCTAAGGCCTTCAAGCGCTCGCGGTTGGCCGCCGCCGCACGGTCTAGATCTTCTTTGGCTTTGCCCAGGGCGCCATGCCAGTAGATGGGCCAGGTGATCTTGGTGCCGATATAGCTGTAGGCCACCGTCTTGCACCCCTCAGCCAGTACCCCTGCCTTGGAGAGAGCCTCGATCCACAGTTCCCAGTCCTGTCCGCCCATGACCTTAACCGTATTCTCGATCTCCTCGGGGGTGGCCGGCTCGATGGTAGCCTTGATGATCTCATCTTTGTTGGTGTCAATGGCCGTGGCGGTATAAGGCTGTCCGATGGGTTTCAACGACGAGCGCACCACTTCTCCTGTTCCCGGCATTTTGCGCACCGGCGCGGCCAGAGAGTAGACGACCAGATCAACCTTGCCTAAGTCCTCGCGGATGATCTTGATGACTTCCTCACGAGTTTCATCGGCAAAGGCGTCGGCGTTGACGTTGCGGGCATACAGCCCCGCCTGATGGGCATATTTGGTGAAGGCTGCGGTGTTATACCATCCGGCTGAACCCGGTTTCTTCTCAGAACCGGGTTTCTCAAAGAACACTCCCAAGGTTGCGGCGCCTGAACCGAAGGCCGCGCTGATCCTGGAGGCCAGGCCGTAACCGGTGGAAGCACCAATGACCAGTACTTTTTTGGGACCATCAGGGATCGCTCCTTTGGATTTGACGTAGTCAATCTGGCCTTTGACGTTGGCATCGCAGCCGGTAGGATGGGTGGTGACGCAGATAAAACCTCTCACCTTGGGAGTAATTTGCATATAAAGCCTCCAAAAATACTTTGCTCTGCCTGCGTTACACTGCACGGGCAGATCCTTATGCAGGACGGTCGCCTGTCAACAACCGTCATTTAAGCAGATTCTAACTCAGCTGCATCCGCTAGCCCACAGTTTTTGCATCAGAGTGACAGATCAGCCCACCGCTGGGGGGCACCGCGGGCTATGTAACGTTTCCTTTCACCTGCGGGAGCAAACTTGAGATTGTAATGAGGTTGCTTGTACAATGTGCCATTTTCTGGGAATAGGTTTTATGTGATGAAAGTTAAAAAATCACTGTTTGGTCTGCTGGTCTTACTGTGCTGTGCCATCCCTTCCGCTCATGCCATCTCGGCGAGTCCCCACCCCGTTGAAGGTTCCAATGTGGGAGTGGCTTATTTACTGCCCGGCACTGCCCAGGTGCTGGGGGATAATATTGACACCTATTACCATCCGGCCTCCACCCAGAAAATACTAAGCACACTCAGCGCCCTGATTTACCTGGGGCCGCAATGGCGGATCAAGACCCTGCTGCTTACCGAGTCTGAGTTGTTCAACGAGCAAGGCAACCTGAGAGTAGACAGCAAAGGCACTCTGCATGGGGATGTCACCGTAAGATTCTCAGGCGATCCTTCCCTGACTTCAGAGAAGTACCGCCAACTGCTGTCTACCTTGAGCAAGGCCGGGGTCAGGCGCATAGAAGGCAAAGTACAGCTGGACGTATCACGCTTTGGCGGGCTGAGCAAAGGCAATGGTTGGTCCTGGAACGATCTGCCCGTATGCTTCACCGCTCCGGCCGCACCCATCATCATCAACCGCAACTGCGCGATGCTGGAGTTGTTGCCGCTTAAACTTGGGGACTTAGTTGGCGCCAAGATTTCACGTTACAGTCCGGTCAAAGTAAGTTCAACTGCCCGCACAGTACTGCCCAAGCAGTATGGTGGCAGTTGTGAGCTGGAGATTCAGCTTTATCAAAACAATGAGTACCACCTGTCCGGTTGTGCCCCGCAGCAGCCCAAAGGGCAGGCTCTGCCCCTGTCGGTTTCAGTGTCAGATCCCGAGGCTTTCGGCCTGGCCTGGACCAAAGTTCTGCTTGAGGATCTGCACATTGCTTTTCAGCAGATAGTTTTGATAAGAAACGGTGATGAGAGGCTCAGAGAGATTGCCCGCCATGAATCAGCTCCTCTCAGCGAACTCATCCGCTTTACCCTGCACCGCTCCAACAATCTGTTTGCCGATGCCATCGCTAAGAACCTCGCCGCAGAGTATCTCAATATGCCGGCAACCTACCCGCGCATGGCCCGCGTCATCAAGGAAGTGCTCAAAAAACGCGCCGGTGTCGACCTGGGAGATGCTTATATCGTAGATGGCTCCGGGCTGTCTCCGCACAACCTCATCACTCCCCGACAAATGCTGCGTGTGATGGACTACATCAACAGGAGTGAATCTGAGCTGCATTTTAAGGAGTTGTTGCCGGTTTCCGGTGAGTCAGGCACGTTGCGCTACCGCAGTTCCACCAACGAACCGCCTCTTTACAACAACGTCACGGCCAAAACCGGCTCTCTGGAAAATGTCATTAATCTCGCCGGATTCGTAAAGAGCAAAAGCGGCGCTCAGGTACCATTTGTGATCTTTACCAACTCCATTGCCCTGCCTGAAAAGGTACGCGAACAGGTCAAACTCCACCGCAGGGCCAATCCTGCCCTTGCCTATGAGCGCTACCTGCTTGAGGGCATGTACGAGGAAAAGGTATATGTTCCAGACGTTGCCTTCGGACCTGAAACCGGCAATTATGCACACCTAAAAACAGCCAAGCCCAAGTCAGTCAAAAAATCTGCGCCTAAAAAGAGTACCCCCAAGAAGAGTGCTCCGAAAAAAACAACTCCAAAAAAGTCCAATCCGACCTAATCCCTCTGCTCAAAGACTGAAAATCAACAGCCCCTTTTGGAATGACATTGACACAGACCAGGACAAGCAACAGCGTTATTGGACACAACAAAAGCCAATTTATTCAAAATTTTCCCTACAGTAATAACCACCATTTTTTGTAGCACCACGAAACTCAATTTTTCCGAGTTTTTTCAATTCGGCAATGGCACGTTCAACTGTTGAGCGGCTTTTTCTAACTTTGGTCACCAACTCGGGAGTCCTGATCCCCGGTGAGTTGAAAATAGCAATATACGTCTCTTTTATTCCCTCATTTGCACCTTCATTTACTCCCTCATTTGGGTTTGCTCCTTCATTTGCGCCTTCATTTACTCCCTCATTTAGATTTGCCCCCTCATTTGCACCTTCATTTACTCCCTCATTTAGATTTACTCCCTCATTTACACCTTTATTTACTCCCTCATTTAGATTTGCTCCCTCATTTGCGCCTTCATTTACTCCCTCATTTGGGTTTGCTCCCTCGCCTACTCCTTCAATGTTCATCGCTTCTGCATAACGATCAGCCGGTATCCGCCCCGACTGGCAGATGGAATTGATAACCGCCTTGTGGGAATTTTTTGCCCTAAAAACATTCACCCGGACGGCAAAACCTGCATCTTCCAGCGATATTCCTTGGAGATTGCATTCTGCCAAGCATCGGTTTACGCGTTGCAGCCCGCTCCCCCACTCCTCAACATAACCCATGTAGTTGAGCGCAGTTGCCAACACGACATTGCGTACTTTTGAGTATCCTGTCAATGCGCGCTCCACCGTCTGGCCTAGAGGCAGTCCGCCGGGAGAAGTAATTTCGACCCGTGAGTCAAAGATGGCTATGAATACTGGGTCATCATGCTGCAAATATTCACGATGTAGGAAGGCATTGACAACCAACTCGCGCATTTCTTGTCGAGGAAGTTCAAAACGGTCGTTATGGTATACGCCTCCATAGTAGCCTCCCAGATCGATTTTTGAGAGAATGTAGGTAATCCCCTGCTCAATAAGTTCAAGCACGGACCCCGTGTACTCACGATTATCGAGAAAAACAGCCTTATCATCGCCTTTAAAGAGACCGCATTTAAGCCGTATAGAAAATGCCGGATCACCCATCAAAAGTGCATAGGCATTTGACGCTAGCCACCTGTTTCCCTCCCTTGTTATGATGCCCCATACCTCCAGTTGCTCAGGAGTGACGCGTTGGATTTTTTGTCGCTCAGTATCACTGCTGCAATTTTTCCGAGCCACGAGGTACATCTTTGAGCATAGGTGCTCAATGCGCTCCTCGTCTATTTTTGCCTTAGGGCAAAGTTTAGCGTCAAAACCAAGTTCACAGTCAGATAACTTGTTGTATATCAAGCCATTTTGCATTAACACTCCCTCCACAAACACTGACAAGATTAAGCGACGATAAGGTCTGCAGAGCGGAATAGTACAAGCCGGCCGGATACCCGGTTTTGGCCTTCAAGGAATAGGATGCTCATCGAACGCCCACGAAGATTGCTGCACCGGAAGAAGCGACCACCAGTACTGCATCTTGATTAAACATTTTGCAGTACTGTCTGGCCAGAGCAAAAACCTGGTCCTTGGCATCGCTCTGGGAGAGAATCAGCAAGACGTGAGATTTCTCCTTTTTCGTGGTGGAGGCATCGCCCTTCCAATAGCCCGTGGCCTCAAATGAGGTAAAACCATCGGGGAATGCCTGCGTAACATAATCATCACAGAATCGCTGCCATTCCGCCTCACTCACCTCGCCATAAGGGCTGGACATTCCGCAGAAAAGTTTGTATTCGCGCCAGTACTGCGCACCATCTTCAGCGCACCCACACAGGACAAAGCCGGCCGCAAGCAGGCAACACAACAGCGTTCTACCTGACAAAAGGTCTGTGAACAAGATCCTCGGCATTTAAGTTTCCCTCTGTGATGGTTGTATCGCAGCAGTGATCATCATCACCCAAAGACTGTGCGGCTCATATGTTATAGTGTGCTATCAGGTTGAGATGGCGAAACTGGTTCTGGCATCTGAGGTCAGTCAGTTCGCACCATCAACAAATGTTACGTCTGACATATCACTGCAGACCATTATCACAGCAGACAGTTCAGATTACTGTGCAGGGCTCCACAATAATCTCTCAACTGTTTCAAGCAGATAAAAGTCTTAAGAAAGCAAAAACTCCGCTCACCAAATTGAGGTAAGCGGAGTTTTGGTTATGATGGTGGAGGTGGAGGGAGTCGAACCCTCGTCCCGAAGAGCTTCACCTTCAGCCCTACATGTTTAGGCAGTCATTAATCTCGACAGGTGCTGCGGAATGCCACGCCACATTCTGCCCAGTCTGATAAATCTTTAATGCCTCATCCTCAGACAAAAACTCAGCACGATCTAGTGAAAACCGACCCCGGCAAGACTAGGCGTCACTAGAAAGGCCTAGAACCGAGGGCTATGCGCAGGTTTTTAAGCTGCCAAAGCGTAGGTTTCGTCGTTTGCGACTATTTTAATGCGACTTGTTAACGAGGTTCCGCACCCCGACATGCGCCTTGGGATCCACGCCTCCGGTCGAAACCAAAGTCACCCCCATGCGAACTCAATTATAGTTTCAACGTTTGAAATTGCAAGTCACCTGTCAGACGACATTTGTATTCGTATGAAACTGTCCTTAGGATCGCTGAACCGTGCTGGGATAGCAGCCCAAAATTTTAAGTTGCGAGGTACGAGGCCCGATCCGCTCTAAGATCTCTTGCATCTTGGGTGAAGCCACGTTGGCCTGCACATCAACAAAAAAGATCTCCTCCCAGGTATAGCTGCCGTGATCGAGGCGTGGGCGTGAGATTAGTTTGTCAAGGTTGATCCCCTGACGCTGGAACTCGGTTAGCACCCCAATCAGTGAACCGGGAGTGTATTTTTCAACACTAAAGCTCAAACTGGTCTTGGCCTCTACGCCATTAGGCACCACGATGGGTTCTTTGGCTATGGCCACAAAACGGGTGTAATTATGCACATTGTTGGCTATATCATCAGCCAACGGAGTCAAACCGTAATAATCAGCCGCATGATGACTGGCAATGCACACGTGTCCCTTTTTATGTAAATCCCTTACGGTGCTTAAAGCATCGGAGGATGACTTGGTGTAATGGATATTAACCTTAGGCAGGAAATCCTTAAGCCAGCGCGAACATTGCGTCACCGGCTGCGGATGAGAGTAAACATCGGTGATCTCATCAAGATTCAGCTGTCCGATGGCCAAAATTGAGTGATCAATGGGAAAAAGCACCTCTCCCACCAAATGCACCTTGGCTTCCTGCAGCACGTCCAGCACTTCATTAATGCTCCCCGAACTGCTGTTCTCCACTGGCAGCACGCCAAAGGCGCTGCGACCGCACTCCACACTGGCCGTGACCTCCTCAAAATTGTCGCAGCCATGCTCGGTAACATTATCACCGTAATGTTCCAGAAAACGGCGAGCCGCCAGATGAGAATAGGTACCCACCGTACCCAAAAAGGCAATGGAGGAGGAACGCCGGTGTCCGCCTTCGTTGATCTTATCTACGATATAGCGTTTTTCATAGGCTACCGTATGACTGATGATGGTCTTGAATACATCGCGTACATAGGATGCAGACAGACCTTCCTTGAGGGCCTGTCGCCCCAGGCCGCTTAACTTTTGCTCCTCACGCTCGGCATCGGTGACCGCCTGATCGCTCTCCAACTTGCACTGGGCAATGTCGCGGGCTATTTCATTACGCTCCTTTAACAGTTGCAGGATCTGCTGGTCCACAGCGTCAATTTGTTCACGGCATTGTGTCAGATTTCTCATTTAATAACCGCGCGCCTTAACCTCAAACACAAGGCTCGTCCGTACGGTCTCCATAAATAGGGCAAAACAGGTAGTTTGAGAAAAAAAGAACTCCAGCAAAAGGTTGGAGTTCCCACTTATTCACAAGGCCGCCTCAGGCGGCCTGAAACAGCACTCTGTTACTCGCGTTTGGCAAGCAGACGAAGGATCTCAATGTAGAGCCAGCAAATGGTCACCAATAAAGAGAAGGCATTGAAGTATTCAAAGTACTTGGGCAACCCCTCGTTGACAGACTGCTCTATCTGGTCAAAATCCAAAATCAGATTGAAGGCGGCAATGGTGCATACCAAAAGTGAAATGCCGATGGACAGCGCACCTGTCTGCGGCAGCAGCGATGAACCGAACAGGTGGAACAACATGTCCACCACGTAGAGCACCACCACGCCCAAGGTGGCACCGGTGACCACGGCGCGGAACTTGCTGGTGACCTGAATTAAGCGGAACTTCCACAGCGCCAGCATGGCGACCACCACCACAAAGGTTGCCATCACGGCCGTGGAGACTATGCCCGGGTACTGTACTTCAAACACCCCCGACAGCGCACCCAAACCCACGCCTTCGGCTACGGCATACAAAGGAGCAGTAATGGGGGCGGTGGTGGGTTTGAAGCAGGCGATGAGAGCGATGACAAAAGCGGCGATGATAGAGCCGGTCATCAGCAGGCTCGGCACCTGTCCGCTGTACACCTGAGACATAGTGTACTTCATGGTAAACCAGCCGAACACCATGGTAACGGCGATCAGCATCAAAGACTTATTGGTGGTGCCGCTTAAGGTGGCGCCAACCTCGGTACCGCCGAAATTAAAGGAGCCTGCAGCGCTCGTGGCCACCTGCAGTGCGGGATTGGATGATTGCATCATAATGCGTTAGGTCCTCTTTCTTGTTACCAGCAAAAAACTGTGAATTAATTCTAGCAAAGCGCCGGGCAGAGCGCAGATGTCCGGGGCAATTTTTTCCATTTCAGACACCCCGTGTACTGACGGGCGCAACCACAGCCGTAAAGTTTTGTCACTGACCCAGCGAGAGATGCTTTTTGTAGGCTGCCACCGTATTTTCCATCAGCGTGGCCACTGTCATGGGGCCTACACCGCCTGGTACCGGTGTGATGTAGGAAGCCCGCGCGCAGGCCGACTCAAAATCCACATCACCGCAGAGTTTACCGTCAGGCGTACGGTTGATGCCCACATCGATCACCACCGCCCCCGGCTTGATGAGATTGCCGTCCACAAAACGCGGCTTGCCCACTGCCACCACCAGGATCTCGGCCTGACCGATAAGCTCGCGCAGCACCTCTGGTTTGGTAAAACGATGCGCCACGGTCACGGTACAACCGGCCAGCAACAATTCCAGGGCCATGGGGCGGCCCACGATATTGGAGGCACCGATCACCAGAGCGTCGCGCCCCCTTAAGTCAGAGCCCAAGGTATTGCGCAAAAGTGTCATCACACCGTGCGGAGTGCAGGCACACAACTCGGGGATGCGCTGCACCAGACGCCCCACATTGTAGGGGTGAAACCCATCCACATCCTTGGCAGGAGAGATACGCTCCACCACCGCCGACTCATCTAAGTGCGCGGGCAGAGGAAACTGCACCAGAATACCGTCAACCTGGGGATCCGCATTTAAGGTGTCGATGAGTTCGTTGAGCTCCTGCTGAGTCACCGAGGCCGGCAGATTGTGGGAAAGCGGCACAATACCCACATCCTCACAGGCCTTATGCTTGTTTTTGACGTATACCATCGAAGCGGGATCACTGCCCACCAGTACCACGGCCAGTGCCGGAGAGCGTTTGCCGGTGGCGGTGAAATGCTCCACCTCCTTTTTGAGGGAGGCCCGCAACTGAGCTGCCGTCAGCTTGCCGTCGATTAATTGTGCGCTCATTTTTGTGCTCCTTTAAGACAGACCGCTCCACAGCATGCGTACGCTGATGATAAACAGCGCCACCGCGAAGATGCGCTTGAGGGTAACCGGCTTGATTTTTTTGCCGATTTTTACCCCCTGCGGGGCGGCAAAAATGGATACGGGCACCACACACAGAGCGGCAAGTACGTTGACCAGACCCAGAGTGCCAACCGGGGCACCCAGGGGAGTTGAGTTGACATTCATGAGAATCATAAGCAGTGCGCCCGGCACACACACGAACAAAGATACAGCCGAGGAAGTGCCCACCGATACATGCGGCGGAACACTGCAGGCGTTGAGTACCGGCACGGTCAGCGTGCCGCCGCCTATACCCAGCATCGAGGATAAACACGCAATCAAGAAAGCTATAACACGCTGAAAGAGCGGACGGGGCAGAGCCTCAAAGGCCGGCTTGGCATTAGCCCGCAACAGCGTATTGATGCTATTTAAAATCATCATGACCCCGAAAAATACCGCCAGCCACTTACCGCCGTAGAGTTTGGAGACGGCAGTACCGGTGATCACGCCCAGCAGCATGGCGATGCTCCAGGCCTTGACCACCTGCAGATCCATATTTCCCCGGCGGTACTGGGAGAGAGCTGCCGAGATGGAGGTGGGGATCATGCACAGAAGCGAGGTTCCGGTGGCAATCGAGATGGCGATATTGGGATCAGTATGAAAAAAACCAAGAAAAATAAAGTAGAAGCAGGGCACAAAGATGATACCGCCCCCTACGCCCAGCAAGCCTGCCAGAAAGCCGGCAAACAGCCCGCAGGTCAACAGCACCGCCAGTGTCTCACACAATTCAGCGATACTCAGTCCCAAAAACATGGCAGCCTCCTTGAGCTTCCTCTGCCCTGACAAGCAACCTGCCCGCAGGCAAGCCCGCGCGAAATTTTATCAGATTACGACAGCCTCAGGCCGAACACTGCCCAGGCATACGGATAACCTATTATTTTTTCGCAATTTATTCGCATGATTTTAATGCAGACAAGATACCTAAAAAAGATGTTGACTTTAGGCGGGCTTTTTTTGTAATATTACACGCCGTTAACTCGGTGATTAGCGCAGCCTGGTAGCGCATCTCGTTCGGGACGAGGGGGTCGTAGGTTCAAATCCTATATCACCGACCACGGCTTGAGCGTCCTTAGCTCAGTTGGATAGAGCAACAGCCTTCTAAGCTGTGGGTCAAAGGTTCGACTCCTTTAGGACGCGCCAGTCTCATAAGAAGTCTGCCGTTAACCTGACCATGGTGGCATTAGCTCAGTCGGTAGAGTCCCGGATTGTGATTCCGGTTGTCGTGGGTTCAAATCCCTCATGCCACCCCACTCAGTCGCAGTTTCGTGCGGGAATGGCGGAATTGGTAGACGCACCAGATTTAGGTTCTGGCGCCTAGGCGTATGAGTTCGAGTCTCTTTTCCCGCACCAGTTTCTCATCAAATCCTCTGTTCACCCTACTGTACCTGTGTTTTCAATCAGTTACTCGGGTTTCTTCATACCGGCAGCCTCCTCTTGGTCGCATCGAAGCACTTATCTCCCTCTGTGACGGCTATAATGGCCATATGGACGATGCCTTCAGAGATGCCTTCTGCCTTACAAAGGCTCCCTTGCAGGCGCAGGACTTGGTAGATGCGCCAGCCTAAAAGGATACAACTATGCCCAAACAAACAACAAACTCGGCTGAGAGTGAAGAAGAGAAAGCCGAGCGGATTAAGGATTTGACCATCCGCAACTTCGAGGGTTATCTCAGACGTCAGAATTTGGCCGCTTCCACCATCAAAAAACATGGTCAGAATGCCTATGACTATCTGGATTTTCTCTACTTTGCCGAGGGCCTTGAGACCTTGGAGGAATTGTCCGCTGAGTATATTTCCGATTTCATCGAGCACGACTGCATCAGGGGCCTGACCCCCTCGCAGAGCGCTTTGCAGACCATGACGGCCTCTTTAAAGAAATTCTATGTTTTTCTTGAAGAAAAAGGGCGCGTGAGCAGAGGAACTGCGCAGGGAGTAAGCGATCTCATAAAGAGCGGCCTGCCTTACTGGCAGGCTCGTCTGTACCGGTATTACCACGATGATGACGATGACGAAGACAGCATCTGGGGGTTGTTCTGAAAATGACCTGAGGATGGCTGCGGTCATCCACGCGGACGCTTGAGGCAATGTCATTCAATAGTGCTAAAATCAAGCGGTTTTTGTTTGTTATTAAACTTTGGGGGAACACAAACGGTCGCGCTTATAATGCTGCGGACAGTTTGTCGGACTGAGTAATGAAACTATTACACAAATCGCATAAATTAGATAACGTTTGCTACGATATCCGCGGCAAGATCCACCAGGAAGCGCTGCGCATGGAAGAAGAAGGGCAGCGTATTTTAAAGCTCAACATCGGCAATACCGCAGCGTTTGGCTTTGAGGCGCCCGAGGAGGTGGTGCGCGATGTGGTGCGCAATCTGCCCAACTCCCAAGGTTACTGCGAGTCCAACGGTATTTTCTCCGCCCGCAAGGCCATTGCCCAGTACTACCAGCAAAAAGGGCTCAAGAACGTAGACTCGGATGACGTCTACATCGGCAACGGGGTCTCCGAACTTATCACCACTACCATGAACGCGCTGCTCAACAATGGTGATGAGGTGCTGGTGCCGGCCCCGGACTACCCGCTGTGGACTGCCGCCATCAACCTCGCCGGCGGCAAGGCCGTGCACTACATGTGCGATGAAAGTGCCAACTGGTATCCCGATCTTGAGGACATCAAAAAGAAAATCACCCCGCGTACGGTGGGCATTGTGCTCATCAACCCCAACAACCCCACCGGCGCGGTGTATCCCACTGCCCTGCTGCAGGATCTGGTGGAACTGGCCAGGCAGCATGAGCTCGTCATCTTTGCCGACGAGATTTATGACAAGATCCTCTACGATGACGTCGCCCACCGCAGCATCTGCTCCCTGGCAGATGACGTCACCGTTATCACCTATAACGGCCTCTCCAAGGTCTACCGCGCCTGCGGCTTCAGACAGGGCTGGATGCTGGTGACCGGTCCTCGGGCGCGCAACAAAGGCTTTATTGAGGGCCTCAAAATCATGATGGCCATGCGGCTGTGCGCCAACGTGCCTTTACAGCATGCCATCCAGACCGCACTGGGCGGGTATCAGAGCATCAACGAGCTCATTATCCCCGGCGGCCGATTGTATGCGCAGCGCCAGATCATGTACGACCGCTTATGCGCCATAGACGGCATCAGTGTGGTGAAACCGCATGGTGCGCTGTATATGTTCCCCAAGCTTGACGCCAAACTGGGCATCAAGGACGATCAGAAGTTTGCTCTGGACCTGCTGCGTCAGGAAAAGCTGCTCATTGTTCAGGGCACCGGTTTCAACTGGCCTGAGCCCAATCACTTCAGGCTGGTGTTCCTGCCGGCTGCCGATGTGATAGAGGATGCCTGCAACAGACTTGAGCGTTTCCTCAAGAATTACCGTCAGTAGGCTGTTCTCTAGCTAAACTGCAACTGCCCCATAAGGAGCAATTATGTCCGAGACCAAAAAGCGTCAGAGCACTTTTCTGGCCTGGCTGGTGCGTATGTCGCTCATCAAGCGCTGGGCGCTGATGTTGTGCTTCCGCAAGGAAAACGTCTCCGAACACTCACACCAGACAGCGGTGATCGCCCACATGTTGGCGGTGATCAGAAATCGCCTGTATGGAGGAGATCTCGATCCTAATCTGGCAGCTACTCTGGCCATCTATCATGAGGTCTCCGAGAGCAAACTCCAGGATCTCAACTCACGCACCAAGTACATGACCCCGGAGTTTACCAAGCAGTACAAGCGCTTGGAGCATATCGCCGAGCAGGAGTGCCTGCAGACTCTGCCGACCGAGTTGCGCGAGGACTTTGCTCCGCTCATCATTCACGACAATGTGCAGCCGCGTTACCAGAAACTCATCAAGGCTGCCGATCTGCTCTCTGCCTACATCAAGGCCAACGATGAACTGCGCTTTAACAACCGCGAGTTCACCCACGTCAAGGACGGACTGGAGCCGCGTCTGGCTGAATTCTGCCGTGAACTGCCCGAAGTTCGCTACTTTATGGACACCTTTGTCGAGTGCTGCTGGGCCACGGTCGATCAACTCACCGGTCTTGATCAGGATAAGACAGGGCGTCTGGGATCCTGAGGTGGACAGCGGGCACACTTACTTTCTCCTCAACGAGAAAGGAGAAAAAACTCATGCCGTGGTGCCGTTGGCCACTTATGAATCGCTTTTGGCGCTACGCGCGATGCTGAGTGCGGCACCTCTTTCGGATCACGAGATTTATACTCTGAACTTCAAGGGCCTGTGTGCCTCCGGTTATCCCGAGGGTGGTCGTCTGAGACCGCGTTTTCTGGTGATTAAGGGGTCACAGGCGGTGCTGCAGGTGGCGTCCTCCCTGCCCGAGAACATTCAAGAGGCCAGAGAAAAGCTGCTGGATAAGGAGATCTTGCAACTTGATCCCCAACACAACTGTTTTGTATTCAGCGCCGACTTTCAGTTTCAAAGTCCCAGTCAGGCCGCCTGCGTGATTTCAGGCAGCGTGCGCAACGGTTTGGATGTCTGGTTAAACCGCGAGGGGTTCTCTCTAAAACGTTCAGGGTACGGCAGTGCCACCCAAGGTGCTCAGACCAAACAAAAGCGGTCCTGAGCAAAATTCTTTCCGAGGAGACTACGATGGCAGAGCGCGAGCGCACTATGCGCAAACACACCAAGGCAGAAGGCGGCTCGAACCTTCGACGCAGTAGCGCCAAACGTCCTGATGACGTTCAAAAAAAACCTTCCGGGAAATCCCCACGCTTCGCGCACCAGAGCCAGGACCTGCATTCACACTACGGAAATGTTCCCAACAGATCCACCGGATCCCGGGGTAAGGCCACCGACCAAACGTCTCAAACGCAGAAAGTTCAGGTCCCGCGCCGGGGCTTTTCTGAGTTTCAGCTAAGACTGGTGCTGGCCATTCTCAACAGCGTGATGGTGGAGCGCAAGTCACTGGACAAAGCTTATGCCCTGTGGTTTGCCAAGGTCAAACTAGACAGCGTCGAACAGGGTTTTATCATTCACAGCATCAATGCCATGTTCGCGAGGCTCTCCTACTATGCCTACGCAGCCGGTCTCAAACGTCCCGGTGATTTTGCGGGGCACCTCGCACGCTTGCCGTTCGTCTACTCCCGTGAACACAGCTGGGATCTGCCGCAACTGCCTCCTGATGAAAACATTGACCGTCGCGGTCTGGATACCAGACTCAATCAGGGGCGGGAGGATGTCCTGCTGCAGGAAGGCTGTCCGCAGTGGCTTGAAGATCTCGGTTCCAGAGCGCTTAAGGAGCGCTGGCCACAGGAACGTAAGGCACTGGGGGCAGCAGCGCTGCGTTTTATCCGCTGCAATACGCTGAAAATAACCCGCGATGAGCTGGCCAGCCGTCTGGCCGAGGAAGGGGTAGTCACACGCCCGGTGAAGGGCAGCAGTGAGGCATTGGAGGTAACCTCCAACGCGGCGCTTTTTCGAACGCAGTGTTTTCGCTCAGGTTTCTTTGAGCAGCAGGACCCGGGCTCCCAGCAAATCGCCCACTTCTGTCAGGTGGAGGGCGTGCGCAAAGTCATAGATGCCTGCGCCGGCTCGGGCGGCAAGACGCTGCATCTGGCGGCATTGCTTCACGGCAAAGGCACCATCATTGCCTTGGATACCGAGCAGTGGAAACTTAATGAGCTCAAAAAACGGGCCCGCCGCGCCGGAGCCTTCAATATCGAGACCAGGCTTATCGACAGCACCAAGGTGGTAAAACGGCTGCATGATCAGGCCGATGTGGTGCTGATAGATGCTCCCTGCTCCGGCATTGGAGTACTGCGCCGCACCCCCGATTCCAAATGGCGCGACGGCCGTGAACACCTAAAGGAAATAAAAAGCACCCAGTGCGAGATCCTGCAGCGTTACGCCAAAATGGTCAAAGCAGGCGGAGCGGTGATCTATTCGACCTGCTCCATACTCCCTGAGGAAAACGAGGAGCAGGTAAAAGCGTTTCTGGATTCTCACCAGGACCAGTTTGTCTTAGAGGAGCAGCGGCAGCTGTGGCCTTCAGAGGGTACGGACGGTTTTTACATGGCCAGGCTGCGCAACATTGCCCGGCCGGACAGCAAAGAAGAGCCCGAGCCACCAAGCGATGATGAAACACCGCAACCATCAAATACCGCTGAGAGCACCGCAAGCCTGGATGAGCCAACAGATCATGTGACTGATACTGCCCCAATCTCCGCTGAAGCTGACACGGAGCGTACTTAATCCCCGCTGCGCGGCCGCTCTTTGATGCGGTAACTGCGGTAGGCGGAAAGCAATTCGCTTAACTCCGCTATTTCGCGGCGTATGCCGGCGCCGTCGTCGGTATCGGCCACACTCATGCGCTGCGCAAAGGTCTCCACGGTACGGCTTTCGGAGTGAATGTCCCCCATATGCTCAATGGCGTCGTCAATGCCCCTGAAAGGACGGTGTGACTTAAGACGCAGCCCATGGGAGTTATAGATCAAAGTGTAGCCTGCGAGCCCGGTGGTGGCGTGGTAATGTTCGGCAAAACCACCGTCAATGACTATGAGCCTCCCCCTGCCCCGCACCGGATCCTCCCCCTCGCGGGCTTTGACCGGGGTGTGGCCGTTGATGATGTGCCCATGAAGGGGATCTAGGCCGAACTCTTCTAGGATCATGGCGCAGATCTCCTCACGGTGATAGAGTTCGTAATAGGGATCGCGCGGCTCTTCCCAGGTGGTTCTGTCAGCTACCAGAGCGCGTTCAAAGGTCTTGATGGTACGTCCGGAGAGCGGTGATTTCGGACCGCACCACAGGTACCACAGCAAGTCTAAATCCTGCTCGCGCCGGTGCTGCCAGGCATAGCGCACCGCCTGATCCACATAATCAAGATAGGCCCTGCCGCTGAGCATCTCACCCTGACACTCCACTGCGCTGAAGGTACCGTCGCGATTTAAAGGGACACACCCGTGGTAGATGAGGTTGCCGTTGCAACAACGATACATGGAGCCGCGCTGAAAGAGAAAATCCACGTGACGTTTGAGACGCTCACTGTGAGTAAAGTCGTGGCGCAGATCCCCGATTAAGTCCTGTTCCTCGGCACTGAGGGCATAAGGATCACCAGGCTGCAACGTGGGAAAGTCCACCGTGGTGAGGGCATAATCCTTGTTAGCTATGCGCACGGTGCCGGACTTGAGGTCCAGTTTGGAGAGCAGGAGCCGATCCTGCATCCCCCATTCGGGATGGCGCAGCACCAGTTGCCCCTGCAGCTTCAAAGACAGCATGGTGATGGCTTTATCGATGCGATGACAGTTGCTCTCCTGCTTGTAGTAGCGATGGGCAAACAACGCCAAATTACGCAGGCTGATGCCATATCCGTTCTCAAGCAGCGCGTAATTGCCGTAAATGACATTGTTGCGCACCACCTCGGCGATACAGCACAAAGAACCGCAGGCCGCCCCCATCCAGGCGATATCATGATTGCCCCACTCAATGTCCACCGACTCGGTCTGCATCAGCAGATCCACTATCAGATCAGGATGTGGCCCCCGGTCAAAGAGATCTCCCACCAGATGCAGCCTGTCCACGGCCAGACGTTTTATGAGTGCGCTTAGGGCTTTGATAAAATGATGAGAACTGCCGGTATCCATAATGGCATCGATGATGCGTTCATGGTAATTCTGCCTGGAATTGTCCTCTCCGTCGGGGGCATGAAGCAGTTCGTCGATGATGTAACTGTAGTCATTCGGTAGGAAGCGGCGCACCTTTGAGCGGGTGTACTTAGAGGAAAGAAAAGCTGCCAGCCTCAGCAGCATTTTAAGCTCCTGTTTGAGTTGATCGATGGTGGCAGCCCCGCTGTCCCGCCGCCTTCTCATCACCTCCTCGGGATAGTAAATAAGCGTGCACAACTCGTCTTTCTGTACCGCAGTAAGACCGGGGAACAGCAATTCGACTTTCTCTCTTATCACTCCCGAGCAGTTGTTTAGAATGTGCCGGAAGGCCTCATATTCCCCGTGTACATCGCTGATGAAATGCTCTGTACCCTTAGGCAGATTTAAAATGGCCTTGAGGTTGATGATTTCAGAGAAGGCCGCACTGCGGGTAGGAAAAAGCCGTGCGAGCAAATCAAGTTGTCGGGATGGCAGTCGTTGTTCCATGATTACCTCACTCAGAGCTGACTTTAACAGTTCAAACGGCGAAAATTGGGTTCAACCGTCTAATTTTTATAAAATTTTTCTACATTTTCCATGTCGATTTATTAGGTACGAAAATCCCGCCACTGCGCCAAGCAGTGCGTCGGTATGATCGGCGGCCGCTGTGCGGTTCCTGCCCTTGGTATCCCTAGTCATACGGATACCCCCCAGATAGCACTCCTCGATTTTAACCGGCTTCCGGTATAAGTAGGCTATGTATTCCGGGGCAGGGCTTCTTCCTTCTTACCTGTAGAATTTTGAACAGCACGCCAACCTTGCTAAAACATCCTAAATAAAATGGAGATAGCTCATATTTGGCAGTCCACAAAACCTCGCTGTTTTTATTTTGAGGCTACAATTTTCTGAAGGCAGCAAAATAATGCGCAGTTTTTGCGGTGGTTGTGCTCTGGTTCTTAACAGGCGGTGTTTTAAACGGAGGATTAGTCATGACGGAGGTAGGCACGGCACCTGTGGTTAAGCGCTGGTGGCACGGCATGGTGGCTTACCAGATCTATCCTCGTTCGTTCAAGGACAGCAACGGCGACGGTGTGGGCGATCTGCGCGGCATCATTGAGAAGCTAGGTTACATAGCCTCACTGGGGGTTGACATAATCTGGATCTCACCCATCTTCGTCTCACCTTTTATTGACAACGGCTACGATGTCGCCGACTACCGCAAAATCTCCCCGGTCTACGGGACGCTGGAGGATTTCGACGAACTGCTCGTCAAGGCAAAAGAGTTAGGTCTTTATGTGATCCTCGATCTGGTGATCAACCACTGCTCCGACCAGCACCCACTCTTTAGAAAGGCCCTCTCCGATCCCCAAGCACCCGAGCGTGAGTTCTTCTATTTCGTCAAGGGACACAACGACGCCCCGCCCGACAACCTGAGGTCCTACTTTGGCGGCAGCGTCTGGGAGAGAGTACCGGGGGAGGATAACCTCTACTATCTGCACACGTACGCCAAAGAGCAACCTGACTTTAACTGGTACAACCCCAGGCTTCGCGAGCGCATCTACGAGATGATCAACTGGTGGCTGGACCGGGGAGTGGCGGGTTTTCGTATTGACGCTATCATGAACATCGTCAAGGACACTTCATTCAAAGGCCTGCCGCCCGATGAGCAAGGAGACGGCAGTTGTGCCGCCGCAGCGCTTATCCCGCACCTTGCCTATACCGCTCCTATGCTGCTTGACGAACTAAAAGCGCGGACTTTCGGCCCTCGGGACGCTTTTACCGTAGCCGAGGCATTCGGACTGGGCGATGACGTGATCGGACGTTTCATCGGCGATGACGGATGCTTTTCCACCGTGTTCGACTTCACTGCCCGTCAGAGCATAGACCAGGATCGCCCGGGCTATTACGCCTACCCGCAGGGCACCATCAAACTCTACCGCGACGGCAACTTCAGTATGCAAAAGAAGTCAAATGCCTTGGGTTTTGTCGCCCCGCTGTTGGAAAACCACGACGAACCCAGGGCGGTAAGCTTCTACCTGAAACCACACCAGCGCAACGCCCAAGGCGCAAAGGCCCTCGCAACGGTGTTCATGTTCCTGCGCGGGATCCCTTTTATCTATCAGGGACAGGAACTCGGCATGACGAGTCCCAAGTTCGAGAGCATAGATGAATTTGACGACCTCCAGACTCACGATGAATACCACAAGGCCTTAAGGCACGGTCTTACGCCTCAAGAGGCTCTTGCGCTGATGAACGTTCACTCGCGCGATCTCTCACGTACCCCCATGATCTGGGATGACGGGCCCGCGGGAGGCTTCACCACCGGCACCCCCTGGATCAGACCCCATCAGGATATAGCCATCCTCAACGCGCGAGCCCAGGAGTGCGATCCCGCCTCGGTGCTCAACCACTACCGTGCCCTCATCAGGTTGCGCCGCGATCCGCAGATAGCGCCTTGCGTCACCTACGGACGCTTCGAGGAGGTGGCGGAGGCGGGCGATGAGGTAATCTGCTATCGGAGGTTCTCGGAGAGTGTGACGATTGAGGTAGCTGCCAACTTCTCTGATGAGGAGATTAAGTTCAGATTAACTCCCGACTCGCAGGTGTTGCTGTCAAGCGGTGATGGTGCAAACCTTAACGATGGGATCCTCACCCTCGCCCCGCTTGCATCCTGTGTGGTCACCATAAAATAGCTCGTACAAATAACAGGAGAACAACATGTTAGCATCATTTACAAACCGCAGCGACAAGCCGTTGCCCACCACCATACCCGAGCGCATTGCTTACGGCATGGGCGATTTTGCCAGCTGCATGCTCTATGTGTCCACCCAGGCTTTCCTCATGTACTACTACACAGAGTACGTGCAGGTACAGATCGGCATGGTGGCCACCATCATGCTGGTCTCCCGTCTCTTCGACGGCTTCTCCGATATACTCATCGGCCACTTCATCGAGCGTACCCGCTCGCCTCACGGCAAAGCCCGGGCCTGGATACTGCGCATGATCATCCCCTACATACTGGGATGCACGTTGCTGTTCTCGGT
This sequence comes from Succinivibrio sp., assembly GCA_017469335.1. Lineage (GTDB taxonomy): Bacteria > Pseudomonadota > Gammaproteobacteria > Enterobacterales > Succinivibrionaceae > Succinivibrio. The sequence continues at coordinate 36,553 of JAFUGP010000188.1, read as the reverse complement.
GCCGGAGGGCTGGAGCGATACCGCCAAGCTGATCTACATCTTCTTCTCGTACAACTTTGCCATCACCGTCGTCTACACCGCCATCAACATGCCCTACGGGGCCATGATGACCATGATGACCCAGGACAGCTACGAGCGCTCCATCATCGTCATTTACCGCATGGCTCTGGCCGCAGCAGGCACGGCCTTTGTCACCGCCATCACCATGCCCCTCGTCAGGTTCTTCGGCAATGACACCCGGGCTTGGACCTGGACGTTCCTCACCATAGGCTGCATCGGCGGTGCGATCTTCTTCATAACGTTCTACAGTTGCCATGAGCGCTTGGGCGGGGCCGCCGAGGGCAGTGCCCCGGAGGAGCACGACTTCAAAAAGGCCATGCGCGGGCTCATGCACAACAACTACTGGATCATGCTCACGCTGGCCATGGTGTTCGTGTGCTGCTCGGACGTGATGATCAACACCGTCAACATCTATTTCTGCCGCTTTATGCTGGATGACCCCGAGCTGGTGGGCACCTACGGCATGCTGATGAACCTCTTCCGCTTTGGATCCATGGTCGTTGCCCTGCCTTTCCTCGTCAAGCGCATCGGCAAGCGCAACTGCCTGTATATAGCCTGCGCCTTCATCATTCTGGCCTTGGGCCTGAGGCTGATGCTGCCCCACTCGGTACCGGCTTTCTACGCTTTCTCCATACTATACGGCCTGGCGCAGGGCTTCACCTACACCTCCCTCTTTGCCATGATCCCGGACACCGTGGAATACGGAGAATATTTGGACGGTCAGCGCCACGAGGGCTACATCTACGCCGGTCCCTCCTTTGGCACCAAGGTGGCGGCAGGGTTAGGTCCGGTCCTGGTAGGCTTCGTGCTGAGTCTGGGCGGCTACGTCGAGGGGGCCTCTGAACAGAGTGCCGAGGCCATGAACTATCTGCTCATGGCCAGCACGGTGGTGCCAGGTGTGGTACTACTGTTAGGCGTAATAGCCCTGCTGCGCTACCGCCTGGACAAGGAATACCCGGACATCATTCGTGAACTTGGCTTGCGCCATGCCGGCAAGGCAGCGCCAGGAAGCTGAGTCCCCGGCGCCTGAAGGGTACAGAGCAAAGAGTGGCAGGCAGGCAGTTGTAGGTTTTGCCACAACTGCCGTCGATGTGGCAGATGCCGCTATTTTTTCAGGATTTTGGGAGCGCTCAGGATCACCGTGGTGCCGAGGCAGCAGTCGATATCTATCTGACTGCTGATCCCAGTTATGACACGATGCCTGACCACCTGGGGCGGGAGGGAAGTTTCAGGCTGCGCCAGGCTGTCCTGAGGTTGTGCACCCCAGTACACCCGCTCACCGACGACGGCATGAGCAAGGGTCAGCGGCGCTGCCCCCACAGGACTTTCTTGGATAGCGGCGTGGTAGAGCGGCAATTACTCCTTACTCAGGAGATCGGCCGACGTTAAGGCGGGGTCAGGTTCGGAAGAGTTCCGCTGTTTTGCTCAGCTTGACGACAGTAAACGAGAGCGCGGGAAAGTCGCCCTAACCTAATGTATTTCTTGGGATGAAACCAAAACCACGTCGAAGCAGGTCAACCGGGATTCAGGATGGTTCAAAAGGGGAAGTGGCGCACCAAGAGAGATTCGAACTCCCGACCGCTCGGTTCGTAGCCGAGTACTCTATCCAGCTGAGCTATTGGTGCGCTCATAGGCCGTTGCCAAACGTATTTTGACAACGGCAGGCATTATAGCACGATTTACCGCGCTGACCAGCTTATTTTTAAAAGTTGCTCCGCTTTGAGGGATTACACAGAACAACTAATTGACTTTTAAGAGATCAGGCACATTTGCCGGCTCTCATAGCCGGCACAATCTCTCTACTCAAGACCGTTGTACTGCAGCAAGACCTTGCGCTCAAACACGCGCTCGCAGTAGTGGCAGCGCATCATGACCTGTCCTTTTTCCTCGTCAATGCGAAAACGCGGCGTGGCCCCCCTCTCCACATGAGTAATACAGTTGCTGTTAGGACAGCTGAAATCGCCCACTGTTTCTTTGGGCAGGCGCAGCTTGTACTTGTCCACAACCTTGTAGTTCTCTATTTCATTGACCGTGGCGTTGGGAGCCAGAATGGAGAGCTGTCCGGTCTGGGTGGGAGAGAAGGTCACATCGGAGATCTTGATGATATCCTTGCTCTTCATGTGTCCCGAGCGCAGATTAAAGCCCACCGTCAGCTGATTGTTGGTGCTCAGGAACTTGAACATGCGCAGAATGTTGATGGCCTGGCCGGGAGCAATATGATCTATTACAGTTCCGTTGGCGATCGCCTCAACCAGCAGTTTGCCCTTGCTCAGATTGGCATCCTGATTGTCAGTTTGCGACATTTTAAATCTCCTTGTTCAAAACCAGTGACAACATCGCCTCCCGGGCATACACACCGTTGGCCGCCTGCTTGAAGTAATAAGCGTAGGGTGTTTCATCGACCTCAGTGGTGATTTCATCAATGCGCGGCAGAGGATGCAGGATCTTCATATTGTCCTTGGCTTCAAGTAATTTATCCGGTGTCAGAATGAATTTAGAACGCAGATTCTGGTACTCGGTTTCATCAAAGCGCTCTTTCTGCACCCGGGTCATATAGAGGATATCCACCTCGGGAATTACTTCCTCCAGGGTTGGGCAGATATGATAGCGGATGCCGCGAGCATCCAAATCATCGAGAATGTACTGAGGCATGGCCAGCGACTCGGGTGAGACCAGATAGAATTCCGCCCCGTAAAGACTGAGTGCCTCGGCCAGCGAGTGTACGGTGCGGCCATATTTAAGATCGCCCACAAAAGCCAGTTTAATGCCGTCCAACCGCCCTTGGGTTTCGTAAATGGTAAAGAGATCAAGCATGGTCTGGGAGGGATGCTGATTAGCGCCATCCCCGGCATTAATCACCGGTACCGGCGAGAGATCGGCAGCCAACCGCGCCGCGCCCTCGCGATGATGCCTGATCACCAGTGCATCGGTATAGGAGGTAATGATGCGGATGGAGTCGGCCAAAGTCTCGCCTTTTTTGCCCAAGGAAGTGTTGGCGGCATCCGGAAAACCTATCACCCTGCCGCCCAAGCGCTGAATGGCGGTTTCAAAGGAAAGCCGGGTCCTGGTGGATCCTTCAAAGAAGGTCACACCCACCAGTCGCCCCTTGAGCAGATCGTCGCGGGGGTGATCCTTGAGTTCGCGGGCAGTCTTCAGGATCAGTTCAATGTGTTCCTTGGAAAATTCCGAGATGGAGATGATGTCTTTTTGAAACAGCGGATTAATCATGTGATATCCTCAGACGCCCTTTGAGCGCCAAGTCAGGAATGCCCCTTTTGTGTACAGGGCAGGAGCCGGCGCACAGGTTCAAGATCCCATGCGACCTGCCATATTATGCCCGAAAGCTCCCCAAAATTTCGTCAAACTAGCTCACACAACTTCCCAAAGACGCCAATCATTCCGGATAATAGTATGATTTTTATAGCAAATTCTTTTAATGACACAAAAGTTGTCTCACAAGGAACAACACCTTAAGATATGCTTATAGGAATGCGGTCAGCAAGCCTTGGTGCGCTTCATGAGGCGACACTGTTCAGGACATAAGGAGGTGCGACAATGCGCGAGATAGTCTTGGTTCACCCCTGCTCGTGCTGCAGCGGTGCTGCACGCATTGAGCAGGCCTGGGATCGCCTCAGGGAGCTGGCAGCCTCTCCCCTGGCTCAACAGGCCAGCGACATCCTCCTTTTGGGCTACAGTGCCATGTCCGGTCTGGAGGAAGCTCGGCGCAACATACAGATAATCAGGGAAATCATGCCCCGGGCCAAAGGGGCGGGGATCACTCTCAACAACCGCGACCGGGATCTGCTGAGTTCTGAGGGCTATCTCTCCGTGCAGTTTTTTGAAAAATCCTCGGTTCAGGTTCTGGAGAGCACCTGCTGTGAGCAAAGCTACCCGCAGTTGGCACGGGATTTCGGACAGCAACTTGATGCCATCCCCAATCTCAAGGCGGTACAGGTTTTCTGCTCGGGCACTTACCGCGGTTTTGACGCCTTTTTGCAGGACCTAAGCCGCGGCCGCGAAGACATCTGTTTTTTCGGCGCCACCGCAGGTTATACCGCCTTTGAGACAGACTGCGATTTTCACCAGATTAAATTAGGCGGCGAGGGTGAGAGCTACGTTGTCGGCAATCAGGGGGTTTACCCGCAGGGGGTGGTGCTGATCGCCTACTCGGGTGCGGCACTTAAGGTGCATGCCGAGGCTGAGCTGAGCTGGAAAAGGGTAGGCAAGGCCATGCGCATCACCTCTGCCCCCAGTCCTTACTGTGTGGAAAAAATTGACGATCAGCCTGCCTCGGACATCTACCTCAAGTACCTCAATGTGCCGGCAGACAGCAATATGCTGATGAACATCTGCGAATTTCCGCTTGTCGTCGAACGCAACGGCATGGAAATTGCCCGCATTCCTCCCGTCTACGATGAGCGCCACCGCCTGCATTTCCGTGCCGATCTGTATGAGGGGGAAGAAATACGCCTGTCCTATGCCAGTGCCCGCGATCTGCTGCACAGCACCGAGAGCCTGGCCTGGCGCATGCACGAATTCGGACCGGAGATGCTGCACGTAGTGCAATGTGCCAACCGTCTGGTATTTTTAAAAGATCTGGCGCACTACGAGGATGACTGCTTTAAGTATTTCTATCCCAATACCCTGCTCGTACGCGGCAACGCGGAGATTTTTCTCCATCACGGTCAGGGAGGAGTACTCAACAGTGCCCTGGTGGCGGTGGGACTGAGAGAGGCCGATGAACCGGTTGAGCTGGTACCCGAGCACCAGGGCAGTTCCGTGGCCATCATGCTGCCGGCTGTGGCTCCGCTGGCCGAGCGTCTGAGCCATTTTCTGGCGGTGACCACCGATGAGCTCAGGGAAAAAGCTCAGGCAGCAGATGCGGCCAATGAGGCCAAATCGCAGTTTCTCTCCAACATGAGCCATGAGATCAGGACCCCCATCAACGCCATTTTGGGCATGAACGAACTCATTCTGCGCGAGAGCAACGAGCCGCAGATCAGAGAGTACGCGGCCAACATCCAGAGTGCCTCCACCGCACTGCTCGGGCTCATCAACGATATTCTGGATTTCTCCAAGATAGAGGCCGGGAGGCTCAGCCTCATCAACGCTGAGTATGCCTTAAGCTCTCTTATTCACGACCTCTACACCCTCATTGAACAGCGGGCCGCCAAAAAGGGACTTACCTTCAAGGTACAGGCCGATCCCGCCCTGCCCAGCGTGCTGTTCGGTGACGAAATCAGACTCAAGCAGATCATCACCAACCTGCTGACCAACGCCGTCAAGTACACTCATCGCGGAGAAGTCACGCTCAAGCTCTTCGGTACGGTAGAGGGCGACAGGCTGCACTTGCACTGCCATGTCACCGATACCGGCATCGGCATCAAAGAAGAGGATCTGCCCAAACTCACGGTCGCGTTCGAGCGCATTGAAGAGAAGCGCAACCGCAATGTGGAAGGCACGGGGCTGGGCATGAGCATCACCACCAAATTACTGGCGCTCATGCACAGCAAACTTGAGGTGCACAGCGTCTACGGGCAGGGCTCGGATTTCTCCTTTGTGGTTGAGCAGCAGGTGCTCAATACCACCCCGCTAGGCGATCTCAGCGAATCTTACAGTACCGCGGCTGTCCAGACCAAGCCCTACCGGCGCCGTTTTATCGCGCCTAAAGCCAGGATCCTGGTGGTGGATGACACCCTCATGAACCTGACCGTCATCAAGGGCCTGCTCAAGGATACCCAGGTTGGGATTGATACTGCCCAAAGCGGCCCGGAGGGACTCAACAGCTTTGAGCTGCATGACTATGACTGCGTGCTGTTGGACCACCGCATGCCCGGCATGGACGGCATCGAAACTTTAGCCCATTTAAAGGAGAGCGCCAAGTTTCAAGCTCACCCGGTACCGGTCATAGCGCTGACCGCCAACGCGGTCTCGGGTGCGCGGGAGCAGTATCTCAAGGCCGGGTTTGACGATTATCTCTCCAAGCCGGTAAGCGGGGAGGCACTGGAAAAGGCCCTGGAAAAGCATCTGCCGCCGGACAAACTGCTCTCGGGGCTGAGTGAAGACCAACCTGAGCCTAGCAACCTCTCCGCAGGGGACGATCATAAGCTCCCGGAGATTTCCCCGGTAAATGCCACAGGTGAGGGTGGCTCGTCACTGCCGCACTGGCTTACTCAGAGCAAACTGTTGGATACCGCCGCCGGCGTGGTGAACTGCGGCTCCGAGCAGAACTATCTGGAAATTCTCAAGGTCTTTTACGACTCCATTGAGGCAGCTGCGCAGGAGCTGGAGAATTTTCTGCGTAACCGGGACTATGAGAATTTCACCATCAAGGTGCATGCCCTCAAGAGTTCGGCGCGTATCGTAGGGGCCAGGGAACTTTCAGAGAGGGCCAGGCGGCTGGAGAACGCCGGCATCAACGGCTATCACGAGGAAATCGAAAACGGCACGCCCGCCCTGCTGGATCTTTACCGGGAATACCGCAGCCTGCTGGCCCCGCTGGTGCCGGAGAATGCCCGGCAAGCAGAGAGTGGGGAGGGAGAGCCTGAGGCCAAACCCGCCCTGGATGAACCTACCTGGCAGGAGGCCCGGGAGGCTTTGCATTCTTTTGCCTCAGGCTTTGACTATGATAATTTACAGTACGTGTTAAACTCACTTAAGGAATACCGGATCCCGGAAGGCATTGCCGAGCCGCTCAAGCGCCTTGAAAGAGAGCTTGGCTCCCTTAACTGGGAAGGGGTACAGCGTGAGATGCACGAGCTGTCCGAACTTTCTGTAGGATCTTAGGCATCAACTGACACTCAGGATCAGAGTATGAGCCGCAAAATAATCATCATCAGCCACGGTGCCGGCTTTATGGTCAACGCCATCGCCAACGCGCTCAAGCTCAAAAGCTTTGAGGTGGTCTCCATCAACCCTGACTTAGACGAGCTGGACGGTGCCAAGTCCAATGCCTCCTATGTACTGCTCTACCTGGGAGTTTACGTTTACAACAACCCCGAGATCATCTCCAAGCTGTGGGAGGTCTGCCGCAGTCTGGAGCTTAAGGTCATCGCCGTGGGTACCGACAAGGAGCTCGCCGAAGCAGGCAAGTATCTGCCGCAGGGCTTCATCACCCGTCAGTTTACCCGCCCGGTGGAGATCCCCACCCTGGTACAGGCTTTTGTGCAGACCGAACAGGCCGATGCCGGGGAAACCAGACCGCGGGTGCTGTTGGTCGATGATGATCCCACTTTCCTGAAAATGATCAAAAACTGGTTGGATGAAGACTATCAGGTCACCATCGTCAGCTCCGGAGCGCAGGCCATGCTCTATGTGGCCGACCACACTCCCAATCTTATTTTGCTGGACTTCGACATGCCGGTGGTCCCCGGTCCCAAAGTGCTGGAGATGTTGCGCAGTGAAAGCAAGACTGCCTCCATCCCGGTGATTTTCCTGACAGGACGTGACGATCGCGAGAGCGTGCTGCAGGTGCTGGCGTTAAAACCCCAGGGCTACGTGCTCAAGAGCTCCGACCGGCGCAAACTGCTGCAAACACTGCACGACTTTTTTCAACAGCGCTGAGATCTGAGTGCGCCCTCACCCGTCCCGGGCAAGTGCCGTATATTAGACGGCGCACGCACTACACCTGCACATGCATGTGCGAGAATGCCTACATAATGTCCTGCGGCGCCCCTGACGGACTGCCGCCTTTTTCGGAGTAGCGCAATGTTTGAAAAGGTCCTGCATTTTAGGCTTATCTCCTCCAACCCCACCTTAAAAGAGCTCATCGAGCATACCGAGCCTCTGGAACATTTCACCCACGAGGTGCAGCAGGGCTTGCCTCAGGAGGAGGCTCAGATCAGCGAGGATGATGTCGTTTTTCTGGATCCCGAGCATCTGCCCAAACTCGATTCCCTGCGCCGTTACACCCGCAAGGGCACGGAATTTATCTTCATAGTTCCGGGGAATGCCCGTCCTACCGAGGAGATGTGGCATCAGGCCGATGACATCTGGACGGACGGTGAAGGCGGTTTGGAACTTTCCTCCCGTTGGCGCCATAAACTCAGAACCTTCGCCCTCAGACGTGAGCGCGACCTCAACAACATCATGCTGCAGTCGGTCATAGACGCCTCCCCCTCGCTCATCTGGTTTAAGGATGCCGAAGGCGCCCATCTGGAGATCAACGACAGTTTTTGTACGGCCGTAGGCAAGACCAAAGAGCAGATCAGAGGCAAGGGGCACTCCTATATCTGGGACCTCTCGCCGGCCGAATATGCCCAGGGTGAGTTCGTCTGCATGGAAACCGATCTGGGGGTGATGGAATCCCGCAAACGCGGGGTCTTCATGGAAACCGTTAAAAGCAAGCAGGGCATGCGCAAGTTCAAAACCTGGAAAGCCCCGCTGTTTGACGATAAGGATCAGGTCATGGGTACCGTGGGCATTGCCCATGACTACACGGATTTTCTCAACCTCTCCGAAGAGATGCAGATGCTGCTTGACTGCATGCCCTTTGCGACCATCACCTTCGATCTTGAGGGAAAGGTCAAGAACATCAACAGCAGTTTCATGCGCTATTTCGGCATAGACAAGGAAAAAGCCTTGTCCCTCACACATGAGCAGATCATGACTTTGTTATTCGCCAACGGCTGGCAGGTAGGAGAGGACAACGCCGATGAGATCCATCTTTCTGCCCCCGGTGGCCAGACAGTCTGGCTTAAAATCGATAAAAAGCAGCTCAACGACGTGTTTGCCTGCCCCTTAGGCACCATTGCCATCTTCAACGATACCACCGCCGAACATGAGGTGGCCAGGCAGCTTAAACTTCAGGCCCAGACCGATCCGCTCACCGGCTTGTTCAACCGCCGCTACTTCTTCGAGCATGCCGCCAAATTGCGTAAGGAAGGCAGCACGGATGCAATTCTCTACATTGATCTCAATAACTTCAAGCACCTCAATGACGTATATGGACATGACATCGGAGATGACGCCCTGCGCAAGGTCGCCGAAATCATCCGTGAAGTGTTCGGTGATGAGCAGGTCATACCCACCCGCATCGGCGGGGATGAGTTCATCGTGTTTATTGCCGGCCGAAAACTGCCTGAGCTGGAGCAGACCTCACGGCGCTTCGTGGCCAAGGTGCAGGAAGACTTCAGTAAAATGGACAAAATGCGCGACTTAAGTGTCAGTGCCGGTCTGTCCTACACCGAGGACCATAACTTCAGGTTGCACGCCTTAGCCAAGCAGGCCGATGATGCCATGTATGTGGCCAAGCGCCGCCGCAGCGGACTGGAGATCTACTCACCTGCGCTCAAAGCATCCTTAGGCGAGAATTAAGCGCCGCATCCTTCACCTTGGGCAGCGCACAAAAAACTGCCGCGCCGTAGCCCCCGTAATAACGGGAGTCAGGCGCGGCTTTGGTATTGACCTAACGTGCCGGATCTCAGTCGTTGAGTTGCTGTCCCTGCTTGTAAGCGCTGTATCTGGTGGGGCACTCAGACTTACTCTGTACGGTGGCAGTGCGGTAAGCACCCTGGCTGTAGACCTGCACCGGCGCGGCGCCGCCGCCTGAAATCACCCGTACTTTCTGACCTACGCGGTACTGGCAGGAAAACGGCACGTCCACAATCATGTTGCCGGCCTCAGTATTGACCGACAGTCTCAGACCGTCCTGACGGTTAGCCGCCGAGGAGCCCAGACCTGCCGCTGCGCCGCCTAAACCGGCGCCCACCAGAGTCCCGGTGCTGTGCTTGTTGAGCAGGTTGCCGATGATGGCACCGCCTATGGCGCCTAACAGGGCATTGGTGGTGCTGTCATACTCCTGGGCATCGATGTCGATCATCTCAATGCCGGTCAGGGTTCCGTCGTAGTAGGAACTCACCGTGCCGGCGGTGCTGGTGGGATTGGTGCAGCCATTAAGGGTCAGGGCGCCTAAGGCCGCAACAGTAGTGAGGGTGGCGGCAAGAGCATTGATTCGCATATTTTTACTCCCTAGAGACGCCTTACTCTGCCACAGAAGGCGCTCACTTGTTAAAATCACGTTGTATCATAGCATATTTCGTCCGCCGCACCGAACAACGCCGCGCGGGCTCAAGAGCTGTCTGGAGATTAGTCATGACCGCCACCGTATTGCCCGAATCCTGCACGGGCACAGTGCAGGGGCTTAATGATCACGGCGAAGGCTTGGTCAACCTCAGCGGTCAATGTTACTGCATCCGCGGCGCGCTCCCCGGCGAGAGGATCACCTTTGCCCCGGGACTTCCCTACACGCCCCACGCGCGTTTCTCCCCGGGGCGTCTGCTGAGCGTTGAAAAGGCTCATCCCCGGCGCAACCTCTCCCCCTGTCCGCTCGGAGAGCACTGCGGCGGCTGCCCCCTGTACAGCTTTGACTATAATGCTCAGCTGCAGTTTAAATTTGGCAGACTCAAAGAAGCTCTGGAAAAAGTCCTCAGTCATACGTCCGCGCCCCCGGTGGAGGTGCAGCTGCGCCCCGCGCCGCAGGTGCAGGGCTCACGGCACAAAAGCATACGCTACTTTGCCAAGGGAGCTGAGGGTAAGGCGAAATTAGGCTTCTACGCCCCGCTCTCGCATACGCTCTGCCCGGTGGACTGCTGCCCCCAGGAGACTGCTGCCGTCAATGCGTTTGCCTCATCCCTGCTCAGGCTGTGCCAGGAGCACGCGCTTGAGGCCTATGACGAGCGCAGCGGCCTGGGGATACTGCGGCATCTGCTCATCCGGGATAACGGCACGGGAACTCTGGTTGCGCAACTGGGTCTGACCGCGCCACCGCCTTTGTCCTTTGAACAGGAACTTTCGCGGCTTGGCGCAGAGCATCAGGTTGCCGCCTGCTACCTGTGTGTCAATGAAGAGCCCGGCAACAGCGTGCTAAAGGGCACTCTGCGCTGCCTGGGTCCCCACGATCATGCGCTGTTCACGCTGCTCTCCCACGAGTTTTTTCTCAAGCCCCATACCTTCACCCAGGTCAACCCACAGGTGGCAGAACTGCTCTACCGGGAGGCTCTTGAGCACGCCGGCAGCAACCCTAAGGGCACTGCCTGGGATCTGTGCTGCGGCATCGGTACCATGACCCTGCCCTTGGCCCGACGTTTTGGCAGGGTTACCGGGGTTGAACTGGCGGCACCCTCAGTGCACGTAGCACGGAATAATGCCATACTCAACGGCATAGACAACGTAAGCTTTGTCTGTGCCGATCTGGCCGCGTTCAGGCCACAGCCGGGATCTGCCCCCGCGGCGGTCATCGCCGATCCCCCGCGCAAGGGCCTGGGAGATGAGGGGTTACAGCTTTTGAGAGCTCTGGTACCCGGCACCAGGGTCAGTGCCATCTACTGTGAACAAAAAGCGCTGTTGCGGGAACTGCCCCGACTGCTTGAGTCAGGTTTTGAACTTCAGGGCATCAGCGCCTTTGACATGTTCCCCTACACCTTTAAGTTGGAAGTGCTGCTCAAGCTTTTAAAGCGCAGGTAAGCACGCGACAGGCCATATTGGTACCGGTGAAGTTTGAGCGGACGGCTCAACAATGAGGTGGTGGCCCATCCCTGACTCGAACAGGGGACCAAACGATTATGAGTCGTCTGCTCTAACCAACTGAGCTAATGGGCCGCGTGCGTATTATACCCTATGCAAGGTGCTGTGCAATACACCAGCTCACAGGACATGGCGGAAAGGTCCCGCACCCTGCCTGACAGTGTACTTGAACCGTACCGCCATCAGTGCCCCAACTGCTTGAGCCCGCGCTCTATCAGGGTAAACTCCTGCCATTGGGCCTGATTAAGTGCAGAGGCCCGCTCCCGCAGCAGCTGCGCCCTGCCGGAGAGCGCCTGACTGAGCACGGCCCCTATAAGTTCGGCCAGCATATTCACCCGTTCCTCCACACTGCGCTCCTCAGGCTCCTCACCGTTATAGCGCAGAGTACCCAACGGCGCGGCGGCCAGCAACCTGAAAGTTTTCTCCCGCTCGGTGCCGCGTACCCGCTCCAGCAATACCGCCGGGGTGGGCGCGGGAGCTCCGCTCGTGAAGGACTGCCAGATAAATTCCACCAGAGATGCCAGCTCTTCACTGCCGCGCACCTCAAGTCTGCGGCACAGCTCAACCGCCTCAGCCAGGGCAAAATCCTGGTACACATGTCCCACAACGGTCGGCTGTTGCAGAATAAAGGCAATCAGACTGCGCATGGGGGTTGACAGTATCCCGCCTGTGGAGGCAGGTGTCCGCTCCGGCACCGGTTCGGGTTCTGGGGGCGTCTCACTTGTGAACAGATCATAAAGTACCCGGTATTCGGTACGGCTAGGACCGGAGAGTGTCTGCAGACACACCAGCTGCAGTGCCTTGAGCGGGATTTTGCGGATCTCACCGAGGCACCCCGATATGAACCTGCTCATCTGAGCAGGATCATCTAAGTGATAAAGACCCTGCTCGTGGCTGACCAGAAATTCTGGATAGCTCAGAGACTTGTCCAAAAACTCATTGAAAGCCGCTAGCCCCTTGCCGCGTACCAGCGAGTCGGGATCGTCCTCGGGGGGCAGAAAAGCAAAGCGGATCTCCACATCATCGGTCAGCACCGGCGTGACCGTATTCAAGGCATGCCAGGCGGCCATACGCCCGGCGTTGTCGCCGTCATAGCAGCAGACCAGCTTTTTGGTGTAGCGGAACATCAGCTTGAACTGCTCGGTGGTAGTGGCCGTCCCCAGGGAGGCCACCGCACAGGACAGACCGGCCTGACGCAATGAAATCACGTCCATATAACCTTCGACTATCACCATACGCCCGGGGCGGTTGTTATTGTCACGCAGCGCCTCATACAGACCGAACAGCTCATTGCGCTTGCGGTAGATGGGGCTTTCCTTGGTATTAAGGTACTTGGGCTTGTCATCACCCAAGGTGCGGCCGCCGAAACTTATCACCCTGCCCTTGCGGTCGAAAATGGGGATCATCACCCGGTTGCGATACATGCCAAAGCGCTTGCCGTCGCGCTCAACCAGCATGCCCAGCTGCACCAAAAGTCGCTGTTCCTGTTCTGAGCGGCACAGCTCACGCTCCAAAAAATGCCAGTCCTCGGGAGCAAAGCCCAGACGGTACCTGACTATGCTCTCCCGCGTGAGTCCGCGCTCTTTTGTAAAGTACTCAAAACCGCTTTTACCGCGCTCCTCTAACAGCACACGGGTAAACAAGGTCGCGCAGCGGTCCATGATCTCGTAGAACGCCTTGAATTTATCCGAGCTGTCCGGGGCCCCGCCCTGCTCGTACTCAACCTGAACTCCGGCGTAAGCCGCCAGTTCCTCGACGGCATCAATAAAGCCCAGATTTTTGTACTTCATGAGAAAATCAAGAGCATTGCCATGTTCCTTGCAGCCAAAGCAATAAAACATCTGCTTGCTGGGGCTGACGTTGAAAGAGGGCGTTTTCTCATGATGGAAGGGGCAGCAGCACTTGTAGCTGCTGCCTGACTTCTTGAGTTTGACGAACTGGTCGATGTAATCTTCTATGGCCACGGCCGGCAAAAGCCGCTCGCTGACAAAACCTTTAACTATCCTCGGCATGCATGGCTTCCCTGCCTGGGGGCATAACTGAAATTAGGGGAAAAGGCGCGGAGAGCGCAACCGCGCAAGGCTGCAAACACCAGCGCCACTGTTGTACAGCTTTTTTTATGAAAATCCGCATGTTATATCAACAAAACTGCTCTTTATTCTAGCAAATAAGTACTCTGCAATAAAGGCACGCCCCAGAACATGCGCCAAATTAGCTTACAGCGCCGCTCTGATTTTTCAGCCCCGGGACTTGGCATAGCGCACCTGAGGCTTCTATGATCACCTAGGTGATTTGCCACAAATTCGACGAGGTTTTCATGTCCACTAAAATCGTTCTGTCAGTTCTGCTGCTGCTCGCTCTGGCAGGAGGCATATCCTGGTATGTGTTCTGCCTGCGTCCTCAACTTGATCTGGCCCCCTCAGAGCAACGAGCCCGGCTGATTCAGTCCTCTCCTCACTACCAAAACGGCGCCTTTGTACCCTCAGAGCCCATAGTCAATAAAATCAAGGGCAGCGGCCTCAAGGCCTGGTGGGATTTTCTGTTTGGCTCGCGTGAGGAACTGCAGCCGGAGAAACCCCTGCCCTCAAAGCGCACCGATCTGCTCAGTCTAAAACCGCAGGAGCAGGTGCTGGTCTGGTTGGGTCATTCCACTTTCTTGGTGCAAAGCGGGGGTTACCGTCTGCTGGCCGATCCCATCCTGAGCGGACACGCCTCACCCTTTTCCTTCATGATCAAGGCATTTCCCGGTAGCGATATCTACAGGCCCGAGGATTTCCCCCAACTGGACGTGCTCATCATTTCCCACGATCACTGGGATCACCTGGACTATCCCACCCTCAGAGCTCTGGTCGGCAAGGTAAAGCAGGTGGTATGCCCCCTGGGAATAGGCGAGTATTTCGAGCGCTGGGGCTATGCCAGAGAAATCATCCATGAGCTGGACTGGCAGCAAAGCGTCAGCTTAGCCGACGATCTGCAACTGACGCTGCTGCCTGCCCGGCACTTCAGCGGCCGGGCCTTCAGCCCCAATCAGACCCTGACCTGCTCTTATGCCTTAAAACTGGGCTCCGCGCGGATCTTCTACAGCGGCGATGGCGGTTACGGCCGTCACTTCGCCCAGATAGGAGAGCAGTACGGTCCCTTTGATCTGGCCGTCTTGGAGGACGGACAATACGATGAGCAGTGGCCCAACGTACACATGTTTCCCGAGGAGGTGGCCAGGGCAGCCGAGGAACTGCATGCCAAAGCGTTGATACCGGTGCATAACAGCAAGTTCGTGATGGCCAACCACAGCTGGCGCGAGCCGTTGGACAGGCTCTTAAAAAGCTCGGAGCGCGCCTCCTACCGCCTGCTCACCCCGCTGATAGGTCAGAGCGTGCCTTATCTTGATGAGGACTTTGTCACCGAGCGCTGGTGGCTGAATCTCAAGTAATCCCTGCCGCGGCAGGCACTTTTTGCATCGCGGGATCGTGCCCTTGAGCACGGCATTGCGCCCAGAGCTGCGTTATGCTCACTCTGGTATGATTTGAGAGCACTAAGGAGCAACTACCATGGCAGTGTACTGCATCGGCGATCTGCACGGCTGCTACGAGGAATTCATGAAGATCCTCGATAAGGTACACTTTGACGGCGCCAAAGACCAGCTCTGGCTGACCGGCGATTTGCTGGGACGCGGTCCCGAGCCGGTCAAGACCCTCAATGCCGTGATGGGCCTGGGCTCCGCGGTGCGCGCGGTACTGGGCAACCACGACCTCAACTTTCTTGCCGTCTGCGCCGGCATCCGGGAGATAAGACCGCGCGACAATCTGGAGGTGGTGCTCAACGCCCCCAACTTAAACGAGATTGTGGAGTACTACTGCAATCTGCCTTTTTTCATAGTTGATGAAGATCTGCATCTGGCCATGAGCCATGCCGGCATCTATCCGGCCTGGGAGCTTAGTCTGGCCAAAAAACTCTCCAAGGAGGTTTCCAAGATCCTGCGCGATCCGGTGCGCCGGCCGGTGCTGCTGCGCAACATGTATCAGGACTCCCCGGTAAGCTGGCATAACGATTTGCAGGGCATGGAGCGCTGGCGTTTCATCATCAACGTGTTCACCCGCATGCGACTGATGAGCAAGGATCTCAAACTCGACTACGGCCACAGTTCCACCTCGGTAGAGGATGCGGCCAAGGAAGGACTGTATCCCTGGTTTCAGTTCTGCTCGGACGTCAAACTCAAGAAAAAGAACGCGACCTTGATTTTCGGGCACTGGGCCGCCTTAGGTGGCAAGTGTCCGCGCCACGACATGAAGGCCCTCGACACCGGTTGCGTGTGGGGCGGCGCTCTGAGCTACTGGAGTCCGGAGTTCTCCAAAGTGGAAAAGGTCAAATCCGCTCAGCCCTCCCGGGTCTGATTCAGCCACTGCCAAAAAACGCTCTCCGCCCCCTCTTCACGCTCTAAGGTAACGAAAGAATAAGACAGGCCGCTCTCGTCTGCATGTTCCTCACGGGAGATGCAGCGAAAGCCCAATGCGTCGTATGCGGGAAAAAAGGTGTCGCCTGCGGGAGACAGGTGCACCAAGGTCAGATGCAGCAGACGGCAAAACGGCAAAAACTCCCGGTAGAGATCCGCACCGCCGATGATCATAAGTCTCCTGGCGCCCTGTGCAAGCACCCGGCGTACCGCCGCCTGGGGGCTGTGAAAGAGTTCCACGCCCGCGGGAACAGTGGACAAAGTACGGCTTAAAAGCAGGTTCTGCCTCCTCGGCAGCGGTTTGTTGCCCATACTCTCCAAGGTACGTCTGCCCATGAGCACACTCTGCCCGGTGGTCAGTTCCTTAAAATGCCTGAGATCGGCGGAAATATGCCAGGGCATGTCACCGTCCCTGCCGATGACCAGATTATCGGCCACGGCCGCCACCAGTTCTATGCTCAGCAGCACAGGTGCCTCACCTGCTGCCTGCGTGAAGTTCTTATCAGACATGAACTAGCGCCGGTAGATGATTTCCGGCCCCTCCTCTTGCGCAGCATCCTCAATCTCCACTCTCTCTTCGGGCTCGGTCCAGACAAAGGGCGCTGGCGAGGCTTCCTGTGAGCTGCGCTCGGCAAGTTCCTGCGCTTTAAGCTCATCAATGAGATCCTGCAGCGCGAAAGTCAATTCCTGCAGTCCCTGCTGATTTAGGGCACTGATGCGGAAGATACGCTCGGGTTTTTCCGTCAGAGCCGCCACGACGCGCTCCTCGATCTCGGATAAGAGCTCCTCATCGGGCAGCAAATCGGTTTTGTTCAGCACCAGCCAGCGCTTTTTAGATGACAATTCATGAGCGTAGGCAGACAGTTCACTCTCGATGGTGCGGGCATTGCGGGCAGGATCCGAATCATCGGCCGGCATCACGTCCACTAAGTGCAGCAGCACCCGGCAGCGCTCTAAGTGCCGGAGAAAACGGTGCCCCAACCCGGCTCCCTGAGCCGCACCTTCGATAAGACCAGGAATATCCTCAATCACAAAACTGCGTCCGTCCGCGCTGCGCACCACGCCCAGAGAGGGTACCAGCGTGGTAAAGGGGTAATCAGCCACTTTGGGACGGGCCGCCGACAGCGCCCTTACCAAAGTTGACTTACCGGCATTAGGCAGACCCAGCAACCCCACATCCGAGACCAACAGCAGTTCTAACTTGAGCTCGCGACGCTCACCGGGAGTGCCGTTGGTCTTCTGTCGCGGCGCCTGGTTGGTTGAGCTTTTAAAATGAGTATTGCCAAAGCCGTGGCGACCGCCGCGGGCCACACACAAGCGCTGCCCCGCCTCTTTAAGATCACCCATTACCTCGCCGGTGGCGCAATCCACCACCCGGGTGCCCAGCGGCACCTTAAGCAGCAGATCCTCGCCGCGGGCACCGGTACAGTCGGCGCTTGAGCCGTTGACCCCGCGCTGTGCCTGATAACTTCTGACAAAACGAAAATCAACCAGGGTATTGAGATTGGTGTCGGCCACTAAATAGACATTGCCGCCATCCCCGCCATCCCCGCCGTCAGGACCCCCGCGCGGCACGTATTTCTCGCGCCTGAAGCTGACACAGCCGTTGCCGCCGTCACCCGCCTGCACCCGGATAGTCGCCTCATCTACGAATTTCATCTCAACCACTCCCCGTGCCGTCGCCTCAAACAGTTTTCCTCAGCCTGACAGGCGCCAATTCCTGCAGCCTTGTCGGACGCGACGACGGTACAAACAAAAAATGCCGCGATGTCTCCACCACAGCATTTTTGATTTTCAAGCAGTTAGAACCAAGCCGGTCACTTTACAGTGAGCTTTGCTCCTTACTGCGGATCTTCCACAATCTCCACGAATTTGCGGTTTTTGGGACCACGGGTCACAAACCTGACCTTGCCGTCCTTCTTGGCGAACAGGGTGTAGTCACGGCCGCAGCCCACGTTGGCACCGGGATGGAAATGAGTACCGCGCTGCCTGACGATAATACTGCCGGCACTCACAGCCTCGCCGCCGAAACGCTTTACACCCAGACGCTGTCCCTGAGAATCGCGGCCGTTACGCACCGAGCCGCCAGCTTTCTTATGAGCCATAAGAATACCTCCTGTGATTAACCGGCAATCTTGGTGATTTTAAGATCGGTGTACCACTGACGGTGGCCGGTCACTTTCTGATGATGCTTGCGACGGCGGAACTTCACAATCTTGATCTTCTCGCCGCCATGAACGCCCAGCACCTCGGCTGAGACTTTGGCGCCTTCCAGATAGGGAGCGCCGACTTTAATGTTGGTACCGTCGGAAAGCAACAACACCTTGTCGAGTTCGACGCTTTGTCCGGCTTCCTGTTCGAGAAGCTCAACGCTCAGTACGTCGCCCTCGGAGACCTTATGCTGTTTTCCGCCGCAAAAAACTATTGCGTACATACTGAAACTCCGGTTGCAGCAGGCCACTGATCCTGCTCTGTAAAAATTAAACTTACCCCTAAGAGGGCTACAGTGGGGCAGAATTGTACACTAAAGGAGGAGACTGCGCAAGTGTTTCTCAAGGCTTCTGCAGTAAAGCTCATACGCGTCATCGAAGTTCTGCTACCGTCCCGACACTTCATACCAGCACCTTGGCCTTACGGGGTCGCGGTGCCCGTTGTCAGCACAACGAAGTGCAAGTTTTTTATGCTAAAATAACGCCTTGTGAACAGGACGGCGACTTATAAGCAGGTTCCAAAACCTCTGGAGCGACCTCACTGCCGGCCCTCCCTGCCGCCAGGCCGGTAACATATTATAAGGCAACTCTGCATGGCCTCTTTGACAATCAGCGCAAACCTCCAGCAGGGCCTCTCTCAAGTTGAGGCTTTGCTGAGCCAGACTTTAAGCGGCAGTCAACTGGAGGCCACCGTCAACGCCTGGTGTCTGAGGGTGGTCGGCTCAGGGGGCAAAAGGCTCAGACCCAAACTGTCGCTGTTATGCGCCTGTGCTCTCCCGGACGGTGAGATCAGTTCCTCCGCAGTGGCTTTTGCCGCCTCAGTGGAATTGCTGCATACTGCCACGTTGGTGCATGATGATGTCATTGACCGTGCCACGGTGCGCCGCGGCATCACCACCTTAAACGAGACGGAAGGCAACCATGCGGCGGTTTTGGCCGGTGATTATCTGTTCACGCGCTGCTATGCACTGGTACAGGACTTAGATTGCCCCGCGCTTTACAAAATGATCAGCGACACGCTCTCCTGTCTGACGGTAGGAGAGATCAATCAGCTCAAAAACCAGGGAAGAACCGATCTGTCGGTGCAGGACTACCGTCAGACCGTGTATGCCAAAACCGGTGCACTTTTTGAGCTGGCATCCGCAGGACCGGTGCTGTTGCGTCATGACAGTGAAACCTATCTGCAGGCGCTGCGCAATTTCGGACGCACCCTGGGCATGGGGTTTCAAATCATCGACGATCTGCTTGACTACAGTTCAAACGCCACAACCTTGGGCAAGAACATCGGCGAGGATCTCAAGGAAGGCCGCATCACCCTGCCGGTGATTTTGGCCAGACAGGAACTAGATGAGAGCGGCAGACGCGCGCTGGATGAGGCTGTCACGGCCATCGATTTTGAGGCAGTGCGGCAAAACCTGATCAAAACCGGCTCCTTGGAGCGCTCGCGGGAGTACGCGCTGAGCCTGCGTGATGAGGCACTGCGCTCCCTGGAAATCCTGCCTGACTCCGACGCCGTGGAGGCGTTGCGGGAGTTTGCCCGCGCCGCCATCGAAAGAAAGTTTTAAGGAGCTCCGGAGTCAGCGCATTCAGCCAAAGTTGACTTGAGCGGACGACAGAGCCGTTTTTGCCACAGCTTCCCCCCGCAATCCACCGCTTTTTCCACCAATCTTAAAGGCATGTCGCCGCCACCCCCAGATTTTCCCACAGTTTTCCGTCAGACCGTGTCCCGCCTGGCGGGCCCAGGCAGAGCTTCGGTTTCATTGTCTGAGGCGCGGGGCGTGTTTGCTTTGATAGAAGTACAGCAACTGCTCTAATTTTGACAGGGCTTTAGCCTTAGCGCAGAGCGGATCGCTGCGCTCGATGAGTGAGTCCGAGCGCAGTCCGTCATCATCCAGGTCCAGTGCCTCGAAGGCGAAGCGACTGTCCAGGTTGCATACTATCCTGCCGCTTTGCGGCACTGCCGCCTCGGCATTGAAGGCCAGAGGATAACGGCAGGGCTCCTTGGAGAGCAGATCACAACCCAAGGTATGCAGGGTGGCCGCGCTCAGGGCGCGATGAGCTATGGTGCTGAAAATGTCCTTCTGCGAGCCGTAACGCTTGGGATCATAGAACAGTTCCTCATGCTGTCGGTAGCTCTCAGGCACGTAGAGATAGAAGGGGACGGCGTGCCCCAGGGCCAGTTCTTCGGGGTGGGCATCGTAGCCTATGCCGCGCATATTGTGATCACCCGTGGCCGATAAAATGGTACGCGATCCAAGCTTTGGATCATGCTTGACCTCCTGGATAAACTCTCCGAGCTGATCGTTGGCGTAACGGAAAGCAGCGAAGATGGTCGGGGTATCCGGATAAGGGAAACGTTTGAGCTCGGCATCCGTGAGCTTGATGCTTTTGGGCTCATGCGCGCCGGGCACCCTGAACGGCGGGTGATTGGAAATGGACAAAGTAAGGATAAGCAGCGGCTGTTCATGCGGCTCACGCAGCGTCTTAAGCACCACCTTCCACATATATTCGTCATCGGTACCCCAGGCAAAGTGAGTGGCCTCGGGATAAAGAGTGCGCAGGTAACTCTCCTCGTAGATCTCATCGACCCCCAGGGTATGCATGAAAGTGTCCATATTACGCCAGGCCCCGGCGCACCCGGTAATAAACAGCACCTTGTAGCCCTGAGCCTTGAAGGGCTTGAGCACATTGGTCACATAGTCGCGGTCGGCCTGCACCGAGGTGGACAAATTAAGATCCGGCACGCTCAGCAGCAGCCGCGTGAGACTGTCCATGGTGCCGTTACCCTCGGAGAGAAAGTTAAGGAAGAAATAATCCTCCGCAGCAGGCTCACGCAGAGCGCCGTAGAGATCGCGCTCAGGCAGAGCGTCGTACCCCAGCATATGCACCCCGAGACTTTCCATCACGGATACTACGATATCGGGCTTGTGCTCTGTCAGGTAAGCATTGGTAGCCGTGGTAACCTGCAGAGGGGCATAAAGATCGGTGCTGTCAGCCGCAAGTCCCAGTTCCTGATAGGCCGCCACTATCTCTTCTGGCTTGACCTCCGGGATCACGCTCTGGTGTCTGGCCCACTTGCGCGCCCAGTGCAAGGCCGCAGGTCCGTTGGCCACCGCGGCATTGACCACGGGATTGCGCGAGACCTGAGAATTGTCCTGACGCAGGGGGAAGGTTCCCAGGGAGCCGCGTATGCACAATGCATAGGCCAGCGCAAACACCACCACCGCAGCCACGGTGCTCCACCGTCCCCGCGGCACCGTCAGGTGCGCCGCGGCCCAACGCTGCGCCTTGGCAAACACGTAAATAAAGGCCGCCGTACCGAGTACCAGCAGCAGACTGCCCAAAAGCAGCGGGTAATCATGCCATAAAGTGCTCATGACCGCCCAGGGGTCTTCCTTGAAGAAGGCAAAGAAGAACACATCAATGATTTTGGTGTAGGTCAGATAGTAGTAATGATTGATGATGGTCAGTACCGTCAGGTACAAAAAGCCCAATAAGATGAGGGGAATAAAAATTTTACGGTACAGTGAGCAGCCCCGGCGGTTGATGCCCAAGATCAGGGCCAGCACCACCGCCGGCAGATAAGCCTGAGCGCTGTATTTGAGATCAAAAAGAAAGGCTGTTTTAAGAAAATTAGGCAGCACGCCCTCATCTAAGGCGGCAAAAGCCTCCCGGCCGAAGGTACTGATGAAAGCCAGTCTGCCGCAACCTAAAATAATCAGCCCGCAGAGCATGCCGAGCAGCACCCCGCACAGGGCAAAACGCACGTGAGCGCTGAGAGTTTTCAGATCCTGAGAGAAAAGCTTAGCTAACATGTGTGCTCCTTAGGTTCAGATACCGCTTCAGAGCCACCATTTTATCATCTGGCAGGGCTAAAGGATTTGCCCAAAACGGCATAAAGCGCCATAACGAATGGAAACTAAAAGGGTTTTTCTCGGTATTTATGGCTACAGAAAACAGTCAGGACGAGTATGCCAGCCGATCCTCACCCACCCACGCTCCGGTGCGGGCTGTTGGGGAGACCTCGCCTGACAAGGGCAGCTTAGAGGCTAAAACTTGAGCTTGAAGCCCAGCTCTACCCCGTCTGCAGAGGCGTCGGCGTACAGGGCATGATAATCAAGCCTCAACGAGGCCTCGCCGTCGATGCGGGCCGTGGCGGTGAAGGTCAGATCTTCCCCTAACAGATGCTTGTACTGTACTTTGGGGCCGTGCTTGATGGTCGCGCAGACACTCGATTCATCCGTAAAGCTACGCTCCCACTTCACGGTGCGTCCTTCAAGCTTGAGTTCACGTGCCTGAGCGGTTGCGGTCCACATCCCCAACCAACCCACAAGCAGGAAGGCACCCACTGCGGCCCTTATCCTAAAGTTCCTGCCCATCTTTAATCCTTACCGCCTAACGCGGTCAAAAAACCGGCAAACCAAGCTGTCTTGTCCACAAACTGAGCCTCACTCCGACCCCTGCTTTTTGAGCACCGACACAGAGCATGACTTGAATTGCAGACCGGTAGTATTGCCACGCCCGGCCACAGCACCCAGATGAAAACAGCCTAAACCTCATGCTAGGTCATGCCTAACCGAGGCGGCAAACGGCTGATCTTAAAAAAGTGATCCAAGCCCCTGCGGGGCTTCACAAAATCTGGCGCAGATCAGATCTTCTGCGGCACCCTGACACAGCGCTCACCTTGCGCTTTGGCAATTCATGCTAGAATGCCGGAGTTTTGCGTAACTACCCGATTTTCATTGTCAGAGCCTCAAAACTGTTGCCGCCGTAGTGGTGCTGTCGGGCACCTGGGACGGCAGCATCAGGGCGGTTTTTTATGTCGCAGCGTCGTTTCAGCTATCAGGATTTTGCAAGGTCGTCCCGTCCCGGGAAGGCCGGACGCCTGCGCCGCCGTGGTGCGACCTTAAATGACCGACCCCTGTCCCACTCAGGCAGCGTTGCGTGTTCAGCTGCGTCACAAGCCGCAGTTCACGGCACTCTCTTTATCTGGGAGGATTTTGCCGCGCGGCCCGGGAGTAACCCCGCACGAGAGATTTGCACCAATCTTAAGATAGCGCCGCTTGCTCTGGCTGCGCTGTGTGCCATGGGAACCCTGGTGGCTGTGCCATCCCAGGCTCAGGTTCCGGCAGTGGCTTCAGACTCGTCAAATGAGGAGTCCCGCACCGCCCCTTCGGGAAACAGCAGTTTTTCCGCTCTGCCTCAGGTCACTCACAGTGAGACAGGAGACGATGAGCAGAACTTAAGTCGCAGGCGGGTGACCGCGGTACAGAGTCTGGCAGAGAATTTCATCGCAGAGCTCAACACCCCGGCCGCGCGCATTTACCTGAGCAACCGTTCCTTAGCCGACAGTTCCACCTTCTCCTACCGGCTCATGAACGCACTCTCCAGCCGTGACTGGCATCCCTCACCGCTGTTGCCGGTACCGCGCAACGATCTGACCTGCTACACCGCCGTGCCCTCCTATAGGGCCCTGCCACCTTTAGACACCGAGAACGCGCCCATCCAGGTAGAGGCTGACAACGCTCAAAGCCAGCTCTCCGACCAAGGAGGTACGCTTGTCTATTCAGGCAACGTGGTGGTCAGTTCCCAGGGACGGACCTTAAACACACAGACGCTGACCTATGACAGTCAGACCCGCACTCTGGCCACCACCGGCACTTCGACCTTGGATACGGGCGAATACACCGTTCATGCCGAGGAGCCGGTACAGCTCAAAATTGACAGCCACGACTTTACGTTGCGTCAGACCCGCTTTCGCATGAACGGCTCGGTGCTGCGCGGCAGCGCCGCCCTGCATGAGGTAGACCAGGCCCACAAGACCCAGCACTTAGAGCAGGCCACGCTCACCACCTGCCCCGATGACCGCGAATCCTGGCTGTTGCAGGCCAACGAAATAGACATTGATCAGAACGATGAAGACGCCACGCTGCACGGAACCGTAATGCGTTTGCATGATGTCCCGGTATTCTATCTGCCCTGGGCGAAGGTCCCCATCACGAATACCAGACGCAGCGGTCTGTTATATACCTCATTGTCTTTCGGCTCGGACAGTTTCAAGCTCTACCAGCCCGTCTATTTCAATCTGGCCCCCAATTACGATCTCACCCTTACGCCCAAATGGGCGGGGCACCGTCATTTCCAGTTAGACAGCGAATTTCGCTTCATGCCGGTGGAAAACATTCAGGGCATGCTCACCATGAGCTATCTGCCTGAGGATGTGGAGTGGAAAAACGAATACGGCCGTGATGACGGCAAGCGCTGGTTTCTCAATCTCTCCGGCACAGCCTGGTTTTTGGAGCATGATCTGGAGGTAGAGCTCGATTACTCCCGGGTCAGACCCGGTGACTACAGCTACCTAAGCGACATCAGTCAGAACCACGTCTCCATTACCGATGATCACATCAGGCGCTACCTCACCGCGCAGTACACTCAGGATCAGTATTACCTGAGCGTGACCATGGAAAAGTACACCTCCATGCTGCCTCCGCAGGTGGTGTCCTACTCGATGTTCTCGGATCTGCCCAGGCTTAAGTTCGGTTGGGCCGATGTCCTCTCAGGTCCCCTCACCGGCTCCTTTGAAGCGCAGTTTGATCGCTTTGAGAAGGAAAACGAGGCGCAATTTCACTCCTTTACCACCCAGAGACTGCACTTTGAGCCCGGGCTGAGCTATCACCTTTTTGATCGGCGCGGTGCCAGCTTAGACGCCAGCGTCAAAGGTCTGTACACCCATTACCGTCAGGGCGATCTCAATTCCCTGCCCTCCACCTACCGCAGTTACCTGGGCTTTGATGAAGCCGAGCGCGACGTCAACCGCACTCTCTATGAGATTAAGGTTCATGGCAAGGCCACCTTTGAGCGCAAAGCGCTGGACATGCGCCACACCCAGACCTTGGAGCCTGAGGTGCAGTACATGTATGTTCCCTACCGCAATCAGCGGCACATCGCGCTGTAT
Source organism: Succinivibrio sp. (assembly GCA_017469335.1). Classification (GTDB taxonomy): domain Bacteria; phylum Pseudomonadota; class Gammaproteobacteria; order Enterobacterales; family Succinivibrionaceae; genus Succinivibrio. The sequence continues at coordinate 11,355 of JAFUGP010000188.1, read as the reverse complement.
GACACCACCGACCGCACCGAGGATCTCTACTCGCTGTTCTCCACCCGCAAGTTCTCGGGACTTGATCGCATCGCGGATCTCAACGCCATCAGCTGGGGCGTGACCTCCCGCATTCTCGACGCGCACGACCGCGAACAGTTGCGCGTGGCGGTGGCACAGTCCTACAACTTTCACCCCACCAAGGTGACCTTGAACAGCTCGGACGTTTACACGGATTATCCGCGCTCGCCTTTGAGTTTTACCTTTGATCTCTCGCCCAGCGAGGCGCTTGATCTGCACGCAGCGGCCACCTATCAGAGCAGCGAGCACCGCCTAAGATCCTGGAACGCCTATGCCACCTATCACAAGGACAAGACCTATGCGCAGCTCTACTACCGCTATTACCGCAACGGCAACTACGTAATCAAAACCCAGCAGCCCTCGGACATACGTCAGGCCGGGGTGACCTTGAGCGCGCCTCTCTCCAATTCCTGGAGTTTTACCGTGGCGCTCAACCGCGATTTGGAGGAGAACTACAGCATAGACTGGAAGGCGGCTTTGCGCTATGACGACTGCTGCTATGCCGTCACCTTTCTGGCAGCCTCTTATGCCGAGATGGACTGGTACCGCATGGCCCACCGTGACAAGCATGTGTTCGGTGTGGAGCTGACCTTAAAGGGCCTCAAGAGCTTCTCCATCAGCGGCGAGTCCAAGCCCATGTCGGCGGACACCCACTACCTGCCGGCGGTCAACCCCGTGAACATGAACCGATAAGCTAAGGCACCGTTGGTGTCTTCAGCCTGCCCCTTGATTTTCCGCACTCTCTCAACCTCCCTTTCCCCGGAAGCAGTGCGCTCAGCGCATGGCAGATACACCACAGTGGTGCGTCTGATAGCGCTTTCAGACGAATTTTTAACGTAAAAATGGGCCATTGATCATAACCCCGCGCTATATAACACAATTTTTTGTGATCAAGGGTGGTGAAAATGTGAGATAATGCACACGCTCGATACGGGATACGACCCGTTGCAGGATCCTGAGCTCCCTGAGCACAAGGGGATCCACATAAGCAATATACACATGAGGGATTTTAAATGAAACTCAACAAAATCGCTTCCGCTGTTCTTCTGACCGCTCTGGTGTCTGGCTCCTGCGCTTATGCCGGTATCGCCGGTACTCCTTATGTGGGTGCCCGCGGCGGCTACGCTTTCCTGGCTCACGACCGCTTCAGCGGTGACATCGCTGAAGGCACTCGTGCCAAGGATGTCATGACCTCCGATACCGATGGCTACGGCTTCGGCATCTTCGGCGGTTACAACTTCACCGACTGGTTCGCGTTGGAGTTGGATGCCAACTACTTTGATGACTTTGCCATCAAGGGCAAGGGTGAGTTAGAAGGGGTAAAGAGCAACCTCAAGGCCTACGGTCTGGATCTGGCCGGCAAGTTCGCCTACACCTTCGATGAGAAAGGCTCCGACGTTTTCCTGCGTGCCGGTTTCGGCTGGATGAGAGCCGACGCTGACGGTCATGATGACTCCTTCAGCCCGTTGCTGGGTATCGGTGCTCAGTACAACTTCGTGCGCAACTTCGGTGTGCGCGTGGGCTTTGACTACTACTTCAACGCCATCGACGGCAAATTTACCGATAGCGATGCCAAGTTCAAGTCCGATATCGGCTTCCTGTATGCCGGCTTTGTTTACACCTTCGGCACCGATGTGACCGCTCCGGTGGTTGCCGCTCCGCGTCAGATCCAGAAGGTTCACACCTTAGACGCTGCCACCCTGTTCCCGTTCAACGGCGACAAGGTTACCGCTCAGGGCCAGCAGGTCATCTCCGAGGTGGTTGCTGATTCCCGCAACTACAACAACGTCTCCTATGAGGTCTATGGCTACACCGATCGTTTAGGCTCCGATGCCTACAACCTCGGCCTGTCCCAGCGCCGTGCCGATAACGTGGCCTCCGAGCTGCGTGCCAACGGCCTGTCCGACGATCAGCTGCGTGTGATCGAAGGCCGCGGCAAAGCCAACCCGGTCACCGGTGACAAGTGCGACGCCGTCAAGGGCCGTCAGGCTCTGATCAGCTGCCTGCAGCCGGATCGCCGCGTGGAGATCGTGGTCAACGGTGAGGAAGTCACCACTGAGACCATTCAGTAATTAAGGCTGCAGCGTCTAAGACGCTACCCCCTTAACACTGTATAAAGCGCCTCCTTGATAGGAGGCGTTTTTTGTTGCCTGCCGACTCCTTCAAAGGTGGAGGCAATGAGTCTCATCTGCTTTGAAGCCGCTTGCGGAGATCTCTCAGGCGGTATATGCCAAAACAACCGGGATCCCCCCAAGTCTAATAGTCATCTTCAAACTCGTCATCATCCGGCATCTCACCTTTTGAGGCCACGATGGTTGGGCCCAACTCCTCACATTCATCCAGAACCTTGGTGACGTTGACCATGATCATGATGTTGTCACCAAAGTCATAATGGAGCATGCATTTGAGGCCTTTGAACAGACCAATCTTCCCAAGCTCAATATCGGTAGTGATCCCATCTTCGTTATAGTCGTACAGATAGTCTTTATCGACGTGAGGGCAGGGAAAGCGCAACGCCGTGGTGTGGTATTTGGTGTCGAGGATAAACTCATATAGGTGCTCCCAGCCGTCTCCCACCTCAAGCGCGCTTAGGATTTCAAGGCAGAGATCGTCTAATGACAGATCTTCCCTCAGACGGATCACCCGGTAGACTTTGCGTCCCCACCCGGGGTAAAAGCATTTGAATTCATAACCTTTCATACGGATACTCCCGATTTCAAATGATAAGTACGATTGCGATTTGCGCCGCTGGACTCCACTTCTGGCATGTGGCTGAGTATGGCGCGAGTCCTGACTGCGCTCAGCCCTATTTCAGCAGCAATGGCAGCAGCGGTAGTTACCCCCACCGAATGCAGGATCTCGATAATCTTGTTCTTAGTGCGCAACGATTTCTGGGTGGTCGCATGACTGTCTGATAGACCGTCAACTGTACCGACGCTACCTGTTTGCGCCCCCTGTAGTATTCTGGACGATGGTGAGCAGTCAGCGAGGGATGACAGGTTGACAGCTTTTTTACGCTCCTTGTGAAAAGACAGAATCAGTTTTGTTCTAGGAGGGTTATCCTCTTCTGCGATCTGAGGATATACCAAGCCCGCTTCAGACCAACTGCAGAGAATGCTCGGTACCCCGCTTCCGGCACGCTCTCCTATATCTATAAGGTTAAACATCTTCATCAGTCCCTTATTCCGGGGATCAGAAACGCCACCACACCTCATCTGTTGAAGTCCCACACGGATCCCACCGGGATTTTCCAACCTCAGTTCCTGATCCTCCAAGGTGATTACCACCCCGCGCGGCTCGTAGAAGTCCGCATTGATTAGGCAGTTGGCCAGAGCCTCTCTGAGCGCTTTATGAATGGGAGTATCGTCAATACGTACACCACCTTCGAGTTTGAAGGGGATCTCCAACTTCATTCTTATTTTGTAATAGACATTGAAGTAGAAATCGTAAAGATTACCGGACCAGTCCCCGGAGCTTGACTGCAGGCGATCGGTCCAACGCAAATCAAGGTCATGCACCTCTTTGAAATCTAGAAAATAATCAGGAAACTGCCTTACTATTTCTCTTTCATTACCGAACATCAACAATCCTGCCGCAGTGGGGTGGTACCTGTCGTCAAATTTTGACAGCTCTGCGGCACCGATGCTACGCAGGTAATCCTCAGCTGAAAGTTTAAGCAAGGGGTTAGCGGGACTAAACGCAGCGTGGCGATTTTTGTAGCTTTGAACCGTATCTGCATTCAAACAATCAAGCGGCAGGTATTCAAGCACAGCACAGTCTGAGGAGTGTTCGTCCTGATCCCGCAACATGGCCCTAACTTGTGATTTACTGCAGAGGTAGTCTCCATCGGGGCCGCGGCGGTAGGTATGGACAAACACATCGCCGTTAAGATAGACAGGCCTATCGGTTCTAGATGCCGCAGGCACCCGGATGACCACCACAGCCTCGGAACCTACCTTATAGGTATGGACATCGCGCTCCTCTAGCAGATTAACGCTTACTTTTTGGGGATCATTAATAATTTTCCAGAAAGTTTTGAGGTGCTCTTTTACCTCGTCGAACTTAAGATCCACCGCAGCCCATGAGCCGTTGTCATGTTCCTTGACACCCAGAATAATCACCCCGCCAGCACTGTTGGCAAAGGCACTGTAGCTCTCCCACAGGCTGAGAGGAAATCCGCCCAGGGCCTTTTTAACCTCCAGGCAATTATTTGCCTTAAATTGATCATACTTATGTATATCAAAAAGTTCTTCTGACACAGGCTATCTTATTCCGAACACAAAACGCGTAGGTTGCTAAAAATGGCAGTGCCTGCACAGGGCACGAAGCGAGCGTTAAGGTTGCAGGCCGTATTGCTATTATCCTGATTTTAACGCTCGCCCAAGCATTATCGCTTAATTTGTCGCTTGTATTATTGACAATCTTCAAATTTATCGCTTACCTTTTGCTTATTTATCGCTCGTTTCAAGTCTTTTAGGCCTAAACAAGGCAGATAACGGCGACTTTCAGGAACAGCCATTCAAGTTAATGCAGGCGAGAAATGAGGCAGAGATCAGGGAGCAACAACCTAAAGCGCTCTTTAGAGTACACGCAAATTAAGCGCACCAGGCCGTCAGAACAGACTTATGCATCCTGTGCAAAGAACAATCGTTGCTCAGAAGGCCCGGCAGCAATCAGGCTATTCAAACTCAATGGTAGCAGGCGGCTTGCTGGAGATATCGTACAGCACCCGGGAGATGCCGTTTACCTCGTTGATGATGCGATTGGAGATGCGCCCTAACAAATCATAGGGCAACTGCGCCCATTGCGCGGTCATGAAGTCCACCGTAACCACCGCGCGCAGTGATACCACATAGTCATAGGTACGGTGATCGCCCATCACTCCGACAGCCCGCACCGGCATGAACACCGTGAAGGCCTGGGAGACCTTGTCGTACCACCCGCTCTGCTGCAACTCTTCCATAAAAATGGCGTCAGCCTTGCGCAGCAGATCAAGGTAAGAAGCCTTAACCTCGCCTAAGACTCTCACGCCCAGCCCGGGGCCGGGGAAGGGATGACGCATAAGCATTTGTTTGGGCAGTCCCAACTCCAGGCCGATGCGTCTGACCTCATCTTTAAACAGCTCACGCAAGGGCTCGACCAGTTTGAAATTAAGATCAGGAGGCAACCCACCCACATTATGATGGGACTTGATGACCTGAGCCTTGCCGGTTTTGGCGGCCGCCGACTCAATCACATCAGGATAGATGGTACCCTGGGCTAAAAACTCCACCCCCTGCAGTTTGCGGGCCTGCTCGGCGAACACCTCAATAAAGGTCTTGCCGATGGCCTTGCGCTTGGCCTCGGGATCGCTGATCCCGGAGAGCGCCTTTAAAAACTGCGCCTGAGCATCGGCATAGACAAACCTAAGCGGCAACGGGCTGAACATCTCCTGCACCTGCTGCCCCTCATTGAGGCGCAACAGACCGTTGTCGACGAACACGCAGGTCAGCCGCTCACCGATGGCCCGGCTCAGCAGCAGTGCCGTAACCGAGGAGTCCACACCGCCGGAGAGTCCGAGCAGCACCTGACCGTCGCCGACCTGGGCGCGGATACGCTCAATGGCATCCTCAATGATGGCCGAAGGCGACCACAGGCAGTGCAGTGCGCACACCTGTACCAAAAAGCGCCTTAGGATCTCCGCACCCTGCTTGGTGTGAGTGACCTCCGGGTGAAACTGTACCCCGAAGAACCGTCTTTGCTTATCAAAGATCGCGGCATACTCACAGGTAGCGGTGGAGCCTGCCACCGTAAAGCCCTCAGGCAGAGCTATCACCTTGTCACCGTGACTCATCCACACATCCAGGGCTTTGGCGTCAGCGTAGTCGCTGAGTCCCTCAAACAGGGGACACTCTTCCTTGAGATCCACTCTGGCATGCCCGTACTCGCGCTTGTCCGAGCTTTGCACCTTGCCGCCTAACTGCACCGCCATGGTCTGCAGGCCATAGCAGATACCCAGCACTGGCACGCCCAGCGAAAACACTGCCTCCGGCGCACGCGGCGCGTCTACCTCGTCTACCGAGCGCGGTCCACCCGAGAGGATCACCCCGGCCGCACCAAACTCCCTGATCCGGCTCTCCGCCACATCATAAGGCCAGATCTCGCAGTACACCCCGATCTCACGCACTCGTCTGGCGATAAGCTGCGTGACCTGGGATCCGAAATCTAAGATGAGGATTTTTTCGGCGTGAATGTCTTGGGACATGGAAGGTACTCCCGGAATTTAAAACGCCGGCACAAGGCCGGCGCTGGACATTTAGGCGTGGCTCTGATAATTCGGAGCTTCCTTGGTGATGGTCACGTCATGCACGTGAGACTCGTGAATGCCGGCTGAGGTGATGCGCACGAACTTGGCCTTGGTGCGCAGTTCATCAATGGTGGCGCAACCTGTCAGCCCCATGGCCGAACGCAGGCCGCCCATCTGCTGGTGAATGATCTCACGCAGCGCTCCCTTGTAGGCCACCCGGCCTTCAATGCCCTCCGGCACCAGTTTGTCGGAGGCGTTGTCGCTTTGGAAGTAACGATCCGCCGAGCCCTTGGACATGGCAGCCAGTGAACCCATGCCGCGGTAGGACTTAAAGGAGCGGCCCTGGTAGATCTCAATCTCACCCGGGGCCTCCTCGGTACCGGCGAACATTGAGCCCACCATGACGCAGTTGGCCCCCGCCGCCAGAGCTTTGGCAATGTCGCCAGAGTAACGGATGCCGCCGTCGGCAATCACGGTGATATCGGAGCCTTTTAAGGCCTCCACCGCATTGGCAACGGCCGTCATCTGCGGCACGCCGCAGCCGGTGACGATACGGGTGGTACAGATGGACCCGGGACCGATACCGACCTTGACTGCGCTCACCCCGGCCTCGGCCAAGGCCAGCGCACCTTCGGCGGTGGCCACATTGCCACCTATGATGGGCAGATCGGGATAGGACTGGCGCAGTGACTTGAGCCGGTCCAGCACACCCTGCGAGTGGCCGTGCGAGGAGTCGACCAACAGCACGTCCACCCCGGCCTCAATCAGCGCGCGGGCACGCTCCTCATTACCCGGACCTGCGCCCACCGCCGCGCCTACGCGCAGACGGCCTAAAGCATCCTTACAGGAATTGGGCTTGTTGGAGGACTTCTGGAAATCCTTGACCGTAATCAGCCCCTTGAGGTGGAAGGCATCGTCCACCACCAGCACCTTCTCGATGCGGTGCTTCTGCATCAGGGCCTGCACTTCCTCGCGCGAGGCTTTCTGCCTTACGGTAATGAGGCGCTCCTTGGGAGTCATGGCCTCGCGCACCTTGGCATCGCCGCGGGTTAAGAAACGCACATCACGACCGGTGATGATGCCCAGAAGATTATCATCGTCGTCGATGACCGGGAAGCCGGCGAAACCGTAGCGTTCGGCCATGGCCCGCACCTCGTTGATGGTGGCATCCGGATGCACCGCCACCGGGTGAGTCACCATACCGGATTCAAAACGCTTGACGCGTTGCACTTCCTCGGCCTGGCGTTCGATGGACATATTCTTGTGGATAAAGCCAATACCGCCTTCCTGAGCCAGTGCGATCGCCAGATTAGCCTCGGTCACGGTATCCATGGCAGAGGAAATCATCGGGATGTTCATCGTAATATGGGAGGTCAGCCTGGTAGACAGGTTAACCGTAGCCGGAAGGACAGTGGAATGAGCAGGCACCAGCAGTAAATCATCAAATGTCAGGGCTTCTTCTACTATGCGCAGCATAAATACCTCCGTCCGAAATTTGAGTGCACATTCTATCACATATGCCCCTACAGCGAACTTATCCTGCCCCTAACCCATTTGAATATCAGCCCCCTTTGAACGATAATAGCTAGGTGCTGAAGCGGCTTGCGGCATCAGGCCGGCCGCTTGCTGTCACCCAGGATAATGGATTAAACGCATACCCCGTCCCGACTGCAAAATGACCGATTTGAACGATCTCAAAAACGGCGACTATGTGGCGCTTATCGAACGCTTAGGTCAGGCCGACATCGAAAAATTCAAGCTGGAGCAGCAAAACTCCCTTAAGGAGCACCTGGCCCATGCCGCGGCCACCCCGCGCAGCTATGCCTCGTTGCAGGATCTGAAAAAGCAGCGGAGCCAGCCCAAGGCAGAGACTGCGGTCAGGTTGCAGGCACCGGGCAACGTCGCCCCCGAGGGGCGCCCGCGCTACAGTGCCGCTCAGAGCCCGGCAGGAGCCGCTCCCAGACGCAGTACCGCCTCACAGATCAAGGCAGAAGCCGCGGCCGTAGGCCCCGATCAGAACAGCGGGGTGCGCAACAACACCGCCAGCAACAAACCCTTTAAGGTCGTGGCCACGGTGCTGCTCTTGGTCTTCGGCCTGATGGGGCTCATCAATTTGGGCAGGGATACCGAGTTCAGCATATTCTGCGCCTTTGCCTGCGGCATAATCGGAGTGGCCCTGTATACCAGTAACCGCGAACGGCGACGTAAAAAAAGCCAGAGGCCCTGACAGGAGGAAATTATGAGCGCAAGTGCCATTTGGATCATAGTAGCCCTGGGTGTGCTGGGAGTGGAAATGTTTACCGGCACCATCTACCTTTTGGCAGTGTTCGCCGGTGCGCTGGCGGCCTGCGCTGCGGCCTTCTGCGAATTCTCCTTTACCGCGCAGCTGACCTGGGCTGCCGTGGTCACTCTGGCAGGTGCGGCAACGGCTTTCTACTTTCGCCGCCATCTGCGCAACGGCCTGGGTGCGCGCAAGCTGCAGGACAACGACTTAGACCGCGGACAGCGCGTGGAGGTCAAAAAGGTCGCAGCAGACGGCACTGCGCAGGTCAACTACCGCGGTGCCCCCTGGACGGCCGTGCCTGCTCACGGTGAACTCTCACCCGGTTTCTGGCTTATCGAGCGTACTGACGGCCCCAGGCTTATTTTGGAGCGCAAGATCTCATGAACCTAAGCCTGATACCCTGCCGGACTTAGTCATTTTCAATCTTAACTTTCACCATCAGTTACAGAGGTTACCTCAATGATCATGGAGCTTTTAAATCTGACCGACTGGATGTTCTCCGCGCTGATCCTGCTTGTCATCGCCATCATCTTTGTGTTCAAGGCCGTAGCGGTGATCCCGCAGCAGAGCGCCTGGATCACCGAGCGTTTCGGCAAATTTCACCGCGTGCTCAATCCCGGCCTAAATTTCATCATTCCCTTCATTGACCGCATCGCCTACAAGCACTCCCTCAAAGAGGTACCCTTGGATACTCCCAGCCAGGTGTGCATCACCAAGGACAACACCCAGCTCTCGGTGGACGGGGTGCTGTTTTTCCAGGTAACCGATCCGCAGCGTGCTTCCTACGGCACCTCCAACTATCTGGTGGCCATCACCCAGCTCGCTCAGACCACGCTGCGCTCGGTCATCGGCCGCATGGAACTGGACAAGACCTTTGAGGAGCGCGACATCATCAACAATCAGGTAGTGGCGGCCATCGACGAGGCCGCTTTAAACTGGGGCGTCAAGGTGCTGCGTTATGAGATTAAGGATCTGACCCCGCCTGCGGTGATCCTGCAGGCCATGCAGCAGCAAATCACCGCCGAGCGCGAGAAACGCGCCGTGATCGCAGAATCCGAAGGCCGCAAGCAGGAGCAGATTAATCTGGCAACCGGTGCCCGCGAGGCTGCCATCGCCAAATCCGAAGGTGAGAAACAGTCCGAAATCAATATCGCCGAAGGTAAGGCTCAGGCCACTTTGACCATTGCCAATGCCACGGCACAGGCTATCGCCCGCATCGCCGAGGCCTCCAAGGGTGACGGCGGTCTTACTGCGGTCAATCTGCAGGTGGCCGAGCGTTACATCGATGCCTTTGCCAATCTGGCCAAGACCGGCAACACTCTCATCGTGCCCAACAATCTAGGTGATCTGTCCTCCATGATTGGCTCGGCCATGAAAATAGTGGAGGGCACCAGGCCTGCCGTAAACGCTACAGTTACGCAACAATAGGGGTGTCATATAATTTTTGGCATAGATTTTCAACCATTATATTAAAAATGTTATGATGCATCGGTACCCGCAGCTTAGGCTGCGGAAGCTATGCGCCAAACAGGCCAGAGGCCAAACCTTAATATTTTGATTTTAGGATTTATTATGAGTGACAGCATAAACAACCTAAACAACAATATCATCAACAACTCCGCCATCAATCAGCAGGGGATTGGAACTCAGAATATCAACAATCCGGTGCCGGAGAATTTGCAGGATGCCAAACCAGGCCAGGCCCCCGTGGCCGAAAAGCAACTACAGACCCAGGACCCGGTCGCGCTCAGAAGCCAGATCGAGAACATTATCGTGGACGATCTGCAGGGTAAAGCGGCGGAACTGGCCCGGATCGCCACCTCAGCCTTAAAGGCGAACGTAGACTATAGCGAGGTGAAGGCAAATCTGAACGTGGCTCTGCAGGATAAGACCATCACGCAGCAGGATTTTGACAAGTTAATGCAGATAGTCAACCTGACCGTGCAGGAGCGTAACACCATTGCAGACGGAAAACTTCCCGATATCAAGAACCTTACTGACTTTACTGATTTTGTCAGAATGCAGGCGAATACGGACATGGTCAGGGGTGAATCCGCGCAGATTGGCACTGAGAAAGCGGAAAACGGCAATGAAAATAAAGTATTTGAGTTCAAAGGAATAGTCTTCAGGGCTGACAATCGTTCACCGGAGGATATCAAGAGGACGGGAGGTTTTATCTCGCAGAAGGATCTCAGAGATCCCCGCAACAAACTTGAGGCCATGGGTCTGGGTAAAAACACGTGGGCTACCGATAAGTCCGGCGTTTCCTGCTCTGATCATCTCGAAAACGCGGCGAACTACCTGACCAAGAAAGCAGGCCGCCTGTACATTATCGACACCTCCAAGCTGCCCCAGGATGAGAACGCCTATTATATGAAGGATATTATTCTGCAAAACAAACTAAGGGACACCGATGAGTCAGGCGGTGAGGTGAATGTAACCGGCATTCCCACCCAGGCTATCATAGGCTGGATTGAGGTTGACGACAGTATCATCTCGGCCCCTGGTGAGCATAAGAACTCCTTAATCGCCCAGGGTATTGACTCGGGGCGGGTAAAACTTGAGTTTAATACTGAGTACGGCGTGGTTAAACCTGACTCCGACAAAGATGAAGCACTGTATGACATTGATGATCAGTACAGCATTAACTGATCATGAATTAACCCCAACGCCCCAATCAGAATGTAATGCTGAACATGGAACAAGAAAATAATTATTTTAAAAT
>JAFUGP010000187.1 GCA_017469335.1 Succinivibrio sp. | reverse complement strand
CGCCGAATTCCACCTCCTCATCCTCTTTCAAAGCCTGCAGAAAATGGTTGACCGACCAGGTGGAGAAGACCTTGTCGCGGCCTTTTTCGTCAAAGCAGTAGCCGTCATAGTGATAGGCCATACGGTCTAAGAATTCATCCAGCTGCGTTTGTGTGACTTCCTCAGGGTTAATCCCCTGCTCGCAGGAAACTCCCAGTCTGAGGTAGTCGTCATAAAAGCGCTTAATCTCATCACGGGTAAAACCTATCATCTGGCTGCAGGCATGATCATAGCTCAGGTCCTCAATGTCCGAGCCGGCCGAGAGGACGGAGACGTCCTTTAGGCGGGTAACACCGGTGACGGCCAAAAACGCTAGTTGCTCATTGCCTTTTAAGGCTCCGTAGAACAGTCGCAGGCATTGCTCGAACTGTTCATAGAGTTTGGGCTCATTGATATTAGCCGTCAGCTGGTGGTCGTACTCATCGATGAGCAGGACTATCTGCTTGTCCTCTTCGTGGAGGGCATCAAGCACATTCTTGATTAGATTGTTGGGCTCGTAATCATCAAGATAACCCACGAGCTTGATTTTGTCGGCAAACTTGCGGATTTCCATGCACAGACTGCGTTTGAATTCAATCACATCAGTACGGGAGTAGCCTATAAAATTGAGCCTCAGCACCGGGAACTGTCCGAATGTCCACTTATCGTAGATCCAGGTGTCCTTGAAATAAGGCTCCACTCCCTTTTCAAAGAGAGTACCGATGGTGTTTAGAGTCAGGGATTTACCGAAACGGCGCGGACGGGAGATGAACACCTTAGTGTGATTGTCCAAAAGGTGGTAAATGTACTGGGTCTTATCAACATAAACACAGTTGCGTTTGGTAAATTCGCTGATGTTTTCAGAGGTAGCTATTTTTTTCATCTCTCACCCACAGCAAAGTCAGGTCTTAGTTCGCAAGTTCTGACACGATGATAGCATGCCAAGAGTTCCAACCTTCATGCAAACATTCCTATTGCCCGCAGTCATGGCTGCCTTCACCCTCCCTTTTTCTCGAAAAGTCTTGCTGTTGCCGCTTAATATTTTGACGCATCTCTTAAATTGAGCAACAGTTTAAGTTGATCCTTGGTTTAACTTAAGCTGATGATCTATAGTAAAAGAAGCTCAACAGCTAAGGTTGAGCCCTTATTTCTAGAACACATACATATAAGGGGTTTTTATGAAGAAGTCAGTATTGGCACTGGCCGTGACCGCCGCGGTATTCGCCGCCAATTCCGTCTGCGCCGTGCCGGTCTATGAAAAAGACGGCAACAAGCTCAATTTAAACGGCCGTATTCAGGCAGTGTATTTCTCCAATGCCTGGAACAAGGCCGGCAACAAAGATTCATCTCTTACCAACTCCGTGCGTTTTGGGTTTGACGGCCGCGTCAAGCTCAATGACTATGTCACGGGCTACGCCTACACTCAGTGGGACATGTCCGACAGCAACGGCCAGGATCGCAACAACAGCGTGAGGATCCGTGACCAGTATGTGGGCTTTGACTTTGGCGAATACGGCAAACTGCAGGCCGGACGCTATAAGGGCGAGCTCTATTATGTCGGCGTGATTGACGACTGGTGGGATGATACCATGGCCGACAACGCCAACTTCCAGGAGCGCCGTGCCGGCCTTATCACCTATACCTACGAGGGCCATGGCTTCCATGCCAGTGTGACCGGTCAGACCGCCATGGACAGTGTGTCCTTTGACGGCGCCGGCACTGTAAACCTCGATACCGGTGTGGGCGTGAGCTTGGGCTACAAGACCCCGGCCTTTGGCCTGGGACCTTTAAGCATCCGTGCCGCCTACGAGTATCAGAAATTCCAGGATGACAACGGCCACACTTCTTCCAAGGATTTTAAGACTCCCGATAGCATCACTTATTCGGGTGTGATGGACGATGTCAACGGCTACGGGCTGGGCCTTATCTGGGGGCCGGGCAACCGTAATCCGGGCCTGACCTTAGGCGCCGAGTACAGCGTGCGTGATTTCGGCGTTAAGAGCAATACCGACGAGAATCTGGATTACAAGAGCAATAACTTCGCGCTCTTCGTGTCCTATACCTTTGACTACGCGGTGACCCTGTCCACCGGCTATGAGTGGACGCAATTTGATCCGGACAATTCCAAGATTAAGTCGGCTGAGTATGCTTCGGTACCGGTATATCTCAACTGGAATATCGTGCCCAGCTTCAATGTGTGGGGCGAGGCCATCTTCCGGGTTGATGATGACTACAAGACTGATACCAATGCCGGTTATTCTCGCACCAAGTTTAACGGCAAGGACGACAGCTTCTTTGCCTTGGGTGCCCGCTACAGCTTCTAAGCAGAGTTAGCCGCCAAAAACTTACCAAGCCTCGCCTCAGTGCGGGGCTTTTTCATGGGTACTGTCTGAACTCTCGCCTGAACTCCCGCCGGTTAGAGCCCCTCCTCTGTAACCTGCGCAAATTGCCAGGACGCTGCCGGTTGCTGACCTGGCTTAATAGACGTACTCCGTCCACTCCCCGTCCTTTAAGCGGAAGTAATCCTTGTTGCGGAAGATCATGAAAAAGGCGTTGGTGCTCTCGCTGACAAAGGCCGTCTGCGGCAGATCGTCGGTGAGCGTGCTTAAATCGGCTTTGGCCTGTGGGGCAAAGTAATTCTCCTCCAAGGTACGCCGGATGAGCTCGGAGATGGCCAAATAGCTGTAGCTGCCTTCCAAGCGCTGCATTGCACCCTGGTCACGCCCGGTGGCGATGAATTTTACGTAAACGGGGATCTTGGTGATCTTGGCGGTGGGAATTTCCCTAAGACGGGCCATCTGCATCTTATCGCCGCGCACGGCCGCGCCGTGCTCGGGGAGCATCACCAGCAAGGTCTTGCGCTTGCCCTGTTCCAAACGCTCGATAAAGAGATCGAGATCATCTAGGAGTTTCTTCAGCCTGGTGCCGTAATTGACGCTCTCCTGGGTTTTGGCGTCACGGTTGCCGTCATGCAGGGAAATGAGATTGAAGAAGGCGGCGTTGTTATAGATATCCCCCAGTCCCATGGTCTCCAAATACTGATGAAACACATCCGAGTCGCTGTAGATGGGGGTGCCGTCAAAGGAGCGGTAGCGCATGCCCAGTTTACTCAAATCATTCAAAGAGCTCTTGAGCCCTGCCAGCTCACGCAGGGATTTTAGGTAGTTGCCGTACTCGCCGTTGTGGTCCATGAACACCGAGCTGGTAAAGCCCAACTGCGTGAGCTGGGTTAAGATCTCGCACTCCTCCCGGCGGCCCTGATACATGGTGTGCTCGCTCTCCTGCCCGCAGCTCATGCGAAGCAGCCGCAGGGATGCCGGGGTGGAATAGGAGGTGGCGCCGTTAAAGCGCTTGAAGGTCAGATCAAACTTGGCAAACACCGGGTGCATGTTAAGCCCGGTGGCCGCCAGATCGTCATCGGCCAGCGAGCAGATGTTGACCAGCACGATGTTAAAGGGTTCGTAGTCAGGCTTCAGCGCCTCGGGCAGTCTTATCTTGCGCTTTTGCTCGTGGGCAAAGAACTCATTTAGGTAACGCTCCAAATTATCCTGGGTAAAGGCTCCGCGCTGCGGCAGGATATCGCCGTTAGAGAGCGCACTCTCCCCTTCATCCTCCTGGGTCTGTGCCGTCAGCTCGGGGGTGGGGGCACGCAAGAGCGTCTGCAGATTCCCCGCGCCTACTACCAAAAAGAGCGTGAACACCACCGTGGTCATGCGGATCCAGTCCTTGAGGAAGAAGACCAGCACCACCAGCAGGAGCAGGGCATAGACCATGTTGAGGTTGATAAAGCCCTGCAGAAACTCCAGGATGTAACTAAGCGAGAAGCCGGCGATATTATCCTTTTGCGCGGCTATTTGCCCTAAAGAGGGCAGGTAGGTGTCATGGTAGAGCAAGGCGATGGCCGCCAGGGCGGTCAGGGCCCGGTAGGGCTGGTTTAAACGCCGTTTGACGAATTTTACGCACAAGGCAAAGCACAGCAGCAGGTTTAAGGGAATGGAGAAGGCGATGAAGCCTAAAATATGCAGCCCGAACTTGAAGAGAAAATACACGCTCCAGGTCAGTGACAACCCGGTGAAGCGAAAGGCAAACAGCCTTTTGAGCGCCTTGGACCACTGTTTCATGACGATGCCTTTTTCTCTGTCTCAGTCTTTGGTGTGAGCTCAGCACCTGAGGGCGGCGTGACGCTTTGCTGCGTTTGCTCAGCCTTATCTGTCATTTCAGGCTCGGTTCTGTCAGTGTCCCGGAAATCCGGGGTGCCTGCGCCGGGGCTTTTTAGGTAAGTATCCTTTAGATAATCCTTAAAAGTGCCCCGATCCGTGAGCGTATGCGCCGGCAGAAAAAGGCGCAGTGTCAGAATAAGCTTGGGCAGATAACGGTGCAGCACATAGCCTGTCGGAAGGAAGATGAGCGCGCACAACAACACCAGTTCAAGAATGTCGCTGACATAAAGGGGGGTGTGCAGCATCATGATGCGCCACTCCCCTGAAACTGCCTGAGGTCCACGCTCTGGCCGCTAGGCTGTGCCAGATTGGCAAACTCCGAGAGCTTTTTGTGACCGCGGTTGACCGCACCGCGGGCCTTCTGCGCTTCCTTGACTAACTTGAGCACGCTCTCATCAGGCTCACTTACCTTATTTTTGCGCTGCATCAGGCTTAGCTCTTCTAAAATGGAACCGTTGCTGAAATGAGCGTTCTGCCGTACGAACAGCTTCTCGGGCTCTAAGGTGAAGATACGGCGCAGCGCGAAGATTAAGGCGTCGCGGCTGCAGGAGGGCAGAAACACCACCAGCTGCCTGCTGACCACGGTGCAGATATCTCCGCCGCGGGCGGGGTTGAACATGGAGGCGGCCAGCTCGGCGTTCAAAGGCGGCTTAGGCTGCAGCGATACCAGCACCGATCGTCCGTTGATGCCGATGTCCTCGTTGGAGATCATGCGGCCTACCGCAGCGATGAACTCCTCGGGTTTGAGATAACCGTTCTCCTGATTGTCAATTAAATGATACTCCCCGGAGATACTCTCAAAATCGGCGGGCACCACCCTGGCAAAGAGCTGACCCTTAAAGCACATGGACATGGCGTAGATATAGGCGTCGGTGGCGGTGGAAGGGAAGCAGAAGTTGGCCCCGCAGCTTAACAAAAAGCGCTCGGAGTTGGCGCGGATATTGGGCACGCGCTCCCACACCAAGAGCACCAGAGCGTTGCCGCGGCTGCGGCGCAGGGCATGCAGATACTGTCCGATGGTATCAATCTCCCCGCGCTCCTTGAGGCAGAAGATGCAGGTGGCCGCTGAGGCCTTGTCGGCGGCCGCGCGATACAGCGCGTCATTGCTCTCAAAGCGCAGCACCGTGCGGTAGGAGTTCTGATCGGGGGTAAATTTCTCGTCATTGATGTAGAACTCATCTTGGTCCTGGGAGGCAATCTGCTCGCTTTTGCGCGCGTGCGCGCTAAAGCCCTCATCGGTCAGGGCCAGATGATGCTCTCCCGAGAGCAGCGAGCGCTCGCCCGAGCGCCAGATCACGGTATTTAAGATGAGATCATCCTGCAGATAGTAAAACTCCGCCACACCGTTTAGGCGGCGGATATGCCCGGCCATGCCCGAGCAGTGCAGGTACTCGCGCCCGTAGCACAGATACAACAGGGCACTGCGGGTGCGCATGCAGAAATTAAGTCCCACGCCGATGCCCTCGCGCAGTTCATCCTCACTGAGTCCTGCTACCTGCACGCTGTCCAGGAGAAAAATGATGAGCGCCCCCGGGGCGGTGGCCCCGGCACGGTAGAGATCCATGCAGCCCTTTTTCACCGTTTTGACCGTGTCGTTGACGCTGAAGATCCGGGTGGGCAGAGCGGTGAGACGCTCACCCAGTCCCGTGGCTTGAACGGCTGCCGCATCCACTCGGTCGAGCACCAGGGTCGAAGGCACATGGGAGTTTTTGAGCAGCGCGAATAAAGCAAGCTTAAGGGCCAGCCCCCTGGTCTCCACGCCCATCAGATAGGTGCAGCCCTCCTCTAAGAGCTGTGACTGCAAGCCTAAATCCTCAATGCCCAAGATCACTTTGTCTCTGTCCTCATCCTGTTCTAAGCCCTGCGTCCCGCTACCAGTCCAAGGCCGTAACCGGAGGTTCGGGCGGCAGGTCGAGATCCCCAAGCCAGGGATCGAAGCTGTACTTGAAATAGAGCAGCAGCTGATTGGGCGAGTAATCGGGGGATTTGGTGAGTGAAAATTCCCCGCCTACAAAGAGATTGTCGGTAAGCCGATACTCGGCCAGCGCCCTGAGGCTGATGCCAAAGGAGGTATCCGAGGAGGAGTCCGAGCGGGCGTCGTAGTCGGAGAGATCCTGCGGGATCAGTCCCTTTAAGGGATAGCGGTCAATGCCCTCGGTACGCGAAATGGACTCGGAGAGGGAGAGCGAGGTCTCATAGCTCCAACGCTCGGAGCGTTTGCGCCAGGCCGCCGA
Source organism: Succinivibrio sp. (assembly GCA_017469335.1). Taxonomy (GTDB): domain Bacteria; phylum Pseudomonadota; class Gammaproteobacteria; order Enterobacterales; family Succinivibrionaceae; genus Succinivibrio. The sequence continues at coordinate 7,603 of JAFUGP010000187.1, read as the reverse complement.
CACCGCCGCAGAGAGGTACTGCTGCGGGGAGTAATAGCCGCCCTGACCTAAGGTATAGCCCGAGAGATCGTAGGCGTAGTGCATGTACATGAGACTGCCGCCTAGGGTCAGCTGCTCATGAGGCTCGTTGATGAGATGATAGTAAAGTCCCGAGAGCAGCCGCAAGGAGCGGTTGTCCTTGACATTATGTCCGCTCAGGTACTCCGCGTAACCCACGGCCCACAGCCCGAAATCTCGCGTAAAGGAGTGCGAGAGAGAGCCGCGCAGACCCTGAGCCTTGACCGCGCCGAAGGCGCGCCCCGTCTGCTCGTCGTAATCCCCGTAATAGGTCAGATAGGAATTGTACTTGGCGCGGCGATAGAGCTGTGCCGAAAAGCTGAAATTGTCGGTCTCAAAGTTGCGCCCTAACTTGAAGACCAGGTCGGTCATCTTGGTGCGGCTGCGCGAGGCGCGGTTTTTTACGCGCGGGGCGCTGCCGATATCAAAGTAGTACTTGTCATTGCTCCAGGCAAAGGTGACCGCGGTATGGGTGGCGGCATGGCGCTGATTTACGCTGCAGCCTGCGGCAAAACAGCTGCCGTACATATCGTTGTAGGCCCCGCCCCGCATGCGTCCTGCGTTTAAATAATAGGTGTCCGTCTGCACCTGTGCCCGGCCGCTGCCTAGGGGGAACTTGAAATTCATGATGGCGTTGTAGCCGCGGGTATCGGAATAGCCGCTGTGCCCGCTGTCACGCAGGAACTTAAGACCGCCGGTTAACACCAAATTATTGCGCCGGTACAAGGAGGCCGCCTCACGGCGGATGGAGGAGCGCAGCCAGTGCTCTTCCTCGGCCTTATTCTGCGGGGGCCGGCTCTGGGAATTCTGCGCGGTTTGTGTTTGCTCAGGATCTGCGCTCTGCCCCTGAGAGTTGGGACTTGCCGAGGCGGCGGGAGTGCGCAGCTGCCGGGTAAACTCCGCTTTGTTTTTATAAGGCTCAGCTTGGCCGTCAAAGCGCTGCAGCGCCTGCGCGAGCACCTCCAAAGTCTGCGCGCGGCTCTCGTTGCGGCTCTCTCTTAAGCGCGCGTAATCGCGCAGCAGCCAGGCCTGCTCGCGCAGCTCCTCCTGTGTGCCGGCGCTGCTCAGCTTGGCGATGGCCTCCTGCATGAGTGTGAGCGCCTTCTCGCCCTGGCCGGCCCTGTCCAAAATCCCCGCGGCGGTACGGTAATAGGAGGGATCCTGCTTAAGCTCAGGGCTTTTCTGGGCGGCCTTGAGATTTTTGAGGGCACTCTCATGCTCACCCAAAAGACTCTGCGCCTCGGCCAGGCCCATGAGGTAGCGAGGGTTATCGCCCTCTTGCTGCAGCAGCATCTCGTAGGCGTGTGCCGCCTCCTTATAGCGCTGCTCCAAAAGTGCCCAGTAGGCCTTAGTGGAGATGGCCTCAGGGGTGGTGTTGTCCTGCAAAAGCTCGGTGGCCTGTTCGCGTTTGCCCAGAGCATAAAGGCTGCGGGCCCGGGATACCGTAAGCTCGTTTTGGAAGGAGGCGATATCCAAGTCCACGTCATTGTCATGTCCCTGATAGGGTTTTAGGACCTCGATGGCCTCCTGCAGCTTATCCTCGCCATGCAGATAGGCGGCGTAAGCGCGGGCGTAGGGGAAGGAGCGCAGCTCACTTTGCGGCATACTCTCAAAGAGCGCGCGGGATTTTTCCCTCTGTCCTTGCTCGCGGTAGGCCTTGGAGAGCGCGTAGCGCTCCCAGGGATTGTCGGGGTCAAGCGAAAGCGCCTGCTCCAACAGCGAAAAGGCCTGCTCCTGCTCCCCGGCCTCCTGGGCTTTTTGGGCGCGGTCGCGCAGTAACTGCGCCTTTAAGACAGGCAGCAGGGCACGGATGCGGTTGCGCTCCCGAGGACTTTCCTGGGCGGCTGCTTTATAGGCAAGTCCTGAGTAACGCTCCAGGGCGGGCAGATTGTCCAAGGCCGCCGCGCAGCGCGCTGCGCCTACGTAGGCATAAGGGGACTGCGGGTTTAAGGAGGAGGCTTTGACGTACTCCTGCAGGGCTTTTGGGTGGTTGCCCGCATCCAGGAGCTTGTCGGCATCCTTTAGTTTTTGGTAGTAGCTGCTCTGGGCGAGCATCTTGCGCCAGTAGTCAGCATCGGGGTGATTGGGGCTCTGCTTTAAAGCCTCATTAAGCAGGGCCTGGCCGCGGTTTATTCCCTGAGGGTTGTCGATGAGGTCCAATCCCTCGCGGGCTAAGGCCTGCGCGCGGATATCCCGCACGGTGGCAGTTACCGCCTGCAACTTGGGATTGTCGGGATCTTCTTTGAGCATGGCCTCCAATCCCGCGGCGGCTTCAGCCTCACGGCCCTCCACCTGCCCCAGCATCTCGTAGTAGCGGCGCTTTAGATCCTGCTCAGGCGGCGGCCCCTGAAATACCTCCTCCATTGCCTTGACGGCGTTCTCATAGTCGCTGTTGGTCTCGTACATGACAAAAGGCTGCAGCTTAAGACGCATCTGCGTGGAACTAACCAGCAATTTGCCCTGGGCCTGACGGCAGTAAAAGGAGTTTGGCGAGTCCTGGCAGATGGCAGTGGCAAGCTCAGTCGCCTGTTCGCGGCCTTTGCTGCCCTCACGCAGCAGCGAGTTTAAGGCGGCCAGGCGGTACTCAGGGGACTGCCGTCCCTTGAGCATGGCAAGTTTCTCTAAAGCGTCGCGCTCTAGGTTGACATCATAGGTGCTCTGCTCGGAGCCCATCTGCTCTAACAGCTGATTTTGCTGGATAAGCCCCTGATCCTGCGCTGCCGCAGGCAGAGCGCAGGAGAGCGTCAGAGCCACAGTAAGGGTGAGAGCAGGATTACAGCCCCGCGGACAGGCGACGGGCGTACGCACCCGGGGATAGCTGTGCCTGCCCCTGCTACGCGTGTCTCTCACCTGCCCTGCCATGCCCTATGACCTCTATTTGGTGAAATACACCTGCAAGGTGCCGTCGGGGGCTAAGGCAAAACGGCGTTCATCAAAGCCCTGCGCGAATAAGGCCAAGATCTGTCCTAAGTACTCTTCATCGCCGTAGCGGTGCTCAAAGGCAGAGAGACGCAGATAATCGCGTCCCAGGCCCGGGGGCAGGAAATGCAGATAGGCCGAGGCATGCGCCGGTCCCCCAAAGCCCACGCGGGTGTCATCGTAGAGGAAGACCTTATTGATGGGATCGCGCTGCAAAGAGATGAAAAAGACACTGCGCTTTAAGGCGTCCTTGACTAAGCGATAGTTGGGATCGGCCTGATTGGTCAGACTTACCCATAAATAAGCGCGCAGGGAGTCGGTGTAAAAGCAGGTGGCCGGGCCTAAGAGAAAATCGCCCTCGGCGTTGTAGCGGGCGTATTCAGGCCAAAAGCCGCTGCCGGCGGCTTTAAGCAGGCTGTGTACGGTGTCATGGGCGATGTCCTTGAAGTCCGTATCCTCGCGGGATAGACGCTCCAACACAAACAAGGGATAGGCCGCAGGCCTAAGTACCCGGCTATCATGCTGACAGTCGGGGGTCAGCAGGGTGCCTAAGACCGGATCGCGGAGCGTGCACTGGGATTTGATGAGCGTCATGATCTGATGGGCACTTTGCGCGTACTCATTATCCTGCCACAGCCGGGCAGCCTCCAGGAGGTCATAGGCCAAAAACAGCGCGGCATGAGCATCGCCGTGCCTATCCAGGATACGCGGTCCAGATCCTGACGACTGGCCCGACGACTGGCCCGGTGCCTGCCCCTGAGACGGTCCCGTACCGGACACAGGCTTATTCTCCGTCCCTTTTTTGGGGTAACCGTAGAGCGCGGCGGGCAGACGCTCCACAGAGTCCTCAGTAAGAGTACCCTTCACGAACTGCCATAACCTGGCAAAGAGCTCTTGGTCGTTATTGATAAGCGCAAAGAACATGCCGTAGGCCTGCGCCTCGGCCGAGCTGGAACCGTCCCGGCCCTCCCTGCCTAAGGTTGAGATCACCCGTCCTGAGGGATTCAAGCGCTGCTGTTTGAAATTCTCATAAAGCTCCCAGGGTGCCCAGGGTACGGGCAGCGGCGCGGCCTCCTTGCTCTGGGCGCCTGTATAGTAAAGGGCGGCAGCGCTTCTTATATCAGGGGCAGTCTCGTCTGCGGCCTGGGAGATAGCCGGGATAGTGCCAAGCCACAGACCAAGCAGCAGGGCTCTGCCAATTTTCAAGCCTGAGAACAAAACGCGGCTTAAGCTTAATCGAGTCTGATGCTCTCTTGTCATGCCTTGTCCTCCTTGCCGGAGGCAAAGAGCCTGGAGCGGCGGATGCGGCTTAGGATGCGGTAGATGAGCACGCAGAACACGGCGGCGCTTAGGACAGTGCAGAGCATGAGCAGCCAGGGGCTTTCCAGGAGGTAATACCACACGCGCTGATACCAGGGCAGATTGCCCACAAAGTAGCTCTCGCCCACGTCATAGCTACGCGTCTCGTTGGGCTTGAACAAGGTCAGTGAGCCCTGCACGTCATCGCTTTGCTGACTGCGCACGATCCGGGTATTTAAGTGCGCGGCCGCCTCCACGCTGTCTGAGACCAAGGCCACCACGGTGCGGGCCTCATGATAGGGCGATTGGAAACTTAAGATGGCCGCGTGCCCGGGAGCGGAGGCCTGACTTACCTGCTGATAGGGAGTCTTCTTGTCCACGTCAAAGTGCAGTGGGATGTGATCGTTAAAGGAGGTGGTCAGCGCCTGCTCCTCCTGAGTGATGACCGCCAAGGCCTGCTCGTGGGCGGAGAGGCGCTCGGGCAGCTGCCCTATCACCAGAATATCCTTATCTTTGACACTCTTCTCGGCACTCTCATCGTAGGCGGTGAGCACGGTCAGCTCGCTTTGCGCCAGTCCCAACTGCCCGCCGATTCTAGCGAGGGTATTAAAGAGCGTGGTCAGATGGGCGGGCTTCTCGGGATGCTCGATTACGGCGGCGGTGTTTTGCAGATCGGCGTACACCGAGAAAGGATAGCCGCTCTGCCAGAACAGACCTAAATTGGGCATGCGGGCAAAGTGATAGATCCCCGTGAAGTCCACGAAAGATCTGGGATCTATCTCCACGCGCTTGGTAATGGGGGTCTGAGTGGAGCACTCGTCTTTTTTCTCCTTGAAGACATTGGTGTACTGAAAGTCAAAGGAGAGGTTGTTGGAGGGGTGCAGCAGGGTGGACTCGATTTTGGAGCCGCCGCTTGAGAGATCCAGGGAGCCCACCAAAGGCAGATTCTCGAAGATATGGTCGCTCTCCTTTTCGGCCTTGAGCTCATAGGAGCGGATCAGATGCCCGTTGATTAAAAACTGCAGCTGTGACTGTGTCTCGGGGAAGGGCCGGGTATAGCGGTATTTGAGGTCCAAATCAATGCGCGAGCCCTCCACAAAGTAGAGATCGGGGGGCAGGTTCAGGGTCACCATCAAGGGCGCGGGTCTAAAGCCCGAGGCCATCAGCTGCTCCTCGTAGTCTATCAGCGAGGAGAAATAGGTCTTCTTGGAGGTGTCAATCCATTTGGGCGCGTCATAGGGCTCGCGTTTTTTAAACTCTTTAACCCGCAAGATCTCGGCCACCGGCCCCGTGAACATCTCATCGCCCTGTGTCAGCGCGCGGGCGGCCACCAGCAAGCCCGCCTCATCGGGGGCGGCCAAAATCAAAAGCTTGCCTCCGTCGCTGTGGGGCAGATCGGCCATCTCAAGTCGCGGCCTCTTCACCACAGGATAGTGCTGCAGGAAGTAGGGACGCTTGTCGTTGGTCACGAACACCACCGCGTGGCCGTCATCGGGCAGGGCATCGAAGATAACCGGGATATCCACCCCGCGCCACTGTGCCTTGACGCCGCACCAGGAGGAGACCATGGCGGCGGCTGAAATAAAGTCCTTTGAGGGCACCTCGGGGAAGATGAAGGAGACGGTGCTGCCGCGCCGTCCTGAATCATTGACAAAGGGCAGCGGCAGGAAGCTTAAATCGTTGGCCATGCGCAGCTGCTCGGTGGTGAGGGTGAGCAAGCTCTCGTCGGTGAGGTTAAGCCAGATGGTGGAGTTGATGACGTTCTCGCACACATCCTCGTAGTGGCCGATGAACTCGAAGGTCAGCGTGTTGAAGTGCTTCATGAGCAGGGGATTTAACTTGACCTTGACGGTGGTGCGCTTGCCAACCATCTCCTTTTGGATGGGCACGGCCTCCTGCAAGGTGCCGTTTAAGAACACCTGAATGTGCGAGCGCACCGGCACCAGCGAGGGCGCGCTCATCACCACCAGCGTGAGATAGGCATCGGTGACCAACTCATTGCGCAGCACCTCAAAGCCCAAATTTCCCCGGCCGTTGGCGCCGGTTAAGAACATGCCGCCCTGGGGGTCTAAGGGCGTGGCCAGCTCCTTGAAGGTATAGTCGGTGATGCGCTGTCTGGTATGCACCGCCAGCACCGGGGCTTTGGGATCGAGCTTGGGATCGGTAAGCTGCGTGCCGGGGGCACCCACGTTATTGGGATTGAGGGTGGTGGGGAGTCCCTGCTCCGGGAGTGTTCCGGTCTCACTGCCACTGTTGCTGTCCGCGGCTGCCGCCGCGGCGGTATTAGTCTGAGCGGGGGACTTGCCTGCCGCGGCAGTGCCGGGTGAGGCTTGTGCGGCAGTGAAAACGGTAAAACCTGCCAGCAGGATACCTAAGGCATAACGCAGGGCGATTGTAAACGCAAAACGTCCAGAACTGCCAAGGGGTTGGGCGATGAGAGGTGAGCTAGGTAAATCCTGTTTGGGCAGAGGTCCGGTTTTCTGTAACGGATAGAGCTTTATAGGCGAGCTTATCATGTTCAATTTCCTGATTTTAGCCACCCCCTCAGTGTAGCACCCTCAGCGCTTGAGCCTGAACTTGATAGGGTCTTAAGCAGCCGCCGCTGCACCTTTGTTGTCCTATTTTGTGAACTTGGGCGCAATGCAGGCGCCTTGATTGGCCTGAGTAATTCACGGCGCTGCCTCTACTGAGGATTTGCGGCTACTTTCAAGCAGGGATTTTACGAGCAGAAATCGGAGCAGAATATAAACGTATGCCCAGACACAAATGTCTCAAATGCCCGTTTGCAGCTGTAAAAAAAAACGCGGTGACTGCGGGATGGCTCACTCTTAGGTTATGGATAAACTCCAGGTTAGATGCAAGCAGGTAAAGTAGGCAGTTAGTGAACTCAGGCAAGCAGAGGATCCGGCAGTTTGTCTGAAGCCTTATGTGCCTGCAAGGTTAGACAAATGTTTAAACCTGCACTATATTTAAGTTAGGATACAGTGCCATGGCAGTCTGCATCGCCTGAATGGTGAGCACGACACCTCAATGTAGTATGGAAAGTAGAATAGGAGTATTCAAAATGGCAATACCAGCAAAGCTTCCTAAACCCTCAAAATATGCCCGCGATGAAGTTATGACCGAAGCTGACTGGGAACACTATTATGAATTGAGAGAAAAAACCGATCGATATGTTTCGCAGGATGATAAAAGCAAATTAACCAAATTATCTATTATTTCCTACGAGAAGAAAGACTGGGAAACTTATAAGAAAGTAGGTGGCTTGTTACCTTTGACGCCGAGTTTAGCCATCGCTGCCAAAGATATATACGGCCTAAAATCTGTT
>JAFUGP010000186.1 GCA_017469335.1 Succinivibrio sp. | reverse complement strand
TTGGGCAGGGTTTAGTGAGGCTAAGTCATTGATCTGGGTTTTTAGGAACCTTTGATATAAGTAGATTTATATTATCATTTTGAAATTTACTATATAAATCAATAGGTTATACCCGTTTTTCTAAAGATCGGGGGCATGATGGAGAATTGAACCATGAAAAAAGCATTAGTAGCCGCTGTAGTCGCCTCGGTAATGGCCATTGGCTCCACTGCCGTACTCGCCCGGGATCATGACGGTGCCCGCGAAGGTTATCCAGGTTACCCCGAGGGTATGCCGTGCCAGAACTTCAATGCTCAGGGGCGTTTTGGGCCCATGGGCCCTATGGGTCCGCAGATGGGCTGGCAGGGCGGTCCGCAGGGGCCCCAGCAGGGCTGGCACCACGCCGGTCGTGGCGATGAGCACTTCGGCTTTGGGCACCGCCGTGGCGGTCCGCGCGGGTTTGGTGATGACAAAGATGAAATCAAAAATATCCCCGACACGCTAAAGGATACGAAAGCCGGTCAGAGGGTGTTCTTAAAGGGCAAACTCACCGAGAAAATTGACGATGAGCACTATCGCCTCTCAGATGATCAGGGCAGCGTCATCGTGATCCTTGATGACGATGAGGACTGGTCCTACCTTGCCAAGGACGAACCCATCCGGGTAGTCGGCAAGATCAAGCAAGGCGACGCCAAGGAGCCCATGGTCAAGGTGAAGTTCGCCAGGCCCGAACAGCCCAAAGACGGTAAGGGCGGACCGAACGCAGACAAGGCCAAGAAATAGCGGCACCTGTTCTGCTGTCCCCTGACAGAATTGCAGGGTGAGCGATTGAACAGGAAGCGACGGCAGGGAGGCACACTCTCTGCCGTCGATGTTTTTGGGGCAGGTACAGCTGTCTGGTGGAGCCTATTCTTCTGGGGCTTTGGGACTGAGGAAGTGGAGGGATTCGACCAGCTTATCGCACCTCAAGCGCATGGATTCGGTGGCATGGGCGTAAACGCTCTCGAACTTCAAGGCGGCCTCGATGAGCTGAGCACTCAGATTGTCGGGCAACAGTTCGTGTCCGGCGCTTTGCAGGATCTCCTGGTACTTGGCCGTAAGCGGACTTTCGCCGCTGTCCTGGTGGGCTGAGATGAATTTTTTGAGTGTCGAGTGCAACGCGCAGTCGGTGCGGTACTGAGCCTCAAGAGACTCGGCATAGCTGTGGTAGGCCTGTTTCAGCGCCGAAAGTTCCTCGTCTTTGGTGAGCAGTTTCAGGGTGAAACGATCGTTTTTATCAAAACCGTAACGCTGGCGGTTGCCCAGTTTATAGCCTGAGATGATGCGATGATAAAGCCTGGCATAGGCCTGCAGCAGACGTCTTGACTGCTCGGCAAAGCTCAGCACCAGCGAGGCTCTGGCATCAGCACTCTCCTCGGTCTCATTTGCAAGAGCCATGTCAAGGTCCAGGGAGGGGGTCTTGATGAGTTCGGTGAGGAGCTGTCCGTAATTTACGACCTGCGAGAGTTTGCTCTCGTACTCCTCAAGCCTTTTTTGTTCCTCCTCGCTTAGAGGACGCTCCTTGTTGCTCAAGGTTTCGCGGTAGGCGGCGATGGTGTCGACGCTAAAGGAAAGTTTGAGAGGCTCCTGGTCCAAAGCGGTGAAGGGGGCCGCGGAGTGCTCGGTATCGCGTGCCCTAGGTGCTGCAAACATATTTTGCATGTCAGACATTTTGCTGTGTCCTTATTTTTCTGCTTTTAGTGCGCCTATATTATTACTTCCGGCGGGCAATTGCAGAATTTTAATTTTATGAAAATCAGCGAGATCCTAAACCTTTGAGCTAAAATGTCAAGACGGTTTTTCCTTGCAATCCCACCTGAGCCTTATGCCTATGAACCACCTTGAAAATATCCCTGACCAAATCGGCACTCAGCCTGACACCGGCGAAGCGCAGACGGTACCTTCCCCGGCAGGGGCGGGCGCTAGACTCAATTTGCTGGGACTCTCTCCCGAGCAGCTCACTGAGTTTGTACTGGGCATAGGTGAGAAAAAATTTAGGGCCCAGCAGCTGATGCGCTGGATCTATCAGTTCGGGGTGTGCGATTTTGCGGACATGACCGATATACGCAAGGAACTCAGAGCCGGCCTGGCCGAGCGCTGCGAGATCAGGGCACCTGAGATCGTCTCCGAGCAGCGTTCGCAGGACGGCACCATAAAATGGGCCTTCGATGTGGGACAGGGGCAGCTCGTGGAGGCGGTGCTCATTCCCGAGGATGACCGCAACACGCTGTGCATCTCCACCCAGGTCGGCTGTCCGGTGGGCTGCGCCTTCTGTCGTACCGGTGCCGGCGGTTTTAGCCGCAATCTCAGTGCGGGGGAAATCATAGGTCAGGTCTGGCGGGCCTCGCAGATCATGGGCTTTAGTCACAACGAAGAGCACAAACCCATTTCCAATGTGGTGATGATGGGCATGGGCGAGCCCCTGTTAAACCTCAACGGTGTGCTGCCCGCCCTGGAACTTTTGCTTAATGACTACGCCTTTGCCCTTTCCAAACGCCGGGTGACCATTTCCACAGCCGGTATTGCTCCGGCCATCCGCAAGATTGCAGGTCAGGTGGACGTGGCGCTGGCCCTGTCGCTGCACGCCGCGGACGATGAGCTGCGCAATACCCTGGTACCCTGTAACCGCAAGTTCAATCTGCAACAAGTGCTGGAGGCGGTGCGTTACTACGTCGCCCGTTCCAACGCCAACTGCGGGCGGGTCACCATCGAATATGTGCTGATAGACAGGGTCAATGACAGTTTGGAACAGGCGCAGCAGCTGTGTGAGCTGCTGTCCGATCTGCCCTGCAAGATCAATCTCATCCCCTTCAATTCCCACGAGTGCAGCGGTTATCACGCGCCCAGCGGTAACCGGGTGGAACGCTTTTTCCGCTACTTAGCCGAGCGCGGTTTCACCGTGATGAAACGCAGTACCCGCGGCGAGGACATCGCCGCCGCCTGCGGTCAGCTGGCAGGGCAGGTACGCGCTCGCCGCGCCGCAGCGGCACATAACTCTGGCTAAGAGTTGCCGCAGGGTGCGCCGCCCCTTGGTATTAAGAGCAAATTTTCATATAATGGCGGCGGGATTTAGGATCCGGGATCTGCGTAAAGATCCTCATTGACTTCAAAGATTTTGTGCGGCAGGGGCAGAGCTCTGGCCGCAGCTGTCAGACCGTGCAGACGCGGTCATGAGGCACTATGAGCGACAACAACTCACAAGACACTACTCTCAGTTCCACCTCGCCGCAGCTCGGCACAGAGGAGCAGGTACTTACAGAGTCTGAGGCGGCTCGCGTTGCGGATGAGGCCGTATCCCAGGAACAGCCCTCTGCAGGTGACGCCGGCGCCGAGGTTTTCGACGCCTCAGAGGTGAGGCCTGAGGATTATGCCAACGGTGATGATCCCGACAAGGTTCCGGTCACCCCCACACTCTCGGATGATGAAGTTCCCAACATGCCTGGAGCTATCTTAAAACATGCCCGGGAGATGCTGGGCCTGAGCCAGCGGGAGATTGCCCTAAAGCTCAAGATGAGAGTCAATACGGTCAGCGACATTGAGCATGACCGCCTAAATCAGCCCACCGCCGTGCCCTTTACCAGCAAGCACATTGAGCGATACGCCCGGTTGGTCAACATTGATCCCGATGCCATCGTCGATCTCTACCGTCAGAATGTGCGTCAGTCCCAGCAGGCAGCAGAGATCCGCCCAACGGTTGAGGAGAGTTCCCGCAGCTCGGGCAGGCGGTGGTTTATCGCCGGCGCGGCCTGCGCCTTGCTGGTCTCGCTGGGCATGTGGTATCTGCTCTCGCCTGGCAGCAGCACTGAGGATAACCAGAGCGGGGCATTGATAATTGAAGATGAGGTGCAGCCCAGGCAGGGACAGGAACTTTTGGGGGTAGCTCCTCAGGAGGGCAAAGTAGGCGCACAGGCGGCGCAGCCTGTCGCCGCACCAAGACAGGAGGCGGTGGACCGCAATACCGAGCTGGCCAGGCGTCAGGCCAAGGAACTGGGAACCAACGAGATTTTTGCCGTAACTGATCCCACCTTGCAGGACACGACCAAGGACCAAGGCGGGGCGGATAAGACCGCACTCGCTGCGGAAAAACCCGCACTGACCTTGCCTGCCGACAAACATAGCAAGGCCGCGGGAAATGCAGAAGCTGCACCGGCGCAGCGCCAGGGCAGCGCTGGTGCCGGCAAAAATGCCGCTTCAGCGGTAAGCTCCGGATCCCCGGCAAAAGAAGCTGCCAAAGGAGCTACGCAGAATGCCGCCGCAGTTGCTGCGGCAGGAACCGAGAAATCATCCGAGAAAACACCGGTGCTGGCGGCACAGCTCAAGAACATTTCCGCGCAGGCCAAACTGGTCTCGCGCAACAGCGTGGGCTCGCTTAACAGTGCCGACATCGAGGTGCGTGACGCCGTGGCGCTGAAGGTAACCGGCAACGGCAAACTGCTCAAGCAGGGAGTATACAAAAAAGGCGATCGCGTCAAGGTCACGGGTATTCCGCCCATTGTGGTGTCGGTAAGCGACAGCTCTCGGGTGCGTATCCTCTACAACGGCGGTACCGTCAAAGTGCCCGGGGCCAAACAGGTGATCTTCACTTTGCCCAAGCAGTAGGCGGCAGCGTGGAAACGGGCGTCATCAAGCGTCGTAAAAGCCGCCAGATCATGGCAGGCTCCGTCCTCATCGGCGGTGATGCTCCCATCTCGGTGCAGAGCATGACCAGCACCGATACCTGTGACGAAGGGGCAACTTTGGCGCAGATCACGGCATTGGCGCAGGCCGGCGCCGATCTGGTGCGGGTCTCGGTACCCACCATGCAGGCGGCCTCAAGCTTTGCCAGGCTGTGCGAGCAGGCAAGTGTTCCCCTCATTGCCGATATTCACTTTGATTATAAGATTGCCGTGTTCTGCGCTGCCCATGGGGCGGCCGCGTTGCGCATCAACCCGGGCAACATCGGCAAAAGCGAGCGCATCGAACAGGTCTGCCGGGCTGCTGCCGCAGCCAAGATCCCCATCAGGGTGGGCGTCAATGCCGGCTCTTTGGACAAGGATCTGCTGGAAAAATACCGCGAGCCCACCCCCGAAGCCATGGTGGAGGCTGCTTTGCGGGCCGCCGCCGTGCTGGAGGAACATGAGTTTTCGGACTACGCTTTCTCGGTGAAGGCCTCGGAGCTTAATCTGTGTGTGCGCGCCTACGAACTGCTCGCAAAGCGTACCGAAGCCCCGCTGCATCTGGGCATTACCGAGGCGGGATCGCTGCAAAACGGCACGGTGCTGTCGGCCATCGGTATCTCCTGGCTTTTGCGTGAGGGTATCGGCGATACCATCCGTGTTTCGCTCGCTGCCGATCCGGTGGAAGAGGTCAAGGTAGGCTGGGCCATTTTAAAGAGCATGCATCTGCGCAGCCGCGGGGTCAGGGTGATCGCCTGCCCCACCTGCGCCAGACGCGGTCTGGATGTGGTGGCCACCGTCGATGAGCTGGAGCGGCGCCTCTCCGATATCAGGCAGGAACTGACTGTCGCGGTGATGGGCTGCGTGGTCAACGGACCCGGGGAGGCTCTGCGCGCCGATGCCGGGGTGTGCGGTGCCGCAGGCGGACAGTGTCTGCTCTATGAGCATGGCCATCAGGTGGGCAGGATAGACGCCGCGCAGGCGGCCGCTGAGCTGGAGCGCCTGGTACGCGCGCAGGCAGCCGCGCTCTCATGACCAACCCCAAGACGCCTTTTGCAGGCGGATATTGATATAGAAGATTTGTAAAGATGAAAGAAGCAATTCAAGCAGTGCGGGGCATGCCCGATCTGCTGCCTGAGGATACCGCCCGCTGGCAGCAGGTGGAGAGCGTGCTGCGCGAGTGTGTCGGCTCCTTTGGGTACAGCGAAGTGCGTCTGCCGCTGTTGGAGAAAACCCCGCTGTTTAACCGTGCCATCGGTGAGGTGACCGATGTGGTGGAAAAGGAGATGTATACCTTTGAGGACCGCTCGGGGGAGAGTCTGTCCCTGCGTCCTGAAGGTACGGCCGGGTGCGTGCGCTGCTGCCTGCAGCACGGGCTGCTGCACAACCAGGAACAGCGGCTGTGGTATACGGGACCCATGTTCCGCCATGAACGTCCCCAGCAGGGACGTTATCGGCAGTTTCATCAGCTGGGGGTGGAGGTATTCGGCCTCAACGGTCCGGATATCGACGCCGAGATCATCGCCCTGTCACAGCTGATCTGGCAGCGTCTGAAGATCACTGACTCCCTGCAGCTGCAGTTAAACTCCCTGGGAAGCGCGCAGGAGCGGGCGGCCTATCGCCAGAGTCTGGTGGAGTTTTTAAGCGCCCATCAGGAGTTCTTGGATGAGGACTCCCGGCGCCGTCTTAACACCAATCCGCTGCGTATTCTCGATTCCAAGGATCCCAAGGTAGGAGAGCTGCTGCAGGAGGCACCGCTGCTTAGTGATCATTTCGGCTCTGAGACCAGACGTCATTTTGAGGGGCTGCAGGATCTGCTTACCGGGTTAGGCATAGCCTTTACTCTCAACCCCAGACTGGTGCGGGGGCTTGACTATTACAATCTCACGGTCTTTGAGTGGGTTACGCACGATCTGGGCGCTCAGGGCACGGTCTGCGGAGGCGGGCGCTATGACGGACTGGTGGAACAGTTAGGCGGGGAGAGCGTGCCGGCGGTGGGTTTTGGCCTGGGGCTGGAGCGTCTTATCCTGCTGTTGGACAAGTTGGGATGTTTTACTCCTTACGTGCAGGCCGATATCTATGTCATCGGCAGCGGCGCGGGGGTGGAACTGCATCAGGCAGCTGCCGCGGCCAAACTGCGTGAGCTGCTGCCTGGGGCCAAGATCCTCAATCACTGCGGCGGCGGCTCCTTCAAGCGTCAGTTCAAACGGGCCGACAAATGCGGAGCCACGTTCGCGGTGATCCTCGGGGATAATGAAATTGCACACAATAGTGTTACTATAAAGAACCTGCGCGAAGGCGGTGACGAACAGTTGGAACTGCCGCTTCCGGAGGCGGCAAAGGTCATGGGCAGGACGCTGGGATTAAGCGGCCTGGCTTTTTGAGATTAAAGGGATAACCATGGACGTTTTAACCGATGATCACGAGCGCGAAGAGATGGTGCGTGCCTGGTGGCACGAGAACTGGAAGCCCATCGTCTTCGGCGTGGTAGTGGCCCTGGCCGGTTTGGTGGGCTGGAAACAGTATCAGAGCTATACGCTCTCTCAGGCCCAGACTCAGGCCTACACCCTCTATCAGCTGCAGAGCAAGCTGGCCCTCAAACAGCAGGGAGCCCGGGAGGATGCCGAAGGGTTTATCCGCGAGCACGAGGATATCTACGGCGCGCTGCTCTCCTTGGATCTGGCCGCGCAGGATCTGGCAGCCGGCAATTACGATCAGGCGGCGGCGGAAACCGATTTTGCCGTCCGTCACGGCGGTAAACTGGTTGCTCCGCCGGCCGCGCTCTCCAAGGCCAGATTGCAGGCTCAGCAGCAGCACTATGAAGAGGCTTTCAAGACCTTAGATGGCATCACTGACAGCGCCTATGCCATTGATGTGGCCGAGACCCGCGGTGATTTGAATTTGGCGCGCGGCGACGTGGAAGGGGCGCGCAGCGCCTATCAGCAGGCCATCAATCTGTGCGTGGAGCGCAAGGTGGAGATCGGGGCGCTGCTGCAGATGAAGTTTGACGATGTGACCAAGCCCGGGGATACCCCCGCTTTTGAAATTGCCCGGCGTCACAATCAGGAGCTGGCCGACAATCCGCAGCTCAAACCTTAAGCACACGGTGGGGTGGTTTTTATGAAAATGACTCGTACTCTGCTTGCGCTGGCCATAACCGGCGCCGCCCTCGCGCTTAATGCCTGCTCGGGGAGCAAGGACCTAGAGGAGCCGGTGCTTGCGCCTGCGGTGGACAACCGCTTTGACGTCAAGAAGATCTGGCATGTCACCACCGGCTACTCGGACAGGCTTTACAGTCAGTTAAGCCCGGTCAGCGACGGCAAGGTGATCTATGCTCCCTCGCGCATCGGCTGGATCAGCGCGTTGTCCATGGAAAAAGGACGTCATGTGTGGATGTTGGATCTCTCCGACGAAGAGGAGAACGATGACAAACGCTTCACCCGCCTCTCGGGAGGCCTGAGCTATCAGGACGGCAGGCTGGCCGCCGGTACGGAAAACGGCTGGCTCTATTTCATCGACGCCGCCAGCGGTAAGCTTATCTGGAAGAAATACCTCAACGGCGAGCTGACGGTCAAACCTGCCTTCTCGCAGGACAGTTCCAGGCTCTTTGTGGTCGACGCGCGCGGCAGGCTGTACGCGCTCTCCACCTTGGACGGTACCGAGCTGTGGTCCTCGGGGGATACCACCGGAGCCCTGCAGCTGCGCTCTCATGCCAACCCGGTGGCGGTGGGAGACAGCTATGTGGTGGTGGGTACTCCCACGGGCCGCGTGCAGGTGTTCGATCAGTCCAACGGCAATTTGGTCAATCAGATCACCGTCGGTGTGCCCAGTGGCTCCAATGCCTTGGAGCGGGTGTCGGATGTGAGCTCCACGCCGGTGTTTATTGACGATGTGCTGTACGCCGTAGGTTACAGTGACGGCCTGACGCAGTACTCGCTGCGCGCCGGACGCACGGTCAACCGTCTGGGCTATCACAGTGCCCGCGATCTGGCCTTTGATGACAACGTCATCGTGCTTACCGATGACAGCAGTCATGTGCACGGCATCAGCCGCGTGGACAACAGCGAGCTGTGGGTCAACACCTCGCTGACCTACCGCAACGTCAGTGCACCGGTGATTTACGGCAACTACGCCGTGGTGGGCGATATGGAAGGCTTCGTGTATTTCTTAAACCTCGCCAACGGTGTCATCGAATGCAAGCTCAAGACCGACAGCACTCCCATTTACGCCACACCGCAGGTGGTGGGTTCCACTCTGATGGTGTTCACGGCCAACGACAATCTCTATCTCTTCTACTATGACCCGCAGAACAACGCCCGCTTCAAGGCCGAGGAAGCCCTGGCGCAGCAGCGGGTGAGCGAGCCTGAGCTGTTGCGCTCCAAAGAGGGGGTGGGCTATCAGTTAGGCGGCATGGGACAGGAAGAATTGCTGGCGCGCCGTGCCCAGGCTCAGCAGCTGGTCAATGCCATGGAGGCCAGACAGCGTGAGGCCGAGCGGCAGATGAATGAGTATCGCCGTCGCAAGGCCGAATACGAGAAGCAGAAAGCCGAGTACGAACGCCGCCAGCAGGAATACGAGCGGGCCCGCTTGGAAGAGGTCTCGGGCTTCGGCATCATGCCGGGCGTCAAGTCCGAGGAAGGCGCGGACGAGTAGCAACCGGGCCTGACTTCACTTAAATCACATCTACAAAGGAGGGGCTCTCGTCAGTGTACGGGGGCCTTTTTTGACCCAAATGATAGTAATCGCACTGGTAGGCTGTCCCAATGTGGGCAAGTCAACGCTGTTCAACCGTCTCACCAAGACCCGTGACGCGCTGGTGGCCGATTTTCCGGGCTTAACCCGCGATCGCAAGTACGGGCGTGCTCTCTATGAGGACAGGGAGTATGTGCTCATCGATACCGGCGGCATCGCCGATGACAATACCGAGCAGCCTGAAGAGCTGACGCGCATGATGACCTCCCAGGCGCTGCAGGCCATCGAGGAGAGCGACTTTGTGCTCTACCTGGTGGATGCCAAGGCCGGGATCATGCCCGGTGACTATGAAGTGGCCGCTTACATCAGGCGCGCCCAGAAGCCCTGTGTTGTGGTCGCCAACAAGATAGACGGTCTGGATCCGCAGAGCGCCGGCAGCGAGTTTTACTCTTTAGGCTTAGGGGAGGTTTATCCCATCGCCGCCGTGCACGGACGCGGCGTGAACAAGCTGCTGCAGGAAGTGATCGCTCCGCTTATTTTAAAAGACGCTCAAAACTTACAGCATCAGTCAGTCCCGGTCGAGCAGCCTGAGCCGTTAGGAGGAGAGCCTGAGGCAAAGTTGGGTGAGGCAGCTTCGGATAATGCTCAGTGGGAGAGCAGCTACGGCTTTTTGGATGCCGTGCCCACCGACAAGGAGGGGGGCGGGTTTGACTGGTATGCCTTCAGACAGTCGCAGCGCGAGCGCGGCAAAAGCGAAGAACTGCCCGCTGAGGAGGCGGCCGCGCCTTATGCCTCACTGCCGCTTAAGTTTGCCATTGTCGGCAAGCCCAACGTGGGCAAGTCCACCCTGACCAACCGTCTCTTAGGTGAGGAGCGCGTGATTGTGGCCGATTTCCCCGGCACCACCCGCGATGCCATCTATATCCCCTTGGAGCGCAACGGCAGGCACTATATCGTCATTGACACCGCGGGCGTGCGCAAACGCCGCAAGGTCTCGGCGGCCATCGAGAAGTTCTCCATCGTCAAAACCCTCAAGGCCATCGAGGACTGCAATGTGGCGCTGCTGCTCATCGATGCCCGCGCTCACATCAGCGATCAGGACTTATCTCTGCTAAGTTTTATCCTGGACTCAGGCCGGGCCCTGGTGGTGGCGGTCAATAAGTGGGACGGCCTTGATCCGGCGGTCAAAGATGTGATCCGCGAGGAGCTCAACTCCCGTCTGGGTTTTGTGGACTTTGCCCGGGTGCACTTTATCTCGGCCCTGCACGGCACCGGGGTGGGCAATCTTTATGATTCCATCGACGAGGCTTATGCCTCGGCCACGCAGCGGCACAGCTCCAATGAGTTAAACCGCATCCTGCGTCAGGCAGTCAGCGAGCATGAGCCGCCGGTCTCCGGCGGGCGGCGCATCAAGCTCAAATTCGCTCATCCCGGTGGTTATAATCCCCCGCGCATCATCATCCACGGCAACAAGGTCTCCAAAGTGCCCGACGCCTATCGCCGCTATATCGTAAATTGCTTTCGCAAGGCACTGAACATAGTAGGCTCTCCGCTGTTGGTGGAGTTTAAGGAGGGCGAGAACCCTTACGCTCAGGTCAAACCGGCGCAGCAGCGTCAGACTCAGTCCCAGCGCCGCGCCCGGCAGCGTGAGGAGCAGACGCAGCGCCGTTATCGTCATGCCGCGCAGAAGGCCCAGCGCAAAGTGGAGCGGGCCAAAAAGGAGGCGCTGCGTGAAGGCAAGGGACTGGTGCTGCCCAAAAAGAGCAAAACGACCACTTGATCTGGGGCAAAGCCCCGCTTTACCGCAGGAGCTCTCCTCCGGGCTTGAGGCTTTTGCTGCCGGTGCGTGATGCTCAGGCGTAATAACCGCCGTTGCGGCGGGTGGAGTTATAGGCGCTGCCGCTTTTTAAGCCGCGCTGAATTCTGACGATTTCCTGACGCAACTGGGCGCTGCGCTCGGAGAGCGACTGCCCGGAGCGGGAGATGAATTCTCCCAGGGCGATGAGATCCTCGCGGTATTGCTGCAGTTCCTCGATCGTGGCCGCCTCAAGTTCCTGTTTTAGGAACTCATTGAAGCTGTCAATAAGACTTTGGGCCTGGCCAAGCTCGCCGATGCCGGCCTGTTCCACCACCTCATCAAAGCGCGCACGCAACTGAGCAATGGTCGATGCATCCATGGTTCGTCTCCTGTGGGCAGGTTTTGGTTGTCTGAGTGCTGCCGCTCCTGCCCGGGGCACCGCTAAACCGTGCCGGAGAGCAGGGAGGCGCGGTGATGCACCTGGTCCTGAGGATTCTGGTTGCGGCGCATGGCCTGGGCTTTTTCACGCTCGGACACCGGGATCTTCTCCCAGGCGGCCTTGATGGGGGCCAGGACCTTGATGGCGGCATCGATGGGGCCGCTGGTCAGTTCGATGGCTGCGTCGGCAATCTTCTCCAGCATGAACGAGTATATATCATAGAGGATCTGGGCGAGGTTTTTATCGGCCGAAAAGTCCAGCGTGCTGCGCAGGTTTTCCAGCAGGGCGGCCGCCGAGGACAACCGCGAGGCCTTGGTCGCCAGATCGCCGCGCTCCAAAGCACCCTTGGCCTGGGCTAATCTATCCGAGATCCCCTGATACATCATGCGGGTAATCACATAGGGATCCGCCACAGTCATCTCGGCCTGCAGACCGGTTTGACGGTAGGCATTTAATTTTCTGCCGTACATGTTTGCTCTCTCCTTAAAACCTTTGCCTCCGACGGCAAAGTCTTGCCGTCAGGGGGCGGTATTTTGGCTCCGCAGAGAGTACTGCAAGATTAATGCCGCTTTGGCAGAGAGTAAGAAAAAAGACTTTAAGCGTCGGTGTCAGCGGGATTTTGGGGAGAGGCTGCCGCGGTTGCCGCGGCTTCCTTTTTCTGATTGTCAGTCTGTTCCTGAAAGAAAAAGATCTCCTGTCTGGCCTGGCGCCACGCCTTGCTGTTTTTGATGAAGACCCGGCGGCGGCGTGATTTGACCACGGCCACCATGCGTCTTATTCTGCTCTGGCTTTTTTTCATGTCATCCTCGCGCTTAAGGCCCTTTGGTGGTGCACGGCAAAGTCGTACAGGTTATGATGGTTGCATGGCACCTTAGCTTGGGGAAATTTTACCTGCGGCTTGGGCAGGGAGCAAGTTTGAGCTCAGCAAACTGCGCGTCAACACCGCTTTTGCAGGAGCAGCATCCTAAGTGTACTCAGGTGGCCCGGGCGGGGAGAGGAACATGTTTGATTTGAGGGCGCTGCGCTATTTTCTGGCCGTGGCACAGCAGGGCAACATCACCAGGGCGGCCGAGCAACTGCATCTGACCCAGCCTACTTTATCGCGACAGCTGCAGGATCTTGAAGAGCAGCTGGGGGTGGCGCTGTTCATGCGCGGCAAGCGCCATACCGAGCTTACTGCCGCAGGCTGGCAGCTCAAGGATCGGGCCTATGAGATCCTGGAACTGGCCAGACGCACTCAGGAGGATCTGTCCTCTAAGGCCGAAGATCAGGCCGGAGAGATAGTCATAGGCTGCGGCGAGACCCGCGCCATGCGCCCGCTCACGGCTGCATTTTCGCAGTTGCAGGCCGCTTATCCCAAGCTCCGGGTGCGTCTTATCAGTGGCGATGAGGATTTGGTCTCTGAGCAGCTGGCGGCCGGGATCTTGGATTTCGGGGTGTTGTGCCGTACTCATCCTCCCTCAGAGCATGCCTATTGGCAGTTACCTTTCCAGGATCGCTGGGGGCTTATTCTGAGCGCTACTCATCCTCTGGCCGCACAGGAGGGCATTGCGCCTGAGGATCTGAGCGAGGTGCCGCTGATAGTTTCGCGGCAGGCCTTAAGTTCCTATGAGATAGACCACTGGCTGGGCCGGGATCTCTCGCAGCTGCAGATAAGCGCAGTTTTCAACCTCGTTTACAATGCTGTTTTTCTGGTTGAGGACGGAGCCGGGTGTCTGCTCAGTTTCGGGGATCTCATAAGTCCTCTGGACCTTAGGGCGCGCTCTTTGGTGTTCGTGCCCCTAAAGCCTGAGCTGCGCTCAAACAACTATCTGGTGTGGCGTAAAGAGACGACTTTGAGCCGTGCGGCGCAGCTGCTGTTGGAGCGGGTGCGAAATGACAGCGCAAATTATGCCCAAAAGGCATGATAAATGATAAAAACAAAGTATTTGATATAATGGGAATGTGGCACTACACTTAAGTCAGTTCAGGGATCAACGTGATCCCACCTGACCTTTAATGTTGGAGTAACGTTATGAAACTTGGCAGAAATTCCCTCACCACCGCAGTTATGGCCGCTGCTTTGGGCAGCAGCCTTACCTTAAGCGGCTGTGCCGCAGACGGCAGCAACAGCTATGCCGCATACTCGCAGATGAAAAACTCCACGGTGGAGGCGCTCACCGATGATACCCGCGTATTCAAGGTAGATCCGGCCATTACCGTGCTCAAGGTAAGCTTCGTCAACCGCTACGGCTTTGAGGTGGTCGGACATTTGTATCTGCCCAAGGATTTTGACGCTGACAAGCGCTACCCCGCGCTGGTGATCACCGGTCCTTTCGGGGCGGTCAAGGAGCAGTCCTCGGGACTGTACGCGCAGGAGATGGCCGAACGCGGACTGGTGGCGGTGGCCTTCGATCCTTCCACCACCGGGCAGAGCGGAGGGGTGCGCCGCAATATGGGCTCACCTGAGATCTTCACTGAGGATGTCAGTGCGGCGGTGGATTTTGTCAGCAACCTGACCTTTGTGGATCCCGAAAAAATCGGCGGCATTGGGATCTGCGGCCTCTCCGGCATGGTGCTTACGGCGGCCGTCAACGACGTGCGCTTGAAGGCAGTGGCGACCTCGGCCATGTACGATATGTCAGAGAGCATCAGCGATCACTACAAAGGTGATTACTACACTCCCGCCCAGCGCGAGGCGGTCAAGCGTCATTTGGCACTGTTGCGCGATCAGGAGGCCAAGAGCGGTGAGTCCATTCGCGGTGCTCACGAACTGGCGGTAGCCGCCGACGGCACCATCCAGACTTTTGACGTCATGTTCCCGGACACTCTGCCTGAGGATGCCAACGCGGTGATCAAGGATTTCTACGGCTACTATGTGGGCCGTGCCTATCATCCGCGCGCCATCAACTCCAACACCTCGGCCTGGGACTCCACCACTCCCTACGGTTTCTTTAATTTCAACCTGATGGAGAATTTAAAAGAGCTCGCGCCGCGCCCTGTGCTGCTCATCACCGGCAGCGCCGCGCACTCCAAGTATTTTTCAGATGAGGTCTACGCCAAAGCGGCGCAGCCCAAAGAAGAACTGGTGGTACCGGGCGCCACTCACGTGGATCTCTATGACCAATACGATAAGATCCCCTTTGATTACTTAGCTCAGTACTTCCTGAAGAATCTCAAGTAGATAACATCATGTAAGCTCCTTGTCATGAAACCCGGGGTCTGATCGTCACCGCGATCAGGCCCCTTTTTTATCAGCACCTTCTGTTGCCTGAATCTCTGAGAGTGAGGTGCAACCTGCGCTATGGTTCGGCGCAAAATGTTAAAATCATCTCAGGTCACAGACTGCGGCGCAGTCTGCAGCAACACGGTGTTTTTCAGCTAAATTTCATCCCAGAAGGCCTCGCTATGAAAATTCTCCCAGGCTCGCCGGCCTTATCGGCGTTTCGCATCGAAAAACTGACTCAGTCCCTGGCACAGGCCGGTCTTAAGGTAGCCGGCGTGTCCGCCCGCTACGTGCACTTTGTCGATCACAGCGAGGAGTTAAGTGAGAGCGATCTGAAAGTATTGCAGCGTCTGCTCTCTTACGGGCCTACCCTAAAGGAGAGCGCGGCATCAGGTGATTATTTTCTGGTGGTACCGCGCATCGGCACCATCTCCCCGTGGGCCTCCAAGGCCACCGATATCGCCCGCAACTGCGCCCTGAAAAATATAAGACGTATCGAGCGCGGCATCGCCTACCATATCGCCCCGGCAGACGGCGGCACCTTTACGGGTGATGAGCGTGAGCTCATCAAGCCTCTGCTGCATGATCGCATGATGGAAACGGTGCTGGATAAGGAAGAGGAAGCGGTACACCTCTTTGACCGTCAGGAACCTGCGCCCTATGAGACTGTTCCTCTGACCACCCAGGGCATGGACGCCATCCGCGCGGCCAATGTCTCCTTGGGGCTGGCACTCTCCGAGCCTGAGATGGAATATCTGCTGGAGAGTTTCAAGGGCTTGGGACGCGATCCCACCGACATCGAGTTGTACATGTTTGCGCAGATGAACTCCGAGCACTGCCGCCACAAGGTCTTCGGCGCGGCCTGGGAGATAGACGGACAGGTGCAGGAGCGCTCGCTCTTTGAGATGATCAAAAACACCTACGACACTCACCATGACTATGTGCTGTCGGCCTATAAGGACAACGCCGCCGTGATGGAGGGCTCGCCGGCCGGACGTTTTTTTGCCGCTCATGATCACGTGTGGAGTTTTCATCAGGAAGATCTGCCCATCCTCATGAAGGTGGAGACGCACAACCATCCCACCGCCATCTCGCCTTTCCCCGGTGCCGCCACCGGCTCGGGCGGGGAGATCCGCGACGAGGGCGCCACCGGTGTCGGGTCCAAGCCCAAGGCCGGCTTATGCGGCTTTACGGTTTCCAATCTGCGTCTGCCCGGGGCCGTGCAGCCCTGGGAGGAGGATTTCGGCAAACCCGAGCGGCTGTGCAGTGCGCTGCAGATCATGATTGACGGCCCGCTGGGCGCGGCTTCCTTCAACAACGAGTTCGGCCGTCCCAATTTGTGCGGCTATTTCCGCACCTATGAGGAGAAAGTGCTCTCCTTTGGCGGGGAGGAAGTGCGCGGCTATCACAAGCCCATTATGCTCGCCGGCGGCTGGGGCAATATCCGCCGCGAGCACATTCACAAGGACCATATAGATCCGGGGGCCAAGCTGATTGTATTGGGCGGTCCGGCCATGAACATCGGCTTAGGCGGCGGGGCTGCCTCTTCCATGAACTCCGGATCCTCCAGTGCCGATCTGGATTTTGCCTCGGTGCAGCGCGGTAACCCTGAGATGCAACGCCGCTGTCAGGAGGTCATCGATCAGTGCTGGCAGCTGGGAGCGGACAATCCCATCATGTTCATTCACGATGTGGGCGCCGGCGGACTGTCCAACGCCATGCCCGAGCTGGTGGCCGACGGCGGGGTGGGCGGACGCTTTGAACTGCGCCGCATTCCCAATGACGAGCCGGGCATGTCACCCTTGCAGATCTGGTGCAACGAATCACAGGAGCGCTATGTGCTGGCGGTGGCGCCCGAGAAACTGCCGCTTTTTGAGGAGCTGTGTCGGCGTGAGCGCGCCCTCTACGCCGTCATCGGTGAGGCCACGGCCGAGCGGCGGGTAGTGCTGCATGACGAGTATTTTGACAATACCCCCATCGATCTGCCGTTGGATCTCTTGCTGGGCAAGCCTCCGCGCATGCATAAAAAGGTCACGAGCGTCAAACCAGACTTTCGCAGGCTTAGCCTTGACGGCATCAAACCCGCCGATGCCGCGCAACGGGTTTTAAGACTGCCGGCAGTGGCAGAGAAAACCTTTTTGATCACCATAGGCGATCGCTCGGTGACGGGACTGGTCGCGCGCGATCAGATGGTGGGTCCCTGGCAGGTGCCGGTGGCGGATGTCGCGGTGACCGCCGCCTCCTATGACAGTTATCACGGTGAGGCCGCCGCCATGGGCGAACGCACCCCGGTCGCGCTCATTGACCATGCCGCTGCGGCGCGCTTAGCCGTGGCCGAGGCCATTACCAATATTGCCGCCGCCGACATCGGTGAGCTCAACCGCGTCAAGCTCTCGGCCAACTGGATGGCTCCCAACGGTCACCCGGGGGAGGACGCGGGCTTGTACGAGGCAGTCAAAGAGGTGGGCATGGCCTTATGCCCGCAGCTTGAAATCACCGTGCCGGTGGGCAAGGATTCCATGTCCATGAAAAGCGCTTGGGATGACGCGCAGGGTCATCATGAGGTCACCGCACCTTTATCGCTCATCGTTTCGGCCTTCGCCCGTGTCGAGGATGTGCGGCGCACTTTAACCCCGCAGCTGCGCGGCGATGTAGGTGAAAGCTCTCTTATCTATGTGGACTTGGGTGATAGGCAGGGGCGTCTGGGCGGCTCGGCGCTCTCGCAGGTCTACCGGCAGCTGGGGGAGCGCTGCGCCGATCTGGAGCATCCGGCGCGCCTGAAGGGCTTTTTCGATGCCGTGCAGTTTCTAAACCGCAAGGGCAAACTTCTGGCCTACCACGACATCTCCGACGGCGGTCTTTTCGTGACCTTGTGTGAGATGTGCTTTGCCGGGCATGTGGGCGTGCAGGCGGATATTGAGCATTTGGGACAGGACGATCTGGGTGTGCTCTTCTGTGAGGCTCCCGGAGCCGTGATGCAGGTGCGCGCGGAGGATGAGGAGACCGTGATGAACATCCTCTCCGGGCATGGTCTGGCCAATTGCTCGTATGTTATAGGTGAGCTCAGAGAGGATTACCGGTTGGTGGTAAGGCGGGATGGCCACGATGTCATCAACGAGAGCTGCGCGCAGTTGCGCCGGATCTGGGCCGAGACCACCACCGCCATGCAGAGTCTGCGTGACAATCCGCACTGCGCCGCGCAGGAACTGGAGCTTAAGTCAGAGGAATGCGATAAAGGACTCAGTGTCACTCTCAGTTTTGACCCAAACGAGGATATCACCGCACCTTACGTCTCCAGGGCGCAGCGCCCGCAGGTGGCCATTCTGCGCGAGGAGGGCGTCAATTCCCAGGCTGAGATGGCCTATGCCTTCTCGCGCGCGGGCTTTAAGTGCGTGGATGTGCATATGAGCGATATCCTGGCAGGACGCGTGAGCCTCTCCGCCTTCAAGGGTTTTGCCGCCTGCGGCGGGTTTTCCTACGGTGATGTGTTGGGCGCAGGAGAGGGCTGGGCCAAGACCATACTCTTCAATGAGAAAGCTGCCGCCGAGTTCCACAGCTTCTTTAACCGTGATGATACCTTCGCCCTAGGGGTGTGCAATGGCTGTCAGATGATGGCCGCACTAAAGGAACTGATCCCCGGAGCCGAGCACTGGCCGCGCTTTGTCACCAATCTCTCCGAGCGCTTTGAGGCCAGATTGGTGGAGGTTGAAGTGCAGCCCAGCCCCTCGGTGCTCTTTGAGGGTATGGCCGGCTCGCAGCTGCCTCTAGTGGTCTCCCATGCCGAGGGTCGGGCTGAATTTAAACATGAAGCCTCCCTCAAGGCGCTGAAGAAGCAGGGCCTGGTGGCGCTGCGCTACCTGGATCATAACCTCAAAGCCACCGAGCACTATCCTGAGAACCCCAACGGCTCGCCGGAGGGTATCACCTCGGTAACCACTCCCAACGGACGTTTCACCATTCTCATGCCGCATCCGGAGCGTGTGGTGCGCAGTCTATCCTTATCCTGGCACCCCGAGAGCTGGGGCGAGGACAGTCCCTGGTTGCGAGTGTTCCGCAACGCCCGCAAGTTCGTGGGCTGAGGGACGCCATTTGGGCACATATTGAGTCAACGCGCGGCTATCTTCTTGATACCGCGCGTTAAAAATGTCTTAAAAGAGCACTTCAGAAAAACGCGTTCGTGCCGTCAACTAAGCAAGAGGGGATGAAACCCCAAGCTTAGAGAGGACAGCACCATGAACCCGTTAATCAAAATCCTGTTGAACGTCGCAGACAGTCTGGTAATGGCTGCCTTTGTCGCCACGGTGGTGTTTCTCATCATCCCGCCTTACGGTATCCTGGGGAACTTTGATGATCGCTCTGCGGTGCTGGTGCTCTTCTTGGGCATGGAAATTCTCTACTTCGCCCTAGGTGCCCTGATAAGTTACATTCGTCAGTTCCAGCACGGGGTGGGGCAGACGGCGGAGTTCTTCAGCCAGTTTGACTAAGCGTTGACTATCCAAAAGCAAGAAGGCGGTCCAGGTGACCGCCTTCGTCTTAAGATGTACTCCAAAACAGGCAATCTTTACAGCACTTGTTGTGACAATTCGGCTTTGGCCATCTGCATGGCGTGATTGAACTCCGGATCGGCCTGCAACCTGGCAAATACATAACCTGCCACCAGCGCTGCCGCCTCGGTGTCCGACAGCCAGTGATAGCCGCAAACAACACGGTAGAACGCAAATTTCCGGCCCGCATCGATAGCCGCCAGCTGTTTTTCCGGCAAAAGTTCGCTGAAGATCAGCCCCAACAGATTTCCATAGGTGGAATGATTGGAGGGGTAAGAGCTGGTTTTTGCCTGCTCATCATCGTCTACCTGGGTGGAGCAGGTGCGATCTTTGAAGAAGACATAGGGTCTGGTTCTGAAGTAAGACTTCTTGATAGGTTTGGAGCCGCCGTATTTGGCATCGGAATAGGCTCTGGCGACGATGTAGTAAGTCCAGGGAGTCTTTTGCGCCGAAATCTCCAGCCCCAGTTCCCGGGAGAAAAACTCGCACATAACATCAGTGGAATAGAAAGCAAAATAGGCGGCATCAGACCACTCCTGAGTGCCTTTTAGCTTGCGCGTGTCCTTGTAGACCTGCCGGTCATTGGCTGTGACCAGGGAGTTGTCGGCAGGCGCCTTGGGAATGCTGTTTTGGTACGCAGGATACCTTTCAGGCGGCAAAAAGCCGGGATAGACCACCATAGGTCTGCCCGATTTGATGACAGTTTTGGTTTCAAGCTGCGGCGGCAGTTGCTGATCCGCGGAGCCTGCACAGCCGCCCAACATAACTGCCAGACAGCAGCCCATTGCCAGATAAAGTTTTTTGTTCGTCATTATGACCCTCAGAAGTAGATAAAAGTTCACTGCTTGCGCCACAACTGATAAAGCTGTGCTCTGCGCCCGAGTCTATCTTGCAACCGTGCTCTCGTTGACCGGGAAGGTGAAATAGGTGTCGGGATAAGGCTCGTCTTTGAGCGTAAAGTGCCACCATTCCTCCGGCAGCGGTTTGAACCCATGCTTTAACATGGTCTCGCGCAGCAACATGCGGTTGGCGTATTGCTGTTTGGTCACCCCCGTGAAATCGGGGTGACTGCGCGGCCCGAAGAAATCGAAGGTGCCGCCCATGTCGACTTCTTTCTCGGTCTTCATGTCAAAGAGGGTGAGATCTACCGTGCTGCCGCGGCTGTGACCGGAGTGCTCGGCAATATACCCCTGATCAAAGAGCACCGATTTGTCCAGATCAGGATAGAAATAGGACTTCATGCGGGTGTCTTCAATGTCTTGGGCCCAGTTCATGAAGTGGGTCACCGCTTTTTGCGGACGGTAGGCATCGTAGATCTTGAGCCTATAACCCCTGCCTAACAGTTCGTCGCTGACCTGACGCAGCGCGGCGGCAGCTTCCTTGGTAAGCAGGGCCTGAGGCTGTTCGTAGCCTGCGATACGATCGCCCACGAAGTTATAGGTGGAGTAGTAGCGGATCTCCAAAATAGCATCCGGTACGGCATCAGAGAGCAGCACGAAGTCTGAGGGATCGGCCGAGAGCTTTACCCCCGATACCGTATTTGCGGTGGCGGCGTGGTCCGGGGTGGCCTGTCCGGCACAACCGCCGCACAGCAGCATCACGGCTGCCGCCATAATGGTTATTGTCTTTGTCATTTTTACCTCTGCTAAATATCGAACGTAGGCAAACTTTAGCAGAAATTCACCAACGCAGTTGACTGATCTTGCTAAAAACCAGACCTATGTCAATTAGTTATCAGCATGTGACTTGTTTTTGGGTTTATGAAACTCCGTTGCGGATTACTATTGGCGCGCCTTAAGCAAGCTGAACATAAGAGCGCGACATGCATGTATATCTTCTGAGGGTGACGTACCGAGGGTGCGTTCAAAAACTGACGCCCTGGGGCTTTAGGGAAAATAGCTAAGGTTAGCCGGGAGAATAATCTTAATTACTTCAAGCTGCTATATGTCATGGCACAGTTCTTGAATTCATGAGGGCATCATAGTTTAACCCGAGGAGAACTGCCATGTCTTTGGATCTGCAGGAACTGAAATTACTCAGCGAAGTATTTGATAAAGTGCCCTCTGCCATCATCGTCATCGATAAGCACGGCATCATACGCAAAGCCAATCACAGCGCTCAGGAGATGCTGGGAGTTTCAGAGCTGGTAAACCGCAAGTGGTATGAGATTATCCAGGAAGTGTTTCGGCCGCGCCGCGACGACGGACAGGAAATCTCCACCCGTGACGGCAAGCGCCTGCACGTCTCTACCAAGCCACTCTCCTCGGGACAGCTGGTGCAGATGACCGATCTTACCCAGACTAGGGAACTGCAGGACAAATTAAGTCATATGGAGCGTCTGTCCTCTTTAGGACGCATGGCCGCGAGCCTGGCGCATCAGATCAGAACCCCGCTGTCGGCGGCGCTGCTGTATGCAGCCAATCTGGGCAATGCCAAACTGCAGCCGGCGGCACGAGCAACTTTCCAGAAAAAGCTCATGTCACGCCTGGAGGCACTGGAAGCGCAGGTGAGCGATATCCTGATGTATGCCCGCTCCGGCGAGCAGAGCGTGAGCCGTCTGGACATGGTGGACGTGGTCGAGCAGGTGTGCGGCAATGTGGTCAGCGTGGTCTCCAAGGGCAATGCCGAGCTTGTCACCGACATCGGCGAGCGCCCCATGACCGTACTGGGCAATGCCGTGGCGCTCAACGGGGCCGTGTCAAATCTTGTGGCCAATGCTGTTGAAGCGGGGGCTAAAAAGGTTAAGATAACACTGGCAGATGTCGGCGAGGAGATTGCCATCGCCGTGGCCAACAACGGCCCGGCCATTGAGGAGGCCAAGCGCGCCAAGATCTTCGAGCCTTTCTTTACTACCAAGAGCAACGGTACCGGTCTGGGATTGGCGGTGGTCAATGCCGTGGCCAAAGTGCACTTAGGCCGGGTGACGCTGACTTCCGAGCCGGAGTATGAGACGGTGTTTACCATCTTCATTCCCAAGTATGCCCGAGCCGAGGAGCCTTCCAAAAGCGGCGCCTCGCTGGAGGCGGTTGCGGCTGCCTGAGCAGACCCCGACCAGAATAAAAGGATAAAGATATCCCATGAACCAGAGTCAGGTTTTAATTGTAGACGACGACAGTCAGCTGCGTGAGGCCATAGTAGATACCCTGATGCTGACCGGCTATGCCTGTGCGGAGGCCGGCAGCGGGGAAGAGGCTCTGGATTTTTTAAAAAAGAACAAAGTGGACATGGTGATCACCGACGTGCAGATGGGCGGCATGAACGGGATCACCCTGCTAAAGAACATTCACGAGGAATATCCGCAGCTGCCGGTATTGTTGATGACGGCCTATGCCAATACCCAGGGCGCGGTGATGGCCATGAAGGAAGGTGCCATCGATTACCTCTCCAAACCCTTTGCCCCCGAGGTGCTGTTAAATCAGGTCTCGCGTTATGTTCCGGTCAACCGCATACCCAAAGGTGAGCCCATCTGGGAGGATCCTTCTACCGGCGAGCTGCTCAAATTAGCTGCCAAGGTAGCCGCCACCGAGGCTACCGTGATGATCACGGGGCCCTCCGGATCGGGCAAGGAAATTCTCTCGCGTTATGTGCATGATAAATCGCCCAGAGCCGACGGCCCCTTTGTGGCCATCAACTGCGCGGCGATCCCCGATACCATGCTGGAGGCCACACTGTTTGGCTATGAGAAGGGGGCCTTCACCGGCGCAGTGCAGGCCTGCCCGGGGAAATTCGAGCAGGCGCAGGGCGGTACCATTCTGCTAGATGAGATCACCGAAATGGATTTGAACCTGCAGGCCAAGCTCTTGCGTGTGCTGCAGGAAAAAGAGGTGGAGCGCCTGGGCTCCCGCAAGACCATTGCCCTGGACGTGCGGGTCATCGCCACCTCCAACCGCGATTTGAAACAGGCTGTGGCCGAGCACAAGTTCCGCGAAGATCTTTACTATCGCCTAAATGTATTTCCGTTGCGCTGGCGTCCTCTGAGCAAGCGCCCCGGTGACATTCTGCCCATCGCCAAATTCCTGCTCTCCAAGCATGCGGCCGACAATCAGCTGGCCATCCCGGAGTTGACCTCCGCAGCCTGCGCCAAATTAAGGCAGTATACCTGGCCTGGTAACGTGCGTGAGCTGGAAAATGTCATGCAGCGTGCCCTGATCCTGGCTGTCAACGGCAAGGTTGATGCCGATGCCATCATCCTGGATGAAGGCGACTTTGCCGAGGAAGAGGCAGGAGTCTTTGAGGATGAGCCTTTGGATCTCTCATTGCGCGAGGAACTGCTCAAAGATGAGAGCAGCGAGACCGCTGAGGCGGCTGCAGAGAGTCGGGGTGACGATGCCGTGCGCAATCAGAAAATCCCGCCTGATTTGGGCGGGGAACTCAAGCAGCATGAGTATCAGATCATCTTGGATGCGCTCATCGAAAGCCGCGGCAACCGTCAGGCCGTATCCGACAAGCTGGGCATCAGCCCGCGCACTTTGCGCTATAAGATAGCCAAGATGCGCGAGATGGGCATGATTATCCCCGGCTAGTGTCACAGCAGATCCTGCACTGGCTTGCGCAAATTTGTGCGACTTGTGCTCCTCTCATAAAAGCCCGTGGGAATAGAGCTCACGACAATGATTTGTCTTCTTCTCACCTTCGGGGCGGTGCATCACGGCTGACTCAGGCACCACAGTCTCCGGGCACTTGCGGAGAGTATAGACGCCGCTCTTAAGCAGCATCCATCCTTCGCGAACATAGTTTGAGAGGGGTTTTTGATGCCTGTCTATCCGCATTTTGGGGACGGACGGCAGGAATTGGTCTAGGAATAAAGACAAAAACTTTACACATTAAGAAATTACATGTGAGATGGCGACCCCAGTAGGAATCGAACCTACAACTAGCCCTTAGGAGGGGCTCGTTATATCCATTTAACTATGAGGTCACTGCGAGAGCCATTCTAATGCAGAAAAGATCCCCGCGCAAGCCAAAAAGAGTCGGTGGCCGCTGCTCTCTCAAAGTTATACAATGAGCAAACCTGCAGGCAAGCACATATTCGAGGTATTTCTTATGTTCACGTATAGAGTTGGCTGGCCGTTTTGGAAACAAATTCACCGTCTCACCAATTGCAGGTTGTCTTACCGCTATGACATTCTGAAAGACGCTGAGACCGGAGAATATCTGGGAACCAGCCCGGACATCAAGGGGCTTTATGCCGAATGCAGAACACCTGAGGAAGTTCGCGAGGTGATGGAATACGGTGCCGCTGATTTTGCGTAAACTCCCGCAATTCAGACACTAACTCATTTAACTATCTATGCCGTCTTGCGGCGGGTTCCGGTCTTAGGACCCGGTTTCTGCCGCGGAGTACCGTCGGCCTTTAACGGCCCCCGTTTGAATCCTTTCTGCGGCCC
>JAFUGP010000185.1 GCA_017469335.1 Succinivibrio sp. | reverse complement strand
CCTTTTTCGTCACTGCCCTATGAAGGTGAGCTGCTGTACGGTTGCATCGCCCGCAACCTAAAGTACATGGGCTATGGCCCCGATGACAAAAGCGGCCCCAGAGCTCTGTTCGGCAAGAGTTTTCTGACATCAGTTGCCGATGTGGACTCACCCCGGGCCCTGGCGGTAGTGGCGGAGAGACTCAAACGGGATATCTCGCTAAAAGAGCTACTGCTCAAGCACACGCTGGCGCCGTTACGTCTGGCGTTTTCAGGACCGCTCTGGGGACCTGCGACCGAAATAACTGATGAGACTCTCACGGCCTTTGCCGCCAACTACAGCATAGCCTCCGTCACCCCGCCGCCGATTTTCAACGCGCCATATTACGAGCCGCTGCGCAAGCTCAAATACTGCCCCAAGTGTTTTGCCGAGCAGCAGGAGAATTTTGGCTTTACCTACTGGCGCAGGGAGTGGCAGCCCTTTGGTGTCAACAAGTGCTACAAGCACCACTGCAATCTGCTGCTCAGCGACGTGCCGTTGCTTAAACGCCACCGGGAACGCTGGTTTGTCGAGCCGTGCGATGCCGATCTGACCGATACCGAGGCCGAGCTGAAATCAGAATACTACCGGACATACCGTTGGCCTGGTTATATCCATCTGTGGGTAGAAGATCGCTCAGAGGTGCCTAAAAGAGATCGCTTCATCACGGACTTCGCTGTGAAGGTGCTTAAAACTGAAATAACCAAGGCCCCCAGCATGCACCAGTGGATACTCTGGTATAACAAGCGCATGGGACAAAAGCTGAACGAGCCATACGAGCGCTACGACACAGAGCTGCTCTGGTACATGTCAGAAGACAAGCGCAAATATAGGACTGACCGCTACTGCACCCAAACATGGGACTGCACGAGCTACTACTTCTACAACTTGTGGGGACAAGAGATCACAAAGCTGATCACCGGAAACGGCGCCGGCCGGCCAAAATTTCAAGGCCGATTTCTTAACCGCTGGTTGGTGCATGGGATGCTGTTGGAATACATCCAAGACGATTTTAACGAGGCGCTGCTTGATGAGGTGAGTAGCCTGCCTGGTCTTTTTGTGGACAGCAAATGGTCACGTATTCCAAAAGAACATCGCTCCTGGATAGAGGAATATTGTAACAAAACCAAACTGACGAGTCCGTAACAAACTCAATTCAACCGCCACAGTAATAACTGACGTTATTGTCTATTCTCAAAAACGGCACGTCAATGTAGACCGACAGCTCCTTCTCGTGGTTGAGCGCGTAGCACAGGGCATCGGCGTAAGAGGTTTCAATCATCTTGCTGCATTTCAGGCTGCCGTCTTCACCGGGCTTGATGTTCAGACACTTCAGCCGCCTGGCCAGAGATTTGGCGCGGGCAAAGAAATCCAACAGCAGCGGCAGGCTGTGCTCCCGGCGCTTGCGGGCGATGTGCTCTTCAGTTTGCTCGGGTGTTTTCTTCTCCAGATGGAACAGCATGGCGATGATAACCACCAGCCGTATGAAATCCTTATGCCACTCTTTAAGGGGCCTCTCGGGGTGACTTTGCTCCCAGCTTGCCAGTCTCGCCTCGAATTCTCTGAAACCGCCTTCGAGTGCCGCCGCATACACATCGGCCAGACCCAAATCGTCCAGCGCGACGACAAAACGCCTTCTGGAATGGGTCCAGCAACCGGCATTCTCGATTTTGGCTTCGCCTTTTTCGTTAATTTTCCTGACCGTGATCAGATAGACCTGGAAGCCGTCACTTTGCAGGTACCTGATGCCGAGCTTGCCTCCGGAGTCGGAATTATTGCCGGTCAGAATGCCCATGAGACGATCGCCTTGTCGGGCATGCTCGGGAGTGTAGTAGACGCCGGGGTATTTCTCACGGGTACCCGAGAGTATGACCCACACTTGCCCGGCATGGCGCCTGCCGTGGGCCGTGGAAAACGACACCACGTAGACCGGGGTCTCATCTCCGTTGATGACGCGGTTGCCTTCGAGCATCATTTTTCTGATTTGCTCGGACATCCCGTAGACGTAGGCCCTGACGGTGTTGATGATGAGCTCGTTGAGCGTATTGCGGCTTATCCCTCTGAGCAGAGGCTCGCGCTTGATGAAATCAAACATGCGGTTGCGGGGCACGTTGAGCGCAATCAGCGCATACATCAGCTCAATTACAAAGCCCTGGGACAGATTGAGTCTGGTCCCGGCATACATGGGCCGGTGCCGGTAGCAGAGCATAAGCTCGGTGTTGACTACTTCCGGGCGGTAGGTGAACTTGCCCTTGTACCAGAGCAGATGATCCATGAGATTTGCCGAGAAGCCGTAGGTGTTGTGATCGCGTAACGCCTGCACGGTGTTCTCGGGCGAGCCCTCGGTAAAGCCGGGGGTATCGGTGTAGGGTGTGGTGTCGCGGACTTCTTTTTTAGGATCGATCTGAGGCATCAGCCTCGGATCATTGCGCACCTTGGCCTCGGCTGCCGCGACAGCCCGGGCTATGGCATCATAAAGGGTCTCAGGGGTGGCCTCATCACCGGACTTATTACCGGCATCAGCACCGGCCTCGGAGCCGTTTGCAGTGCGAAATCTGTCAACTAGGGGCATGATCAAATCATACCACCCGGCCGAATTGACGTTTATGTTCTGCTCCAGACCGTTGCGGAACTGCACTGCGAGACAGCGCACCCGCCGCAGCCTGGTCATGGACAAGTCAGTCGTAGTTATGAAATTCTCGGTGTTGCGACGCCAGCGTGCCGTAAGCTCCTCACCCTCACGCTCGGCGGGGGTGGCATGTATCGGCGTTATGAGCGAGGTGTCTGCGATGTCACCAGGAGAGCTGTGGATGGGGACACCCGACCGGGCAGGCTGAGCCTCAGGCTCGGTTTCCGTCTCTTCATCGCTGCAGCTATGCTCCGGGTGTTCACCGGGCAGCGGACCGTCAGTGGAGCTGCCGCTCTCTGCGCCGGCATTGGTGCCGTCATCTCCGGAGAATTCGCTTTTTCCGTTTACTCCGCTTTCTCCGCTTTCTCCGTTTACTCCGCTTTCTGCGCCTTCCTCACCCTTGGGACCCTTGGGCTCCGGGCGTTTGTAGGCCTCAGGATCTTTTTTGAGCTCTTCAAACTCTTTTTTGTGTTTGTCCAACCGCTCTTTGGCCGCGGAGGTGCGCTTGGTCTCATGTTCCATCTTGCCGGCCAGCTCTTCACAGCTGTTGGAGTAATCGTCCAGGCGTTGCAGACCGCGCGAGACCGCCTGCTCTCCGTCTTGGATCTGCAGTGCCTTGCGCTCTATGCGGCTGAGCTCACGCCGGCACGGACCGTTGCGTCCGGCAGAGCTCTGGCGGCGGCTCTTGCTTTTATCCGCGTCGGCGGCGGTATGCTCTGTCCTGCCACCGTCCGTCTCGGTTGCAGT
Source organism: Succinivibrio sp. (assembly GCA_017469335.1). GTDB lineage: Bacteria > Pseudomonadota > Gammaproteobacteria > Enterobacterales > Succinivibrionaceae > Succinivibrio. The sequence goes on along the minus strand of JAFUGP010000185.1, from coordinate 18,482 downwards.
CTCATCGCCGGTATCAGTCTCAGCGGTTGCGGCAGACTCCTCTGCGGTTTCTTCTTCGTCGGCAGGTCGGCCCAGGTAGCGGCCCTGCTCTGAGGTGGAGCCGAATTTGTCACGGCGCAGGTGTTTTACCTCCTCCAGTGCCTGTAAGGCTGCGGCGGTGAAATCAACAGCCCAGCTGCAAAAGGCCGGGATGTCACCTTCGGGTGGCAGGCGGTCAGGGGCCAGTACCCGGCAGCCGCTAAAACTGAATTTGTTGACCAGGGCCAGCATTTTCTCGACTGCGCCCATCAGCAGGGCTCTTTGGTTGAGCTGTTCGAGGTGCTGTTCACCGGAGTCCAGGTTTTGTTTGAGCAGCTTGGCCTGCAGTCTCTGGACTTCAAGCTCTGTTTCGGCGAGGGCGGCCCGGAGCAGGCTGATGCAGGCGTCTTTGCTCTCCTGCGTCATCTCAGCGATGCTGTCGTTAACGAACCACTGCCCCTGCGCCATCGTCTCAGTCCTCCTTGGGCTCCTGTCTTAAAGTGCCCTGACGGGTGAACAGGCGGTGGTATTCCTCCATGGGGTAGTAAACCCTGTCTACTACGCGCCCCAGGTAGCGGATTTTCTCCTTGGACTTGCCGCCTTCGCGGTACCAGAGGCGCTCTACCGCGTAGAGGTGACCATGGGAGCGGCGGACGCTGACATGTGGATCATCAGGGAAGTTCTGTATGTCCGCTCTGGCAGGCAAATCGCCGTTGCCTTTGCCTCTTTGGCCGTGCTCGGAGAGGGGCTTCTTCCTGACGTACTTTCTGGAGGTGCTCTCAGGCGGTTTGGCTCTGAGCTCTCCGCCCCGTCTGAACAGGCGGTGGTATTCCTCCATGGTGTAGAACACCCCTTCATGTACCCGCCCCAATGTGGTGGTGGTCTTTTTGCGCCGTCCCTTTTCATTGGGCTCACCGTAGCTGTAAGTCACCACATAGGTGATGCCGTGCACCTCGGTGAGATGGGCGTTTTTATCCGCTGGAAAGCCCTTGATGTCCTCTGGTTTCGGTGTGGTCATGGCTGATTCCTCGTACTCTTACCGTCAGACAGTAATATAACAAAAAGAAAGGGCTCAGTCAACACTTTTTTGCAGAAAATTTACCGAATAACAAAAGATAGCAGCAGGTTTGGAGGCTCACTGCCGACCGGTTTAACCGGGGAGAAATTCCGGCGCAGGGAAAGAGGACTCAGACACCCTTCAGGCACCTCTGAAACCAGGCGTTCTGCCAGGGGCCTTCAATGGTACCGTCCAGACACAGCCTTCTGAGCTGACCGCGGGTGAGGGGACGGCGGCCGTAGCCGGTACCGGCCTTTGTCACGGCCTCAAACAGAGCCCGGCCTACCAGAGAGCGGGTAACTATGCTGAAACCTCCGGCGTCGGCATGGAAAATCTTCAGCCGGGTGCGTCTGGCGTTCATACCCACAATCCAGATCTCACGTCCGGCCTCGTACTCAATGCCGAAACTGCCGCCGCAGAGCATGGACAGAAAACGGTTGATACCCCATTGGGCGCCCACCGGGGCGGTGAGCAGATAGATGTCACCGCCGGAGAAATAATTCCCCGCGCCGTCTGCCGGAGTGTTCGTCATCAGTGTCCTCCCGTGAGCTTAAGATACAGGGTGGCCAGAGCCTGCTCCGGACTGCCGCTGCTCTGCCATTCAAACTCGCAGCCGTTAAAACGCAGCTTGACGGTACCGGGAGCGCTTTGTGTCACCGGCAGTGCCACGGTCGGGGTGTGGACAGGCTCTGCGAGAGAGTTAGCGGTAAGTTCAAACCCGCAGGCTTTTATGCGCCACAGTTGTGTGCGCCTTGAGGCCACCTCGGCACCAAGACGCAAGACCAATGCTTGTCTTGGAGCTTTACCTCCGGAGCTGCCACTGACTGCGGCACCTATTGCCGCGTAGGAGAGCGAGGTTTCCAGGCATAATCTCAAGTACCAGTAACTGGTGCTGTTCGTCTCCCGGCTTAAGTCATAGGTGACACCCAAGGCTGAGGCCATATCGCAGGCATTGGCTTTTATCAGAGCCTCCAATTTGGCATTGGCAAAGCCGGGCAGCTTATTGGTAACCGATGACGGGGGCACTATCTTGACCAGATCGCCATCGTTATCTGCCGGCGCCGGCTCTGGCTGTATGGTCGTCGCCGACATGGCGCAGTCATTGGCTTTAGCCTTAATCCTGACAGCCTCAAGCCCGTGTATGAATTGCCTGCGGTTCTGGAAGAAATCGTACCCCAGGTATTTTTGGGCCGTGCGGTAAATCTTGCTGGGGCATCTGAATCCCAGTTTTTCGGCAATCTTGCTCACCGGCTCTTCTGTCGTGGTCAACCCCTCCACGATCAGGCGGTCTACCGGATCGGTCACCGCGTCAAGGGAGAAATTGGTGGGATCGAGCATACTGCCTCCGCGCTAAATACCATGCGCGGTTAGTATGCCAGGGGCTACTTGGGATTTTTAGGGTCTTTTAAGGGGACAGTTACACAGCAATCGTTCTTCCTCAGCGGGTAAACACCCACCACCACCTCACGACCGTTACTGTCACAGCCGTTTAGGTGCTCGATGAGCACCGCAGCATCCAGGGGACGGTTGACGCGTTGTGTACAATTTTTGCAGGGATACTTTGGATTATTACGCCTGGGGCAGCTTTCCCGCTTGTAGTTTTGGCAGACCGGATAGTAGCCGGATCGGTCTTGGTATTGATATCGCCGGGCATAGACATCATCACGCCCCCGGAAAAACCGAAACAGCATGCGGGCATGAAAGCTGTCATGTGCCCTATTGTTAAGGTCTTCTGGGGAGAGCCACCTGTGATCTCCGGTGTTGGTCCCGTTGTCTGAGTCCCTAAAGTGTTGCACCGGGCTTACTGATCCCTGCCCCGCCTGAGTAAGCTGCGGTGGCGGTGATCCTAAACTGCCATCGCCCTGAGCGGGAAACGCCGCAGGCTCGGTACTTTGAGGTTGTACGGCCGATGCAAGGCCTGTTCCGGCCATTACCGCTGTCGCAGCAGTAGCCGGGGCCACCGCAGCAGTCGGCATCTCCCAACAGGCCCTGCCCCAGGCGATAGAATGCTCTGCCAGCAGCGCACGCAGTCTTGCTATCTCAGAGCGCAACAGCTCAGGAGGCACCTGCGGCGGAATGGCGCCGCTATCCTCAGCACCCATGTCCGTACCTCTCCGAGCAGCAAGGGATCCCTGGTGTCCTAATCACTGCACTGTAATCAGTTATTGAACCAGTAGGTACCCACCAGATCCTCAAGCTGCTCTTTTAAGTGCGCATGAAAATTGGCCAGTCTGGCGCTCATTATCGCAGCCTCCTCAGCCAGTCCCTTCATGTTCTCGCTCAGACTGACCTCGTCATCGGGATCCTCAAGCAGGTGCTCCTCTCCGCGTTCATGAAGATTGTAGGCAAGTTCGGAGAGCATTTGAGCTGCCTTGAGCAGGGCACCGCGATTGAATTCCCTTCCAGCCTCGATCCCCAGATCTTCACACAGACTTTTTACAGTACCGTTTTTCATCTTGGGATGGGCAAACGCATGTCTGGCAGACTCCGGATCCTCGTCATAAGAATCACCGCCATCTCTCCTGTCCCTGACCAACTGCACCACTTTTTCAAAAGCAGCGCCGGCGTCTGTTGACTGGGCAGGTCCTTCGCGGATTGCTCTCTCCCTTGAAACCTCCATGGAGATGCGGGCGAGGGCCATTGCAAGCTCCGCATCGCTGACTTTGCCTGAGGAAGCACCGGTTTTAGTTGACCGGTTTGGGGTGGTGTTAGCGTTCGCGCCGGTGCGCTTGGTTGCCATAATGCGTTCTCCTTTGAACTTTGACATTTATCCTACGTTCCATTTTATTGCGATCGCCTTTTGATAAGGTTGACGCTTGGCAGGGTCTGAAACTTACGTCTTGGCTTGCTGCCCATGTTCAGACTCACCTGACAGCACCTAAGTGACCGCAACCATCGCTCTGCATGTGCTAATATTTGACGGACAACGATGCTATCAGACAGTTCAAAACAACTTACCATGTCCAAGTCATCCATTCAGCTGCGAGTTGACAGTGACCTAAAAGAGGCCGCCACTGCACTGTTCCAACAATTAGGGCTTACCCTCACAGAGGCCATTACCGTCTTTTTGAAAATGTCGGTGAACAGTGACGGCCTTCCCTTTGAAGTGGCCTTGAAACCGAACGCAGAAACCCAAAAGGCCTGTGACGAAGCAGAAGACATAGTCAGACATCCTGAGCGCTGTAAGCAATACAACAACTTTGAGGAAATTCTTCAAGATGTCCTGGGATCACCAAAATGACCAAAATTGGGGCTGATGGTGTGATGTCCTGCTGATACCGCAGCAAGAGCCTCTGATTTGTCTTTGTAAGTTGCCCCAATCAACGACTCTTTGCGCAGACGAATTTAGACCATTCCGGACGGTAAAATCACGCGCATAATCGAAGTTGGGGCACTGTCATACCCTGCGCGTTCTTGAATTTCAGGCTCTGCCATACCCTGCGCATTCTTGAATTTCAGGCTCTATCTTACCTTGCGCATTCTTGAATTTCAGGCTCTGTCGTACCCTGCGCATTCTTGAATTTCGGGCTCTGCCGTACCCTGCGCATAATCGAAGTTAGATTTTCACCGACAGATGGTGCGCTGTGAAAAAGGGAAATTCGCGAGTGCTACTTTGCTAATTGGTCACCTGGTATTGTGCAGTCCAAACCGCAGAGCCCCGCACTCAGCCGGGGGTTATTCTCCGCCATGGTGAGATGATGTCCGTCTGTAAAATGTCACCATCCATCAGTCGGCTCTGCTCTCACAGCTCGGAAATGGCAGAAGCGGCCCAAGCCGCTCCTGCATTCCACAAAATGAGCACTGCCTAAAAGTGCCGCTTCCTGATAATCAGGCCCTCACCTCAGTGCTGTCGGCGTCAAAGTCATGGTCAAGTCCGCTGATGGCCGGCTTACCTTCTTTCCAGAACGGTGAGAGCTCACGCAGGGTCTTGATGATCCCCGGCAGCACTTCCAAGGTCTTGTCCACCTCCTGTTCGGTGGTAAAACGCGACAGCGAAAAACGGATGGTACCGTGGGCCGCCGAGAAGGGCACCCCCATGGCCTTCATCACATGCGAGGGCTCCAGCGATTCCGAGGAGCAGGCCGAGCCTGAGGAGGCGGCGATGCCGTACTCGTTTAGGTACAGCAAGATGGCCTCGCCTTCGACAAACTTAAAGGCCACGTTGAGGGTATTGTCGGTACGGTGCTCGGTATCCCCGGTGACAAAGCACTCGGGGATGCGCGCCAAAATGCCCTGCTGCAGCTTATCGCGCAGCGCCCGCACCCGCCCTTCGATGTCGGAGAGGCGCTGTTGTGCCAGCTCACAGGCCACCCCCAGCCCCACGATATAGGGCACATTCTCGGTGCCGGCCCTACGCCCGCGCTCCTGATGGCCGCCCTTCATAAAGGGCACGAACCTGGTGCCGCGGCGCACATAGAGCACGCCGATACCCTTGGGGGCATGGATCTTGTGACCAGAGAAGGAGAGCATGTCGATGGCGGTTTCCTTAAGGTTGATGGGCAGCTTGGCCACCGCCTGCACCGCGTCGGTATGGAACATCACCCCGCGCTCGTGCGCGAGGGCGGCCAGCTCCGGCACCGGATAGACATCGCCGGTCTCGTTGTTGGCCCACATCACGCTGCAAAGGGCAGTTTTCTCGTTGATGAGCCTGACCATCTCCTCAGGATCAAGGCGGCCTTTGTCATCGACCTTTAGATAGTGCACCTTAACCCCGCGCGAGGATAAGAAATCACAGGTCTGCATGATGGCCGGGTGCTCCACCGGGGTGGTGATGATCTCATCTTTGTCCTTCTGCGCCCACAGCGCCGACCACAGTGCGGTATTGTCCGACTCGGTGGCACAGGAGGTGAAAATTATCTCATCGGGGTGCTCGGCGCCGATGAAAGCCGCCACCTGCTCGCGGGCGCGGGCGATGGCCTTCTCCACCGGCACGCCGAAATTATGCTGAGAGGAGGCGTTGCCAAAATAGGTGTACAGATAAGGCAGCATGGCCTCGGCCACCTGGGGATCGATGGCCGTGGTGGCGTTGTTGTCCAGGTAAATGCCTTCCTGGGGTTTGAGCTCTGCGGTGTTCATCCTCTCAGCCCTCCGCCCTGACCGTGGCGTTTAACTCAATCTGTCTGCCGGTGCCCTCGGAGAGTTTCTTCTGGATGAAATTCACCGTCATGTCCTTCATCATGCCGCGCGAGGCCGCGCCCGTTAAGATCACGCTGACCTGCGCGCCCTTGATGGCGGAGAGATCCACCCCCGCCCCGTCCATCTTAAGACCGGTGTTGATCTCCTCTAAGAGTTTCACCACTTCCTTGTAGATGGGCGAGCTCTGCGTCTCCTCGGCCGAGACCGCCGCCACCGCCTCCTGCGCCTTCTGGGCGCTCACCATCTTCATGGGGATGGGCGTGGGCACATGCCCAGGGCGCGGTACGCCGCATTTTTCCAGATCCTCCCACACCTCATCGATGATCTCCTCAATGCGCATGCGGCAGCTGCCGCAGCCGCCGCCGGCCTTGGTGTAGTTGGTCACCTCCTCCACCGTGGTGAGATGATTCTCCCAGATGGCCTTTTTGATCTTGTTGATGCCCACCCCAAAGCAATGGCAGATGAGCTCACCGTCATCGTGGGACTGCGAGTAGCTCTGCCCGTGGTAGTTGGCAATGGCCGCGTCCAGGGCCTCGCGTCCCATCACCGAGCAGTGCATCTTCTCGGGGGGCAGACCACCCAAATAATCCACAATCTGCTGATTGGTGATCTTGGAGGCCTCCTGCAGGGTTTTGCCTTTAATCATCTCGGTTAAGGCCGAGGAGGAGGCGATGGCGCTGCCGCAGCCATAGGTCTGGAAGGCAGCATCCTCGATGAGATCGGTCTTGGGGTCTATCTTGAGCATGAGCCTTAAGGCATCGCCGCAGATAATCGAGCCCACATCGCCCACCGCGTTGGCATCTTCGATGACCCGGGCATTGCGCGGGTGCAGAAAATGATCTTTTACTTTGTCAGAATAATCCCACATCTTTATCGTCCAGCAATATCAGGTCACGGCCTGAAAAAACATTCATCCTCAACTTGCAGTTCAAGGACTGCAGGAACTCTTCAAGGGAGCCCCAAAGAGTCTCATTGTACCTTATCTGCCCCGCACAGCTGTGCCGCTTAGAGCCTCTCTCAGGCCGACTGACACTGTGTCAGCTCAAAGCCCGCACCTTCCACGGCGCTCTTAAACAGCGCCTCGTTAAGCCCCGCGGCGGCCTCTAATTGCGCCTCGCCGCGCTCTAGGCTTACCTGAACAGCGCTTACGCCCGGCAGACTCTCCAGGGCCTTGGTGACGGCGGCCACGCAATGCTCGCAGTGCATGCCGTCGATTTTAAGGGTAGTGTGCATTTTTTGCTCCTTCGTATGCTCAGTTGCCGTGGGCGGTGAAATGACCGCCTCCGCGCCCTCTTTTTCATAAGTAGAGTCAGGCAGCGGCACTTTCAAGTAGTTAAGTCTCAGCGCGTTTAACACCACACACAAGGAGCTCAGACTCATCATGAGCGCCGCGTACATGGGCGTAAGCGCCAGTCCCCAGGCGCTTGTGGCGCCTGCGGCCAGAGGAATACAGATTATATTGTATAAAAAGGCCCAGCCAAGATTCTCCAGGATAGTGCGCACGATGCGCCGTCCGAGGTAAAAAGCCCGTGCCAGGGCCTTAAGATCGGGCTTTAACAAGGCCACCTGACAGCTCTCTAAGGCAATATCAGAGCTGCCGGCCACCCCGATGCCCACATCGGCCGTGCACAGGCTCAGACTGTCGTTGACCCCGTCCCCGGCCATGGCCACCACCTTGCCTTCAGCCTTAAGGTGTTTTATCCGGGCAGCCTTATCCTCAGGCAGGAGCCTGGCGTAGGCCTGCTTAATGCCCAAAGTGGCCGCCACCTGCCCCACCGCCTTCTCACTGTCCCCCGAGAGTATGACGCACTCCACTCCCAGCTGGGTTAAAAAGTCCACTGACTGCGCCGCCTCAGCGCGCAGTTCATCGCCCAAGCACATAAGCGCCATAAGCTCCCTGCCCGCCTCACTCTCCTTGAGCAAACACAACGCCACCTTGCCTGAGCGCTCGCAGCTCTCGATGGCCTTCTGCTGCTTAAGGCTCAAAGAGAGCCCCTGAAGCAGCCGCCCGTTGCCCAGCGACAACGTGGTGCCGGCCACCTGCCCGCGCACTCCCACCCCCGGCAGCAGCGCAAAATCCGTGCAGGGCAGCAGGCTCTCACCACTGCCCAAGCCGTGCTCTTGTGCCGCCGCCACAATGGCCTGCGCGAGCGGATGACTGCTCTTTACTTCCAGCGAGGCGGCCAACAGCAGCGCCGCAGCCTCCTGCCCGGCCACGGCGGGGATAATGCTCTCCACATGCAGCTTGCCGTAGGTAAGCGTGCCGGTTTTGTCTAAAGCCAGCACCCGGGCGCGGCCTAAATACTCGGCGGCGGCAGCCTCCTTAAAGAGCACGCCCAGACGGGCCGCCCGGCCCAAACCTGCCATCAGCGCCACTGGCGTGGCCAGACCCAAGGCACAGGGACAGGAGATCACCAGCACGCAGACGGCGTAATTAAGCGCCTGCGCGAAACTGCTGTGCAGCAGCACATACCAACATATGAAGGTCAACGCGGAGAGCGCGAGCACCAGCGGCACGAAACGGGCGGCGAGCAGATCGGCTAAGCGCGCCAAAGGTGCCTTCTGGGAGGCGGCCTCATCGACCAAGGCGATGATGCGCCCCAAAGTGGCCGCACTGCCTACCCGCTGCGCCCGCATTTTCAAAAAGCCATCAGTTACCAGCGCCCCGGAGAGCAGCTCTGCTCCCACCTGCACGCTTTTAGGCAGACTCTCACCGGTTAAGGCACTTTCATCTAAGTGCCCCTGACCTTCACAGATCACCCCATCGGCCGGTACCCTGTCCCCCGCGCGCAGCACCACGATGTCCCCCACCCGCAGGGCCTCGGCCTCAAGCTGCAGCTGCACGGTATCCGGGGCCGATCTCATATCCGCGTCAGCAGCGGCTGCCGGTACTTGCGCTTGCTCATTCTCTGCCGCGGCCGGACGCTCCACGCACACCAGCTTGGGGGAGAGCTCATAGAGCAGCTGTACCGCGGCGGTGGTGCCGCGGCGGGCGCGGCCCTCCAGGTAGCGGCCGATGGCGATAAAGGAGAGTATGCCGGCGGCGGACTCAAAATAAAGTCCCCCGCCTGCGTCGGCCGGGGAGCCCATAGCGCTCATACTATTAGAGCCGGTTTCTCCTGGTCCCACCCCCGAGCACAGCTGCCACAGCGAATAGCACAGGGAGGACAACGCGCCTAAGGCCACCAGGGTGTTCATGTTGGTCCCACCGTGCGCGGCGGCTTTAAAGGCATCGTAAAAAATCCCGCGCTGCAAAAACATCACGCCCAAGGTCAGGATGAGCTGTAAGGCCCCAAGCCCCATAAAGCCAAGCCCTAAAGCATCTCCCAACGCGGGGATCATCCCCAATACCATCACCGCGACGAACAAGACCAAAGTAAGGCCCAGGGAGTACAGCCCGGAAGTTGCTTTTACCTGTTCTACCTGATGTGCTCTCTCACCCTCGGCGCGGGCGCTGTAGCCTGCCTTACGCACCGCCTCCTCGACCAAAGATGGGGTGCACCTGCTCTCATCGAGCACCAAGGTCAGACGGTTTTTTAAGAGCAGCACATTGACCGCGCTCACCCCCGGCAGCGCGCTCACCGCCCGCTCCACCCGCGCCGCGCAGGCCGCGCAGGACATGCCGCCTATTTCAAATCCGCACTTTTGCATGACCACTGTGCTCCTCTACCCTGTAAGGCTCCCTCAGGCCGCGGCCGCAGGCGGTGCGCACACCGCTACAGGGCCACCTGCAGCTGCCTCAGGCTCGGGCTTAAAGCGCAGCGTGCGCATGGCGTTTAACACCGCCAGAATCAACACGCCCACATCCCCGAAGATGGCCAGCCAGATCCCCGCCAGGCCCACGGCGCCCAAAAGCAGTATGCTAAGCTTCACCGCGATGACAAACCACATGTTCTGCAGCGCGAGGTTATAAATGCGCCGCGTAAGTCCCAGCGCCTTGGGGATCTTGTCCAATTTATCATCCATGATCACCACATCGGCGGCCTCCACCGCCGCGGCCTGGGCAAACTGCCCCAGGGAAAAGCCCACATCCGCCGCCGCCAGTACCGGCGCATCGTTTAAGCCGTCCCCCACGTAGGCACAACGCCCCTCACTTTGCCTGAAGCTCTTTAAACTCTCTAATTTGTGTTCAGGCAGCTGCTCGGCAAAGACCTTATTCAGGTGCAGCGTGGCAGCCACGCGCTGGGCGCTGGCCTGCCTGTCCCCGCTGATAAGACAGCTCACAAGCCCCAGACGCTTAAGCGCCGCCAGCGTGGATTGCGCCTCGGGTCTTAAGGCATCGCCCAGCGCAAGCACGGCGATGATCTGCCCCTCACGCCCCAGGCACACCTCAGAGAGCGCCACGTTGCCCTCAGGGGCGGCGGCTGCATCGTGCCCGTCGGCTGAGGCAGCGGTCAGCTCGATGACAAAGTTGCGGCGGCCGCAGGCGTATTTAATTCCCTGCAAAGAGGCCGTCACCCCACGACCTGGGTACTCCTGATAATCAGCAAGCGCAGGCAGAATAAGTCCGCGCTGTACTGCCGCACGCACCAGCGCCTGCGCTAGGGGGTGATTGCTCTCATGCTCCAGGGCGGCGGCCACACCAAGCGCCTCATCTTCACTTATCTCGCCGAAGGTGGTGATTTTCTGCAGGTCAAAACTGCCGGTGGTCAGGGTGCCGGTCTTGTCAAAGGCGATGGCCTGCAAACGGGCCATGGTCTCGATGAAAACCGTGCCCTTGACCATCACGCCGATACGCGAGAGCGCCCCCAGACCGCCGTAAAAGGTAAGCGGCACCGAGAGCACCAGCGCACAGGGACAGGAGACGACCAGGAACACCAGCGCCCTGATCACCCAGTCCGACCACAGCGCGCCCTCAAGCCACAGCGGAGTTAAGGCCAGCAACACGGCGGCTCCCACCACCAGCGGGGTGTACCAGCGGGCAAAACGGCTGATGAGACTCTCGGGGGTGGACTTGCGCTCCTGCGCGTCCTCAATTAAGTTCATCAGTCTGACCAAAGAGGAGTCACGATAGAGCTTTTGTGCCTGCAGTATGACCGGACTGCCGCAGCAGATGACCCCGGCGGGCACCTCGGCACCTTTGGCATAGAGTCTGGGCTCACTCTCGCCGGTGAGGGCGGCGGTATCAAAGGCCGCCTGCGCCCCCTGCAGGGCCGCATCCAGACTTAACATCTCCCCGGGCAGCAGTTTGATGAGCTCCCCTACCCTGACCTCACGGGGCTTTTTGAAGCTTTCGCTGCCCTGCGCGTCCACCACCCGCACCTTCTGCGGTTTTAAGGAGGCCAGCGCACTGATCTCCCGGCGCGAGCGACGGCCGGCATAATCCTCAAACAGGGCACCTATCTGATAGAACAGCATCACCGCCAGAGCCTCGGCGTAATCGCCGATACCGAAGGCTCCCAAGGTGGCGGTCACCATCAAAAACTCCTCGGAGAGACGGTGGCCGCGCACCAAGGTCTTATAGGCCGAGATGATGACCTTATAAGAGAGCAGCAGGTAGATAATCACCGAGCCTGCCAATAACAGCGCGGCATTTAAAGGCAGTTTGAGCAGGTGCTCCTGCAGCACCAGAAAGAACATGGCCAGGGCACTTAGGAGCAGAATAAGCCGCCTTGAAAAACTCACCCCCTCCAACATGTTCAATCCCTCAGCGTGATGCTCACATTCTCATCAAAAGCGCGGGCCACCTCGTTGGCCACGGCCACGCTGCGCTCCTCGTCGGCCTCATCGGCCACCTCCAACGTGAGCGTACCTAAGGCAAAGTTCAAATGTGCCGCGCCAAAGGCCTCATGATCGGCCAGCAATCCCTCCAGTTTGGCCGCGCAGTGCGGGCAGTCCAGTCCTTCGATATCACAGCGGATCTTCTGCATGGTAAGGCTCCTTAAGAGTGTTTTGCTTAAAATTCCTGGTCTACCCTTTGAAATTTATAAAGAAGTAAGATAGCCAGTGTTCTTCTGAGAGCATTATACATCAAACGATTGAGCGATTGAGCAACTGTTTGCAGATCCCCGGTTGGCACCATGGAATATAAGTGGATCCGAATGCTGCGCCGATGCAGGAGCAGCGCCCTGACAACCCCGGCCGTAAGTGCCCTCGTGGTGCCCCGGTCGGACTCTAAGCTGCCCTGAGGGGCGCTTCAACATTGGACAAAATCCCGCTTAACGCCTATAGTTAGGGGGTCAGGTCCATTTATGGCTGACCCTGAGGTTAATCTGTCCGCCGGCCGAGCCGCTCAACTCCTCCGGGCTCTGCAGAGAGTTATGAGCGGATCTGACCGGGAACACTGCTTTTTGTTGAGAGAATTAAGAGAGCGCCGTGTCTTGGATGATGACCTGTCAAAACCGGCTGATCCGGCAGTTTCAGACACTGCAAAAAGGATAAGGTGACCTATGACAAAATTTACCCAGTTATGCCTCATCTTCCGGCTCTTGCCATGTCCTTTAAAAACTTCCTGGGCATAAAGCCGGTACCGAACTTCAAAGTGTATGAAGCCAAAAAAAGATCCCACCGCTGAATTTTAGATTACAGTCCCAGACCTTCATGTTTAATCCCGTCGAATGGGAGCGCCTGCAAAGCTCCGCGCTCAGCCATCCTGCCCGCAGTTTGTATCTGCTCTTGATAAAGCCCCTGGCCGAACGCAATATCACCACCCTCACCGTGGCCAAAGCCCAGGCCGTGCTTTACAGCTCCAGCGCCTATTTCCCCACCGCGCCCAGTGCTGAGATGGCGCAATTGTGCCTTGATGAGTTAGAGGAGGCAGGCTTCATCGTCCGCCAGGATCCCACTGCCACCTGGGATAACTGTGAGGTGACTTATCCCCTGCATCTGGCCACTCTGGATGAGGTACCGCAGCTGCCTTTCAGGCTGCAGCGCGGCTGGCGCCCTCAAGGCGGCTTTGCCGAGGCCTGTTTATCCTGCGGGCTTGCCGATGCCGGTTTCAGCGAGCGGGAGCTGAGCGATTTTGTCTCTTATTGGAGCTCCCGCCCCGAACAGCGCAACCAGCATGCCTGGGAGTGCGCTTTTGCCAGAAGGCTCATCTCAAGGCGCAGCGCCAAGAGCCGCCGCTGACAACCCGACGTCAGCACCCACTGCAGAGCGCACCGCAAAGCCTGCCGGATCTCTTGGCCGTCAGCAGCTATGGCGTTAAGTGGGGCGTTGTTCTGACATCTTTCTACGTCACTGGAGCAGTAGGTGCCCCACCGGTGCTGACTTAGAAGGGTGCGTACTTCCAGGGATCCCAGTTTTCGTCATGATCGTTGTAGAGCCGACATTCCTCTTCCCAATCAGGCAGACGCTTTTTGATGATATTGCATATTTTCTCACAGGTTTTCAGCGGGATCAGCCCCTTGTCCGCCATGCACTTGTAGAACTTCTGGATGCTGACGGCGGTGGTCTTGAGGTTCTTAGGATTGGACCACAGGCACTTGCGGACGTAGAAATAGCCAAAAAAGTCATTCAGACAACAATCCCCCTCCTCCATGGTATAGCCTTCGCGAAATAACATGAAAGTATTGATAAACAAATAGACGTTGTCCGCATGCTTGTTGCTGACTTTCTCCGAAAGTCCTTTTTCCACCAAGGCCTTGAAGAACAGGTCTATTAGTTTGTCATTACGTTTCTCAAGAATTTTGTCGCGTTTTTCATCTGATGAGATGTCATCATCCTCAGCCTGCAGGGCCAGTTGTTGGATTTCCACGATATCGGGGTCTGGTGCCTGCGGTACTGAGGTCTCAATTTGGATTTCCTTGTCTGTCTGCTTTTTCATCGTACTTCCTTTGTGTAATGACAGCAGCTGAAGCCAGCTCCTTACATCAACTGCCGGCTGCCTGTATACCTGTCTGTGCTATAGTCTAGCAGAAGGCGGCAGCGGCCATAGCAGCTAAATTTAGGCCAGGTACCCCACAGCTGTAACGTCTGGGCGATACTGCCCCGAACGTGCCGTCACATACCCAGTCCCAAGGAATATTTTCAACTTCATGAACAACATCCCTACACCTAAGTTCAACTCCTCCCCCTGCCAGGTGCTGCGCGCCCGTGAGCGGGAGCTTAAGCTCGACAGTCCTAAACTCATGGGGATCCTGAACGTTACCCCCGATTCCTTCTCCGACGGCGGAGAGTACCTCAACCCGGATAAGGCCCTGGACAAGGCCGCTCAGCTGCACCAGGACGGCGCGGTCATCATCGATGTGGGCGGTGAGTCCACCCGCCCGGGAGCTGCCCGGGTAAGCCTGGAGGAAGAACTCTCCCGCGTCATTCCGGTGGTGGAAAGACTAAGCCGCACCCTGGAGGTGATGATTTCGGTGGATACCTCCGCTCCGGAGGTGATGAGCGCGGCCGCCGCGGCCGGAGCGCATATCTGGAATGATATCAGAGCCCTGTCACGCCCCGGAGCCCTGGAGTGTGCCGCCGCTTTGGATCTGCCCGTCATTCTCATGCACATGCAGGGCAGCCCTCAGACCATGCAGGATAATCCTGCCTACCATGAGGTATTAAGCGAGGTTGAAGCTTTCCTGCAACAGCGCACCCAGGCGGCCGTGCACGCTGGGGTCAAACCCGAGCATATACTCTGGGATCCGGGCTTTGGCTTTGGCAAGAGCGTGCAGGATAACTACACTCTGCTGAGCGGTTTTACAAGGTTCTGCACTCAAGGCTACCCGGTGGTGGGTGCTCTCTCGCGCAAGAGCATGTTAGGCGCGGTAACCGGCATCGCCGTGCCCGCTTCGCGGGTGATAAGCTCGGTGGCCGGAGCGCTTATCTGTGCACAACAAGGCGCGCTCATACTCAGGGTGCATGATGTCAGGGAGACAGCCGAGGCCCTGCAGGTTTTAAAGGCCATGCATAAGGCTAGATCAGGGAACTGGGATATTTAGGGGGGGCTTTTTGCCCGCCACGCTCACAGCGCCTATAATAGAGCTCCGTTGCAGGTCGCCTCAGCGCTCTTCGTTTCGTGAAATTCGGAGCTGGCGGTCCCCTTAAGTCCGGCAAGGAGCTTTTGTGATGTTAAGCCTCATTATTCTTGTCAGCGCCGCCGCCTCGGCGCTGTGCGCCGCCCTACTGTGCCTGATCTTAGGTCCGGGGCGCATCGGCCGTATCTCCAGGCCCCTCTCCCTGGTGGCCGTGGGTTTTCTGCTGGGACTCTCCCTGGTGCATATCCTGCCTGAGGCCTGTGAGGAGATTGAGCCGCATACGGCGGGACTTTTGGCCCTGGCGGCCATTTTGTTTTTGTGCGCCGTGGAGATGTGCTTTAACTTTCACGGCCGGCACCGTCACCATGTGGCACTCTCCTCAGGCGGGGCGGGTCTGCTGTCGGGCAGTTTCCTGCACACCCTCTGCGACGGCGTGGTCATCGCCGGCTCCTATTTAAGCGACGTGCATCTGGGGCTGGCGGTCACCGCGGCGGTCATCAGTCATGAAATTGCCCATGAGCTGGGGGATTTCGCGCTCATGATTGAGTGCGGGCTAAAGCCCCAACAGGCCTTCGTGGTCAATGCAGTGGCTCTTACGGGATCGCTGGTGGGTGCCGTGGGCGGCATCTTGGTTTTGGGCTCCTTCAGTGCCCTGCTGCCCTATATTCTTGCCCTTTCCGGGGCAAGCTTCATCTACGTGGCCTTAGCCGATCTGCTGCCGCGCATGAAAGTAGCCGAGAGCCTGAGCAAGATGGGAGCTAAAATGGCTTTTATGCTTTCGGGGGCCGCTCTCTCGCTGCTGCTCTCCCTCTTTGAGCATTGAGACCGGCCTAAAAATCTCAGTGTCGCTGCGGCGCCGTGCCGCTCAGGCAGGCTCCAGCGGCGCGCTGAAGGATAAAGTGCGCGGCTCTTTTAGGCTCTCAAAGCGCACCTCATACTCGCCGTCACGCTCGTTGACGCTCTCTACTACCCCAGGTCCGAAGATCTGATGAAAGACCCTGGCTCCGCCTGCAAAACGTCCGGCCTTGCCGGCGACAGGAGCGGAGAACACCGTGGATGGCACTCTCTCCCCAACCCTTACAATCTCCTCGGGATGCAGATCATAGACAAAGCGCGAGGGCTCCAGCTCGGCTTCCTGGCGGTGAGAATAGGAGCACAAGAACAGCTGCTTGCGCGGTCTGGTCATGGCCACGTACAGCAGGCGCCGCTCCTCCTGCAAGGACTCTAAATTGTTGGACTTGGCGCTGGGGAAGATCTTCTCATTGAGCCCGGCCACAAACACGTAGTCAAACTCCAGCCCCTTGGCGCTGTGCACCGTCATCAGCCGTACCGCCTCGCTCCTTTCTAACTGTTCATAGGAGAACAGCGCCAGCTGCGAGACAAAATCTGCCAGATTGGTACGCTCACCCTCGCGGCGCTCGAATTCGGCGGCCTGCTGTTTGAGCTCGGCCAGGCTCTGCACCCGCTCCTGCTCGCCTTCGCGCTTTAACATGTCCTCAAAGTCAGTGAGGTTTAAGACCTGCTCTAAGGCATGGGTAGGCGTGAGATGTGGGGCATTCTCGTGCAGAAAGCTCATGATCTTCAAAAAACCGGCCGTATCGGCACGTTTGAACAGGTCATCCTCGCGATGATTGATGAGTGTGGCCAATAGCGGCAGACCCTCCTGCTCAGCAAGGCGCTTTAAGGCCTCCAGACGGGTGCGGCCAAAACCGCGGCGCGGCACGTTGATGATACGGCAAAAGGCCGCGTTGTCGGCGGGGTTGACGGTAAGTCTTAAGTAGCCGAGCACATCCTTAATCTCCCGGCGTTCCATAAAAGCCACCCCGGCCACCACCACGTAGGGCAGTTTACGGCGGATTAAGGCCTGCTCAATGTCGCGCGAGAGATGGTTGGCCCGGTAGAGCACCGCCACCTGACCTAGGGAGTGCACCGGCAGCGTGGCGATCTCCGAGGCGATGTACTCACCCTCCGCATAGGCACTTACCAGCTGCGCCACTACCGGCCGCTGCGTACGCTCAGTGGCCTCGATGAGCTCAAAACGCGGCGGAGAGGTGACCTGCAGGTGCCCGCTGCCGCCTAAGGCAATCAGTTGCTCGCGCTCCTGCTGATCCTCTTTTAGTTCTTCAGGGCGCAGCACCGGCATGAGCTCCTGCAAGTTGAGATCTTTTAGATGGGCCTTTAAGTGCCGCCGTCCGGGATCGGGATTTTTGGCAATGACGTGGTAGGCACAATCCAGGATAAAGCGCTGGGAGCGGTAGTTCTCCTCGTAGTAAAAGCACTTGCAATCAGAATGCACCTTGGTGAACTCATTGAAGAATCTGACGCTCGCCCCGCGGAAGGTATAGATGGTCTGGTCGGGATCGCCCACGATGAAAAGATTGCCGTGGCGGGCGGCCAGACACTCCACCAGACGGTTTTGCAGGCGATCGATGTCCTGAAATTCATCGACCAGAATGTATTCAAGTCTTTTCTGCCAGCGCTCGCGTACCTGAGCGCTGCGCTCTAAAATCTCCAGCGTAAAGGCGATTAAATCGTCAAAATCCAAGGTGGCGCTGCTGCGCTGCTCAAAAAGATAGGCGTAGAACAGCGCTTTCATCTGTTCACCCTGCAGCAGATACTCCTGGGCCTTGCGCCGTAAAGAGCCGCTGTCAGGCTCCAAAAACTCCCCTACATAAGAAAGTTCCGTGCTCTTTATCAGGTCAATCTTATCCCAGGCATCCTGCAGTTTTAGGTCGCGCCCGCTGATACCCAAAGGCTCGTAAAGGGGCCTCAGCATTTCCTTGACCTCGGAGACGGCGGCCACGCTGAAGTTCTCCGGCACCCCCAATACCGCGCCTTCCTGACGCAGAAACTCACAGCAAAAACCATGAAAAGTGGCGATGAAAGGCACACCGCGCTCCCCGCACATCTTGAGAATGCGCAGTTTCATCTCGCGGGCGGCTTTGTTGGTAAAGGTTACGCAGAGGATGTTGCGGGGGATGATGCCCAGTGCGTCCACCAGATAAGCGTAGCGATAGGTGAGAGTACGGGTCTTGCCGGTACCGGGACCGGCCAACACACGCACGTAACCCTCGGTACAGCGCACCGCCTCAAGTTGTTCTTGATTAAGCTCCTGCTCAAACCTTACCGGCATGGTCTATTTTTCCTTGTTTTTTCAGCTGTCAGTTAATGGAATAGAAGTAAACCGGCAATCAGTACGTTTCCGCAGGATTGCGGGTGTCAGACACGCTCAATCACGCAGTGATGCTCCTTTGTGTCCTTATCATAGCTTATCCCCGCGAGGATGAGGTTACCCCGGTAGGCCTCCAGGGCCTGGGGGTAGTGCTGGCTCTTGATTTGGGTGAGAGCACTCTCGGCGCTGTGGT
>JAFUGP010000015.1 GCA_017469335.1 Succinivibrio sp. | reverse complement strand
CCTAAAATCTGTTCAGGAATTCAATCTTTACGAAGCTAAGCAAAGGTATCCTGATGAATTCTGATGAAACTAAGATGTATCTGCTGGCCTTTAATACGGCATCAAATTCTCATGATGAAGTTTTAAAAAGTCAGATTGTTAAAGCAGAGAATCTTGCAATCGGCCAAGCCGAGAACTTTTTTAGAGAGGTTGGAAGTAAAAACAAGCTAGTGGATATTATTCAATTGGAAAGCTTGTTTTTAGACGAAAAAGTAAGCCACAACGCGAATATTGATGCATCTAGAGGCGAACCTCATGCTGTATCAGGTGAGGAAAGAACTAGACTGACAAACTGTTTTAACCGAAGCGTAACGGCACTTGAGTTGGCTAGGGACAATGAAAACTATGATAACTATGTGGGTTTTTTGCTGAACAATAAGACAGTATCTTTCGATAAAGACGGGCTCCCCAATGATTTATTCCGCGAATTCATCAAGGTGGATATTGATGCCATCAGAAATGAACAAGCATCTTCCGTTTCTGATGCGACCAAGAGCAGAAATGTGGCCCGCATTGAGAACTTGAGAAAAGCCGAGAAATTGTATAAGGAGATGATAAAAGGTCACATGGAGCGTTTTGCTGAGGAACACCCGAATCATGAGAATGCGCTAAAGTTCCTCAGCCATCAAAAAAAGGATCTGAATATCGTACGTTAGCGCACAGTTTAAAGCGCTGCCAACTCAGAAACGAGCTGGCAGCAGTACTTGCGCCACTCATCCATAATCACCCGTCTCTCTTTTATCAGTTTCTCTTGGTTGTAGGCTCCCTTCAGGGGATCTTTGTTGCCGTGCAGCAGGCAGAAATCGGCTGCCTGACTGTAAAATTTCGGTTGTCGCCCAGCTCGTCGTTGTTCGTCCAATTCCTGAAGGTGGCGCGTGAGGTGCCGTGCTGGTTAATGCGGCAAGGTCTGCCATCAGGATATTTTTGTCCAATTTGAGGGTGATTGCAGGCAGGCGCCGGTATTTTTCGCTTAAATGACCTCAAGGGGCTTTTTGTGTGCAACACTTGGTTTTTGCTATACTTAGCCAGAGGCCCGGCTTGCTAGATTGGGCCGCGATGAGAGAGCTTCAGCGTGAAAGAACTCATTAAATACTTTGTGCGGCGCGTCAGACGCGACGGTATCGGTCTGGAGGCCTCGGCGCTCTCCTTTGCCACCATTTTGGCTTTGATCCCGGCTTTGACCGTGGTGCTGTCGATCTTTGCGGTGATCCCGACCTTCTCGGACGTACGCGAGAGCCTAAAGGGTTTTGCCGCCACCAACTTTATGCCGGTGTTCTCCGATACGGTCAATTCCTATGTGGGCACCTTGGTAACCCATGCCGGCAAACTCACAGCCACCAGCTCCATCGTGTTCTTCATCATCGCCTTGATGCTGATCCGCTCCATCGATTTCTCCTTAAACCGTATCTGGCGCGGCGGCCGCCGTAAATTCGGGCAGACCGTGGCCATTTACTGGACCCTGCTCACCTTAGGACCTCTGGCCGTGGGGCTTATTGTGTGGATCACCTCCAAGGTGCTGGCCTACGCCTTCACCACCGGCGGGGTGGTGGGCATTCCGCTCTTGGTGGCCTACTTCATCTTCCCCATCATCATCGAGATCGTGTTGGTGACGGCGCTCTTTCTTATCGTGCCCTCGGTGACGGTGCGCTTTCAGGATGCCCTGTTGGGCGCTGTGCTGGTGACGGCGCTCTTTGAGATCTCCAAGAAGCTCTTCAGCATTTTTGTGCTCAATTTCTCCAGCTATGAGGCCCTGTACGGGGCCATTGCCGCGCTGCCGGTGTTCATGATCTGGATTTACATCGACTGGTGGCTGGTGCTGCTGGGAGCGGAATTTACCGCCACCTTGGGCATTGTGCGCTCCGGTACCGGTGAGAATATCCCCAGCTTCATGGTCTACCTGGCCAACATAACCGGCTCTACCTTAGGCGCCGACAGCATTGCCGACACCCGCCACCGGGCGGCCATCAACGTGCGCATCTCCAAAAAGATCTGATAAGTCCCAATCGCCTGTAGTCTTCAGTAGGGTCTCTGCTCAGAGCTTATGCTACAGAGCGGCTGCTGCATTTGGGTGCAACTTGGCCCAGGCAATCGAAAATGCGGGATCTTGCGCCAATAATCACTCTTTGCCTCTGTTTTCAGATCCCCACTCGGGGCTATAAGAGTTAGTGTGGCGGATCTTAGTCAGTTCAGGCTGACCAGGTAAGCTGCATCAAACCTACCGGAGCGGAGCGGTTCTTCTGATTGTGGGGGGAGCGGCTCTGAAACAACAATATGCAAGGAAAACTGTTCTACTGGGCACTGACCACGGCCTTGGCCGGGTTGCTGTTCGGTTTTGACACGGTGGTGATTTCGGGCGCGGAAGCCCGCATCCAGAATCTCTGGAGCCTAAGCGGTTTCTGGCACGGCATCGCCATCAGCTCGGCCCTTTGGGGCACAGTGCTCGGCGCGCTCACCGGCGGAATCCCGGCACAGAAGATCGGACGTAAACGCACCCTCATCTACGTGGGCGCCCTTTATCTGGTTTCGGCCATAGGCTCGGCCTATGCCTGGAACGTGAGCTCGTTCATCTTCTTCCGCTTCATCGGCGGTCTGGGCATCGGTATCGCCACCGTGGCCTCCCCGATGTTCATCGCCGAGATCTCCCCGGCCCAGCACCGCGGCAAACTCACCGCACTGTTCCAGTTCAACATCGTACTGGGCATTCTGCTGGCCTTCATCTCCAACCTGATCATCGGCTCCTCCTTTGATGAGAGCTGGGCCTGGCGCTGGATGCTGGGTGTCGAGGCCGTGCCGGCTTTCTTCTACATGGTCATGTGTTTCGGTCTGCCGGAGTCTCCGCGCTGGCTGATTGTGGAGAAGGGCGATGATCATGCCGGACGGGCCATCTTCGAGCAGGTAAACCCAACTCTGTCACCGGCCGAAATTGACAATCTGGTGGCTGAGGTCAAGACCAGTGCCGAAGAGGCGCGCATCATGAAGGAGAACAAGGCCAAGTTCTTCTCCAGGCGTCTGCGCTATCCCATTCTCTTCGCCTTCCTGATTGCTGCCTTCAACCAGCTCTCGGGTATCAACATCATCCTTTACTTTGCCCCGCGCCTTCTCGATCTGGCCGGCATCTCCAACCCGCTTTTGGCGGCGGCCTGCCTGGGCGTAACCAACCTCATCTTCACCTATGTGGGTGTGATGCTGATTGACAGACTGGGACGCAGGACGCTGCTGCTCATCGGCTGTATCGGTTACATCATCAGTCTGGGCGTGTGCACCTGGGCCTTTGTCAACTTCTCCGAGCTCAAGGTGGTGTCGGCCGCGACCGACGCCGTCAACGCAGTGGAGCAGGTGGTGAATCTCGATAACCCGGATAACTACATCACCGACAGCGACCGTCAGGAGATCCTGGCCAACTACCAGGCGGCCCGGCAGAATCTGGTGCTGACCGCCACCCCGGAGAATTACCAGGGTCCGACGGTGAGCTTTGACGAGGAGAGCACGCTTGAGGATGTCAAGAACGCGGCTTTGCAGGCCAAGGGCGCAGCTTCGGAGGAATTAGGCTCGGTAAGCTCGCTGGTGCTGCTGTGCATGATCCTGTTCATCGCCTCGCATGCCTTCGGGTCCGGCACCATCATCTGGGTGTTCATCTCCGAGATCTTCCCCAACGATCAGCGCGCGGCCGGACAGTCGCTGGGCAGCTCCACGCATTGGGTGTTTGCCGCCGGTCTGACCTTGATCTTCCCGATCGTGATGGCCAACTTCGACGTGTCGGTCGTGTTCGGCTTCTTCACTTTGATGATGATCATTCAGATCCTGTGGGCCAAGTTCCAGATGCCTGAGACCAAGGGCAGAACCCTGGAGGAACTCTCCAAGTCACTGCTCACGGAGTAGGCTTCATTAAGCAGTGATGCAGTAATTAAACCCGGGCGGGGGTTAATCCCGATCCCGGGTTTTTTATGCTCTAAAGCTTCTGGCGCTCAGGATAATCAGGTGCATTGAAACTTGGCTTTTGGTTCGCTGACAATATCGCGCTTAGGCCATTTCTCTTTACCCTGACCATATCTCTGTTCCCCGCCCAGCCTTTTGAGTTAATGCGCTAAAATAACCTCAGTTTCAATAACTGACCGTGGAGGGTGCCATGGGTACGGCACTTTTGAGCAAGAATGAGATCTTCCGTCTGCCGTATGGCATGACCGGCTTTGCCCGGATGCGCCGTCAGAACAAGATCTACGTTGACAAGACCGAACTGCTGTATGGTATTGCAGGCGGTGACGCAACTTATTTTCTTTCAAGGCCCAAACGTTTCGGCAAATCGTTGCTGGTGTCCACGCTGGAGTCCTTGTTTTCCAGGGGACTTGAAGATTTCCGCGGCCTCGCCATTGAGAAGCTGTGGCAAGAGGGGAGCACTTACAAAGTCGTGCATTTGGATTTCTCGCTATACGCCGATATGAGTGTGGAGGAACTCAAGCTCTACCTGTGCCGCGATCTGGCCAATTTACTCTCCGAGTACAAAACCGTATCAGTAGTGAACGAATTCGGTCAGCCGCTTCTCCCCGGTGCCCTGCTCAACGAGATCTGCACCGGCGGTACCGTTGCCGATGCCTCTCTCGTACTGTTGGTCGATGAATACGATGCGCCTATCACACACCACTTAGACGATCCCGTCGCCAGAGACAGCATCCTTAAGGTTATCAGCGGCTTTTTCGCCGCGGTGAAAAAGTGTCAGCCCTGTTTTCGTTTCATTTTCATCACCGGCATGACCCGTATTTCCCATGTCAGTCTGTTTTCGGTTTTCAATAATTTAAAGGAGCTCACGCTTGACAGTGAATACAACACCCTCGTCGGTTTTACGGAGGAAGAACTTCACTGTTATTTCAACCCCTATGTGGAGAATGCCGCATCAGTACTGGATATGACGGTTGATGATGTCTACTCCCGCCTCAAGACCCGCTATGACGGATATCGTTTCACCCTGGGGGCGGGCGGTCAGACTCTTTATAGCCCCTGGTCCGTGCTCTCCTTTCTCGACTCACCTCATCTGGGGTTTGCAAACTATTGGTATCAGTCAGGAGGCGGCACTCCGCAGCTGCTGATTGATCACCTAAAACACAGTGCCGTGAAGCTCGACTACTCTGCCATGAAACACGATCCTCCCACCGTTTCCAAAGAAAACATCAATTCAAAATCCGAAGCGGTAAAAATCCCGATCGATCTCCTGCTCTGGCAGACAGGGTATTACACACTGCAGCACCGCACCTCTGTCAGAGCTGCGTTGGTATTCCCCAATGAAGAGGTCGAGGACTCCATGACGCGTCTTATTGAGGACATTAACCAGTTGGGTCTGGAGGAGAATACCGAGTCCCTGCTTGATGATCTCCCCTCCCTGATAGACGCTCAGGACCTTGAGACTATAGAAGATCTGTTCAACCGGGTGTTCCGCGAGTGTCTCTCCTCTGACAGCAGAGTCTTCAACTACGAGCCAGATATCCGCAATATTATCTACATGAAGATCCCCGAACAGGGGTTGACCAAGCTGCGCGAGAACACCAATTCCGAGGGGGAGTCAGATCTGGAACTTAAGACGCGCAAAACCCATTTGGTCATTGAGTTCAAACGCACCTACGCCGGTCGCAGCAGCGAGAGTGCTCTGGCCGAAGGAATAAATCAGATAAAAACCAGAGACTACGGCAAAGACACTTCCAAACTTGTCTTGGTACGGGTGGTGATGGTCTGCTCAACGCAAGAGCACAAAATAGTGCTAACGAAGCGGGTGGATTGAAGCGTTGTATCTTGCGGGGCAGGGAATGTGTAATAGCCGGCAAAGTCACGGCAGTGCGTCAATGTATCTCCAAAGTATCTCCTATATAAATTGAGCTTCAAAGTATCTCTTAAGTATCAGATGATACTTTGTCGGTTAATGGTATTAAGAACAATATACTGAATTATCAGAAAAATACCCGCGATTTTCTAAAGTATCTCGATGATACTTTAACTGTCGTAAGTGAGACTTTGGAGGCAAACCTGCCTAAGCTAACGAGGATAGCCGGGCAAATTTAGCCGAGGGCCCAAGAGTTAATGCCGCAGCGCCGCAGTTAAGCAAAAACGGCATAGGCCTGAACTAGCGCGGCAGCGTAACTGAACGCGGTTGAGCCGGCGGCTCTCTGCTCTCATCCGTCTTATTTTGATTTCCCTCCGCAGGAGCTGAGCTTTTGCCTTCGGGCATGAAAATCCCCGGGCGTTCCTCGCCGCGGCTTAGGGCTTTAATCACAAAACGCGGCTCCGACAGGCTGCCCTTGATATCCACTCTGGTCATGCTGTCCTTGGGCAGGGAGACTAAATGGGCCTTGGCGTCAATTTCCACCTCAGGCAGGGACAGAGTACCGCGCAAGGCCAGGTTGGAGGTGGTCAGGCCGAGATCGGCCTTAAGCTGAGCGCTCTGTCCTGCAAAATCGGCCCGCAAAACTGCGCGTTCCATGCCCAGATCACCTGCCTCCAAGGCAGAGAGCAGCGCGGCCAAATCCAGTTCATAATCTTGCTTGGGACCGCCGTTTAACAGGTCCAGGCCCAGTTTGGAGATGAGGATGTCTTTACCGTTTAGCACGGCATGTCCCTGCATGCTGGCAAAGAGCCCCGGCAGGGCGCCCTGTCCTTCGCCTTGCAGATCGATATCCAGATCTATCTTGCCGCTGAACAGGTGCCCCGGCAGCAGTGACGAATTGATGTCGGCCAGGTCAAAATCGCGGGCGCGCGCGATTAAATAACCATGACCGCCCAGCCCGGAGCCCGAGTAGGCCAAAGAGAGCGAGGAGTTTCCCAAAGTCAGTTCCGGCACATTCAAGGTAGCCAGCTCCTCGGAGAGGGAGCCGGTCAGGCGCAGCCTGGTGAGGGCCTGATCGGCGTACAGCAAATTTTTGACCGAGAGGTCAACCAAGCCGGCCGGCGCTCCCTTTATTCCCTCATCTTTTACGTAGCGAAAGCCCACGGCACTGCCCGAGAGGGATTGCACGGTAAGCGGCAGCTCGTCAATATGCGAGATGATCTCAAGGTTCTCAAAGGAGCTGTTGCGCACCTCTACGGTGTCCAACATCTCCTGTACGCGGCGGGCGAGGTTACGGTCAAACTCCAGGCGGGCGTTTTTGAGTTTGAGGCTGCGCAGTTCCAGCAGTGACTGTGCTTTCTGGTACAAAAATTCAGCCTCGTAATTGCCCTCGAAGATATTGCCGCTGCCTTTGAAGCTGAAACCCTGCTCGTCCAGACTTATGGTCAGTTCATTGTGATCGGCGGTCAACTGCAGCGAGGGGCGGCTGATGGCACCGGCACGGCCTTTGAAGAGCAACGAGAGCGCACCGTCCTTTAAATTGAAATTGAGCAGCTGCCCGCTTAAGGGGGCAAACTGCAGATCCTCCTCAGCGCCGAGCACCGTCACCCGGCTTAACTGAGCATTGGGCACTACTATTTCGTAGGGGAGCTTCACCTTCAGCAGGCTGTCCTTGAGCACAGTGCCGTTGACGCTTAAACGGTCAAACACCACCTTAGAGGAGAGTTCGTCCACGCGCAGATCGGCGGACACGGTACCGCCTAAGAGTTCCACTTCCAGATCGTTTAAGCTCAGCGCCCGGCTGTGCTGCTCGAAGGCCGCGCTGAGGTTCTTGAAAAACAATCCGCAGAAGCTGCCTTCATAAATCACCACCTTGCCGGCGGCCGAACGCAGCGCTCCGTCCGCGCCCAGGCGCACCTCGTGCAGGTCAAAATTGGCCCTTGCGGCCTGCAGTTCACCGACACTGAAGGGGATGTTTTCCAGGTTGACCCGTTTAAGCTCCAGCTCGCTGAAGCCCAATTTGCTCTTTTTGAGTTCCAGAAAATCCTGGGGGCTCATTTTGATGCCGCGAGCGTAGAGATCCTCAATGATGAGGCGCTTGCCCGAGAGCAGGGACTTGACATCGTATTCGATGTAAAGTTCCTCCACCGTGCTCTGGCCCAGGCTTACCTGATGCAGTTTGAGGGTATTGGGGTAGAGAGCGGAGAACTCCACGTTCTCGGCGTTAAAGGGGAGTCCCGAGCGTTCGGTGAGCTGCTTGAGCAGCGGACTTTTGACGTTCTCACCGTTAAAGTAAACCAAAAGTCCGCCAATGACCAACGCCAGCATCACGCCTAAGGCCCCCAGCCACTTGACGAGTTTGGGAAAGAGCTCTTTGTGCTGCCGTTCGATGTTTCGTCTTAACGCCATGACCTGCCCCCGGGACTGCGGGATAGTCTCCCGCCTGCTGATTTCGCTTAGGTCTCAGTGCCGGCGCCCTGCACCGGGAACCAGCGCTCCTGCAACTGCCTGGCCTGCGCCTCATCCCGCTGCAGCATCTGCTGGGCGCAGCGTCTTGACTGCGCCAACAACTGCTGATCGCGGGCGGGATCGGCAATGGCAAAGGTATCAAAGCCCTTTTGCTGAGTACCGAAGACCTCACCGGGACCGCGCAGCCTGAGATCCTCCTGGGCTATTTTAAATCCATCGGTGCAGCTGCGCATCACCTGCAGCCTGGCGGCGGCGATGGGATTGTCATTTAGGGAGTCATCATGCAGCAGCACACAGTAGGACTGTGCCTGACCGCGCCCCACGCGTCCGCGCAGCTGATGTAACTGCGCCAGGCCCAGATACTGCGCACCGTCTATGATCATGATGGTGGCGGCCGGCACATCCACTCCCACCTCCACGATGGTGGTGGCCACCAGTACCCGGGCGCGGCCCTCCACAAACTCCAGCATGGCCTGCTGCCGCTCTTTGGTCTTGAGCTGTCCGTGCAGCAGGGCACAGCCAAGCTCGGGGTGGGCGGCAGTCAGCTCCTGATACACGCTTTTGGCCGAGGGCGTGCCCACCTCCTCCTCGCTGTCCTCATCAATATGCGGACACACCCAGTAGATCTGCGCACCGGCCTTAGCCTGGGCGGCCACCCGCGCGATAAGCTCTCCCCTTTTGCGCTGGGAGAGCAACGTGGTGATGACAGGCAGCCGTCCTTTGGGCATTTCATCCAAGGTCGAGACGTCCAGATCGGCATATAAAGCCAGCTGCTGGGTGCGGGGTATGGGGGTGGCCGTCATCACCAGCTGATGAGGCGTGAGCCCCAGCGGAGACTTGGAGAGCAGTTGCAGCCGCTGGGCGATGCCGAAACGGTGCTGCTCGTCGATGATCACCAAGGAGAGATGGTGATACTCCACCGCCTGCTGAAAGACGCTGTGGGTGCCGGTGATGACGGCAGCCTCCCCGCTTTTTATCCGCGTAAGGACACTTTCACGTTCTTTTTTGCTCAGGGCAGCCTGCAGCAATACCACCCGGCCGCCTAAGGGCCCCAGGAGTTCTTGAAGATTGCGGTAATGCTGTCTGGCGAGCAGCTCGGTGGGGGCGAGCAGCACCGCCTGGGCGCCGGCGTCCTGGGCTATCAGGCAGGCCGCGGCGGCCACCACGGTCTTGCCCGAGCCCACGTCACCGTGCAAAAGCCGGAGCATGGGGCGCCCCGCTCCCAGATCGGCGGCTATTTCGGCAATGGCTCTGCGCTGCGCCGCGGTCAGCGTAAAGGGCAGGGCGCTCTCAAAGCGCTGCCAAAGTCCGGCAGCAGTCCCCAGTGCCGCCGCCTTGCGCTCTGAATTGAGTTTTTTCAGGCCCAGCAACGAGATCTGATAGGCACACAGTTCCTCAAAGCACAATCGCGCAAAGGCAGGCAGCTGCGCGGGCAGCAGCGGGCAGGGCTGCTCAGGAGGCGGGGGCCGGTGGACGGTCTGCAGCGCCTCGGCGAGGGTAAGTTTAAAGGGATTGAGATCCTCTGGCAACAGCTCGGGCAGAGGCTTGAGCGCTAAGGTGTCCAGCGCATGGGCGACGGTACGGCGCAGCACGGTCTGCGGCACCTGACCTGCGCTGTGATAGACCGGCGTTAAGGTCTTATCCAGAGGCGGCGGGGCACCCTCGATGAGGGTGAGCTGCGGCTGCTGCAGGCTCAGGGCACCGAAGCGGTCATAGAGCACCCGTCCGAAAGCCAGTACCTCCGCACCTGCCTTAAAGCGCTGGTACTGCGGGGCGCGGGCGTTGAAGATCACCGCCTGAATAAGGCCGCTGCTATCCTGCAGGGTAAGCTGCAACAGCGTCATGCGTCCTGACTGATGCTGATTGGCCCGGGTCAGGCGTGCATGAAGCAAGGCCGCACTGCCGCCCGGTTTAAGCGCGGCAATGGGAGTGATGCGGGTTTTGTCGAGGTAGCGGTAGGGCAGATAAAAGATCAGGTCGTAAAAACTGTTTAAGCCGTGCTCCCGCAGGCTGCGGGCATAACGCTCGCCTATGCCTCGGACGGTGGAAATGCCGCAGGAGCGGTAATAGGCATCGTCAAACTCGGGCATATAAAGGCCTCAATTTCCCGTCTCCCGGGGCTTTAAAGCAGCTGTTTGATGAAGACCGAGGCCTTAAAACGCTTGACCTTGGTGAGTATCTTGCGCACTTCCTCGGGGTAGCTCTCAAAACTCTCCAGATCCTGTGCGGCAGTGAGCTTTTGGGCATGGCGCAGCAAATACAGCTGTTCATGCATGAATTTTTCCTGCAGCAGGTGCTGAGGGTCATGAATGAACAACCCGTTTTCCAGGTCCAGTCCCCAGGCGCGCGGATTTAGGTTGTTGCCGGTGATGAGGGCAAACTGCTGATCGGCGAACATGCCCTTGACATGGTAGGTATTGCGGCCGTCGCGCCACAGCCAGATCTCCAGCTGACCGTTTTTGAGCTGCTGCTCATTATGCTGCATGAACTCACGCAGATTCTGCTCATAAATGTAGGGAATGGCCCCGATGGTGGAGAAGGGCTCCTCGGGTGGGATGTAAAAGTCGTTGGCGGTCTTGTCACCTACCGCGAGCGTGATTTTGACCTTGCGGCTCAAGGCGCTCTGCAACTCGGCGAGTACCGGTTTGGGCAGGTTAAAGTAGGGGGTACAGACAAAGAGCTTCTCGCGGGCGGCGCCCAAAAAATACAAAATGTGCTGGTTGAGCTGATTGTCGCGCCGGCCCAGGCCCGCCACCGGGGCGATGGCCACCTCGCCGGGACCTGGTTTGGCAACGGAGTTCACGTGGTATTGCTCCACGGCCAGATGGCGGCGCAGCTGTTTGATTTCATCGCGGATCTCGCGAGCCGAG
Source organism: Succinivibrio sp. (assembly GCA_017469335.1). GTDB lineage: Bacteria > Pseudomonadota > Gammaproteobacteria > Enterobacterales > Succinivibrionaceae > Succinivibrio. The sequence goes on along the minus strand of JAFUGP010000015.1, from coordinate 28,757 downwards.
CGCACCTGACCCTGGGAGAAATCCTGCACCGCGAAATTCTCATGGAAGGCCGCGGTGGCGTAATTGCACAGGGAATCGGCCAGGGCCTGGCACTTAATCTCGTGGTAGCGGTCCAGGCGATAGCGTCCGTTGACCCCCAGGTAGACGTCATTGATGCTGGCTCCCGAGTAGAGCACGGTATCATCGAACACGCAGCCTTTTAAATGCATGACGCCGAAGATTTCGCGCTTTTTCACCGGCACCCCGTAGATGGCCGGGCAGGAGAGATGCTCGGCCGCCATGCGGTAGTAAAGCTCGCTGTTACCCTGAGAGGGCGCCTTGCCGATGAGGCCGCGCTGGGCGCGGTGAAAATCCACGTAGACGCGGATATGCAGATGGGGATTACGCTCCTTGGCCGCGTAAAGCGCCTCCAGCACCTCCCGGCCGCTCTGGTCATCCTGCAGATACAGCACCGTCATCATGATACGGTGCCTGGCCTGTCCTATCAGGGCGAGCAGACGCTGGTGAAAGTAGGAGGGAGCCTCCAGGATCTCATAATCATCGGCGCTCACGGCCACGGAGGGCAGTTTGAGCAGATGCTGCTGGCATTGTTCCTGGCTTGAGAGCTTCTTTTTGAAAAACATGGTCATAAATCTTTATCTGCGCCTTGGTAGGTTACGCTTGGGCCTTGGCGTCCGAGGTCATAATGCGGCGGTAGCCTGCCTGAGCCAGGCTACCTCGGTTTCGGTCAGGGTGGCGGCGGCATTCTCTATCACATTATGCACGTTCTGGTGGTAATTGTTGAGCCAGTCGCGCTCGCGCGTGGTCAGCATTTCCTTGACGATGAGACGGTGGTCAAAGGGTACCAGGGTCAGGGGCGAGAAACACAGCATATGCTGCAGCCCGGGCTGGGTGCAGCGCTGCACCACCAACAGGTTCTCCAAGCGGATGCCGAACTGCCCCTCCCGGTAGTACCCCGGCTCATCGGAGACCACCATGCCCTCCTGCAGCGGCAGAGGAGAGCTGCGCCTTGAGATGGCCTGGGGGCCTTCGTGTACCGAGAGCACATGACCCACCCCGTGGCCGGTACCGTGCTCGTAGTCAAAACCGTGATCCCACAGCGGCCTGCGGGCAATGGCGTCTATCTGCACACCGGAGGTGCCCGGCGGGAAGATGAGCGTGCACAGCGAGATGTGGGCCTTGAGCACCAACGTGTAGATCTTCTTGATCTCATCGGTCAGGCCGCTGCCGCACAGCACGGTGCGGGTGATGTCGGTGGTGCCGTCCAGAAAGTGTGCGCCGCTGTCAATCAGATAGAGGCAGTCGGCGCCCAGGGTGCGCGGCCTGTCCACCTCGTAGCAGCTGTAATGGCACATGGCGGCGTTCTCACCCAGCGCGGAGATGGTTTCAAAGGAGGGACCGCGGTAGTCGGCCTCCACCTTGCGGAAGGACTCAGCCCGCTCGGCCAGCGCTCGTTCGTCGAAATCCTCGGCGCGGCGTTTGACGCTTTCGCTGTCGGCGCCGGCGGCGGGGAAGACGAGTTCATCAAGCCAGCACAAAAATCGGCACATGGCCACGCCGTCTTTGATATGCGCCTTGAACTCCCCGGCCAGCTCCATGTGATTCTTGCAGGCCTTAGGCAGCTGCAGCAGCCCCACACCTTCGACCACGCGCGCTCCGCCTTCATAGAGGGCATGCAGCCACTTGGCGCTGCAGTACTTGGGATCGGCGAAGACCGAGGCGGTGGAGGTGCACAGCCGCTCCAGCACATCCCCAAAGCGCTCCTCGGGGAAAATATCGATGTGACCAACGTGGCTCTCCAGATCCTGCAGCAGTGAGTCGCTCAGGTGCCGCTCGTCGACAAACCACTCCAAAGCTTCATTGGAGTAGGCCACCATCCGGCCGTTGATCACCGGCAGGTAGCGGCGGTCGGCACCGCGGATGTTCAGCAGCCAGCAGATACTCTCACAGTCGCAGATCACTACGGCATCCAATTCTCGCTCGCGCAGCTCGTGCGCGAGGTTGCGACGTTTCTGCGGGGTGGGGCAGCCGTTGTAGTCATCGGGATAAATCTCCACCTGCGAGAAAGTGCGCGGCGGACGGTCTTCCCAGATGGCGTCCACCAGATTCTCGCCAGTGTCGGCTAAGGTGATCTCGTACTCCTCCAGCGCCTGCTTGAGCTTTAAAAACTCCTCGTAGCTGATGCAGGAGAGATCGATGCCCACCCTGGAACCGCGCGGCAGCAGGGAGCACAGCCAGGAGGCAGGCTCGGTGGCGATGAAATTGAAGATGTCAAACAGCTCACTGTTCACCTCTTCCTTGACCTGCACATCATAGCGGCCGTCCACGAATATCGCCGCGCCCTTATGGGCCTTGCGTCCTTGGTTGTGTCCGGTGGTACCGGTGCTGGGGCTTATCAGCTCCACCCCCTGTTCCAAGGCCTTCTCATCGGGACTTAACTGCACCATCACATAACCGGCGCTGCCGGTAAAACCGCTTAGGTAGCGGATACGCTCGCACTCGGGGCTGAGTTCATAGGAGAGGTACTCATCATCATGCGGCACGATGAGGGCGTCAAAATCCAACAGCTCAAGCTTGGAGCGCAAGGCCTCCAGCCTTAAGGCATAGTCAGGCGCGGGGATCTCGGACATGGCATTACTCGCTAGGGCCTGCGCGGCAGGCTCAAAATGTGGGCCTGATGGGGTTTAGGCCTCAGAAACATTCAAGGTTGCGCTATTTTAGCACGCGTCATGGCCGGAGGCTTTTAACCGCGCCTGCGCGGGCAGACAGGTGCCGCCGGACAAAATAACTAAAGTAATTTTATGAAAGTTACTTTCAAAAGTAACGGAGATTGATGTATACTTCAGCTGTAGTTGGGGCGATCGCCTGCCAGGGCGGGGACTATAATAGTGGTCCCCCGTCTGTCCGAGTACAGGGCGGTAAGTTGTTATATCTTCATGAGGAGCTCAAGTCATGGCCAAAGAGAACATTGATTTTGCAGAAGTTCTGAATAACTATCCAGGAGTTAAGGCCGAAAAATACCACTGGAGAGACATGCAGCATCAGGACCACGAGATGAACCGCATGGATCTGGCCTACTTAGTCAACGCCCGCAACGAGATTTTCCAGTTCATCGAGGGCCGCAGCAGCGACACCCAGGAATATGCGCTGATCAAGAACAAGGTCGCGGAGTTTGACAAGGCCATCGCTCTGTTGGAAAAGCACACGGCCGGCAAGGCCTCGCAGGTGCGGTTAAGCTCCTCGCTGGTAGACTTCGGCTTTTCCAAGGTAAGCGACATCGATAACGCTTAAGAATACCCCTCAAGCTCAAATTTCGTTACTGCATTGCCACCTCCCGTTGCGGCTGTCACCGTTTTAGGTGTCCCAGCAAAAGCCGCGGGGAGGTTTTTTTGATCCTGCCCAAGGGAATAATTCCTCTAAAATCAATATACTTTTCCGCCCATAAGCCGAGATCCGGAGTGCTCTGAGGTTATCTTGAAGGCTATCTTCAAGGCTGTCTGCGAGGTTGTCTGTATGGCACAGGGCGGGCAGTGATGCTAATATCACACACAACTTTAAGTGTACCGCCTGCACGGCGGCAGGCAAATTCGGGCAGCCGTGTTCTGCGCGCGGCCCAAAGACAGGAGTGTGTAACATGGCTGAGAGCAAACAAAACCCATTGCTGGTGCAGGTGGGACTGCCTTTATTCTCCACGGTGCGGGCCGAGCATCTGAAAGAGGCGGTCAGTGCCGGTATCGAGCGCTGCCGGCGCACGGTGCTGAAGGTCACCCAGGAGCACGCTCTTGACCCTACCTGGGATAATGTGATGACCCCGTTGGAGGAGGCGGAGGATTATTTTTCGCGCATTTGGTCGGTGGCCTCTCATTTAAACGGCGTGCGGGACAATCCCGAGTATCGCCAATCCTACGAGGACTGCCTGCAACAGGTCTCGGATTATCAGTCCTGGGTGGGGCAGTACCGGCCGTTGTACGATACGGTGCTCGCCATCAAAAACAGCGATGGCTATCAGCTTTTGACCGCCCCGCAGCGCAAGGCGTTGGAAAACACCCTGCGCGATTTTCACTTAAGCGGCGTTGACCTCGATGAGACAGACCGTGCGCGTTATCAGCAGCTGGTCTCCAGGCTCTCCACCTTGGAGACCACCTTCTCCAACCATGTGCTGGACGCCACGCAGCATTACATCCTGCACGTCACCGATCGCGAGCAATTAAAGGGGCTGCCGCGCAGTGCGCTGGAGCTGGCCGCGCAGGAGGCCCGTAACCGGCAGCTTGACGGTTACGTCTTTACCTTGCAGATCCCCTCCTATCTGCCCTTCATCACCTATGCCGAAAACCGCGAGCTGCGTGAGACGCTCTACAAGGCCTATCAGACCCGCGCCTCGGAGGTGGGACCGGACGCCGGGCAATGGGATAACGCACCTTTGATGGAGGAGATCTTAAAACTGCGCCATGAACTGGCCCGCCTGTTGGGGTTTGAGAGCTATGCTCACTACTCGCTGGCCACCAAGATGGCCAAAGATCCCGCCGAGGTGCTCGATTTCCTGCACAACCTCGCCGAGCGCTCCAAGGCTCAGGGCCAGCGCGAACTTGAAGAACTTAAGGATTATGCCCGCGCCCAGGGGGCGCCTGAGCTGGAGCCCTGGGATCTGGCCTTTTGGTCGGAGCGGCTGCGCAAGGAGCGCTACGCTTACGACGCGGAGGCGCTGCGCGAATACTTCCCGGTCGACAAGGTGCTATCCGGGCTTTTTGAGTGCACGCACAGGCTTTATCAGGTCAGTTTCCGCCCGCATCTGGGGGTGGACGTGTGGCATGATGAGGTGCGCTTTTACGATATCTACGATGAGTTCGGAGGCAAGATAGGCTCTTTTTACCTGGATCTCTTCGCCCGGCAGGGCAAGCGCGGCGGCGCCTGGATGGACGAGTGTCTGACCAGGCGTTACCGCAGTGACGGAGCGCTGCAGCTACCGGTGACCTATATCGAATGCAATTTCACCCCGCCGGTGGGCGGGCGCCCCTCGCTGCTGACTCACGACGAAGTGGAGACTTTGTTCCATGAGTTCGGCCATGCCTTAAATCAGCTGCTCACGCGCATCGATATCCCCGACGTGTCCGGCATCAACGGCGTGCCCTGGGATGCGGTGGAACTGCCCAGTCAGTTCAACGAGAACTTCACCTGGAATCAGGAGGTGCTGGGTCTTATCTCAGCTAATGTACGCGACGGCACGCCTCTGCCGGAGGATAAACTGCACTCGCTGCTCAAGGCACGCAACTTTCACTCGGCCATGGCCATGCTCAGGCAGCTGGAGTTCGCCCTCTTCGATTTCAGGGTGCATCTGGAGTACGATAAGGCACGCGGCGGCCGGGTGATGGAGATCCTAGGCGAGGTCAAGGATGAAGTGGCGGTGATCCCGCAGTATCCGCTCGCGCGTTTCCCCCACAGCTTCACGCATATTTTCTCCGGCGGTTACGCGGCCGGCTATTACAGCTATAAGTGGGCGGAAGTGCTGGCGGCCGATGCCTTCGGCCGGTTGGAGGAGGAAGGACTGTTCTCGCAGGCCGCGCGTGAGTTCAGGGACGATATTCTGGCCGTGGGCGGCGCGGTCGACCCCTTAAAGGCTTTCATCAAGTTCCGCGGACGTAAGCCTGAGGTGGACGCGCTGCTGCGCCTGTGCGATATCAGCTGAGTGCCTGATTGGCGCTCAGTTGCCCAAGTTCAGTGGTGGCGATGACACCTTCGCGGTGATGCTGCGGTCTGCCTCCTGCGATGCAGTAACCGTCGCGACCGTCTTTTTTGACCGCGTACAGCGCTTCGTCGGCGGCCTTGAAGAGCTCGGCATAGTTGCTGCGCGAGGCGTTGACGCTGGCCACTCCCATGCTGACGGTGCTCTGCTCGTTGAAGTCGCCTGGCACCGCTTTTTGGGAGGCCAGGCGGATGAATTCAAAGAGCTCGGGCAGTTTTACCCGGCGCAGGTTCTCATTCATGAGAATGAAGAACTCGTCTCCGCCAAAGCGCCCCAGCAGACAGTCAGAGCTGAAGATCCGATGCAGATTGGCAGCAAAACCCTTGATGAACTCATCGCCGTACTGATGGCCGCGGGTGTCGTTGAGCTCCTTGAAATGGTCGCTGTCCAGCAGGATTAGCAGCCCGCGATCCTTGATGAGTCTGAACTTGTCCAGCGCCTTGCGTGAGTAGTCCTCAAAAGCCTGTTTGTTTAGCAGCCCGGTTAGCTGATCGGTCTCGGAGGCCGAGCGGTAGCGATCGCGTGAGATCTTCATGGCCTCGTTGGCCGCCAGCGCGTTGGCCAGCTCCTCATTTTTGGCGGTAAGCAGCACATTCTGTTTTTTCTCAGCCTCCCGTCTTTCCACCGATTGCGTTAAAAACAACGACAACACAAAGAACAGCGCCACGCACAGCACGATGAGGTAGCGGTAGCGGGAGAACAGAAAATCCAGTGATTCGGGTTGGGAGAGCTGTTCGGCGCGCTGCTCCAGGGCTCTTTGATTGAGCTTTAAGATGCCGATGTTGATGATGTCGCGGATCATTCGGGCGTGCTCACCCCGCACCAGCAGGTTGACCGGGAGATCTAAATTGAGGTGATCCACCCGGTGCAGATCGGTGTTGCGTTCTAGTACGTTATGCCGCCGCACCACAGCTGTAGGCAGCAATACCAGAGAATTGCGGTGCAGCTCCTTGAGCATTTCCACACAGTCTTCGGTAAAGGAGCAGCTCTCCACGCTCCAGCTCGGGTGGCGCTGTTTGACCAGATCCAGCGATCCCGGAAAAAGCTGTAGCATTCTGACAATCCCTGCGAGGTGATCATGATTGTCTTCGCGGCCGATGGCCAGCTGCGGCTCGATGTAGATGGGATTGGAGACAAAGAAGGAATGATCGGGGCTGTAATGATTCAGCGCGGCCAGGACGATATCGGCCCGCCCTGAGGTAAGTTCCTGCATGGCCCTGTCAGGGGAGGAAGCTACCTGATAGTCAAAGAGTAATCCGGTAACGGCGGAGAGGCGGCTTAGGATCTCCGGATACAGACCGCTGATCGTGTGACGATCCTCATCTACCTTCACCAGCGGGTCCAGCTCAAAGGGAAAGACCACTTTAAGTACCGGCGTCTCGTCTATAAAGCTCAATTGTCGCGCACTGAAGCTGGCGGCGTAGGCTATGGCCGGATTGAGAAAGTACTCATCCAACGTGGTTTCAAACTTGGGTTGGGTGGTGCGGATCTCCTGGGCGGCGAAATTGATGTTTTCCAGCAGATCATGGCTGTTTTTTCCGGCCATGATCTGCGCACTGATAAGTCCGATTGGGGCAATACGGTTGACCGGGCGGGAGGCCACATGACTTCCGTCATCCACGATGAGCGAAATCTCGCCCTCGTGCAGAGCCTGTACCAGGTCCTGCCAGGCGGGGTAGGTACACAAGGTGATGTTCAGTCCCTGTACCTTGCAGAAATGCTCCAAAGTTGATTTGATGCTCTGATCGGCAATGATGCCTACTAGCTGGTTGGAGAAAGTGCCAGGCTCAAGCAGATTAAAACGATCATCGGCACCGCGGGAGTAGAGGTAGAGCATGGACTGGCACATGCCGCCGGAGACAAAGGAAAAGCGGCGCCGGTCCAGCACGGAGGGCAGCACCGGCATAAGCAGATCAAGCTCACCTTCACTGAGCATGGTCTTACCTTGTAAATCCGTTACCGCTACGATGTTGTAGGAGCGGTGATCGGCTTTGGCAATTTCCTCCAAATAGGCAGTCAGGTAGTTGGACAGATACTCGGCAATGAGTGGATCGGTATCGCGGGTGTTGGTGATGACACCGATCTTCAGGGACTCCTGTTCTTGTTCCCGGGCGCCGGCAGACGGAAGCTGGGCACCAGACAGCAGCCACAAGAAGGCGAGCACTTTAATTGCGAGGTGAAGCAAAGCGCGGCTGCGGCGCATTCTGGCTGCTTGCATGACTTGGTATGACCTAATTCCTGTTCTCACACCGTTCCTGGGCGGATCTCCGGCCCGGGGACCTTGTTCTACAAAGTTTATCTGCAAAATACGCCTATGGCAAAAAACCTCTGCCCAGAATGCAGACTAAAGCCGCTTATATTCCTCTCCAATCATGGCCGCTTGGCTCACCGGCTTTCTGGCAATCTCCCTGGCCGCCATTTTTGAGAGGCAAAAATCAGAAGCGTCTGCCAATTTTGTGAGGATATTTTTGCTAAAAATTCCAATTTTGAGAGGATATCGGGGCAATTATGGCCAATTTTGAGAGGGAGCGCCCAACTTCCCCTAGCACCTAGGCACTTGCGGAGTAAAGCGTCGGACCTTTTTCTGGAAAAGACCTTATTGGCAAAAACATCTGAAGGGGAATGATACCTGGGTCGGTTATCCCCGCATGGCGTCAGAGCTTACGGCCTGCTTACGTTACCACCCAACGTCCATTGCGATTGGTGCCCACAAAGTGGAGTCGGTCTTGTTCTTTGAGATAATCCAAGGTCGTGACTGTCTGTTTTCGGCTTAAGCCCAACTCTTGTGCGAGCTTGTTGATGGAAGAGCGAGGGTTCCCACGCAAATACTCAACTACACGCTCTGCGCGTTCTGCGTCTGCGGTTCTGGGGGTATTTTGACCGTTCCCCTGACCGTTCCCTGAACCGTTCCCCGGGACATGGTTGAGATTGCAGAGTGTAAGCAAAAAATTGTCTTCTCGTGGGGCAAATCGCGGAGCCACTTCGGGGCGGTACTTTTGCTGGTAGGCATAGTCCTCGCAGATGGCTGCCAACCCTTTGCCGCGCCGTGCAATATAGTTGAGTCTTTGGAACACGTCGGCAATGATGGGATTTCTTCTGTAGGATGGTGCGTGCGGAAAGTCCCAATCTTCCTCATCGCAGTCATCATCCCAGGGGTCGTAGTCTTCGTATATGCCCCCGGGTGAGCAAATTTCCAGGCGATCCTCAAACAGGTCCAGGTGAATTGCCCTGCTTTTCTTGGCATAGTCGCGGTGGATCAGTGCATTGAGCAGGCCTTCGGTCGCGGCATCTTCCGGGTAATCAGGCAAATCAATGCGTCCATCCGGAGTTTTGCACCAGCCTTTACGGGAGTTTCTTTTGATAAAGGCCACTCCTTCCTGTAGCAGGCTAATCAGATTGCCGCTGTATTCGGCGTGGTCAAACGCCTCCTGCAGCCCGGCGGCCTTGTCAAGTCCGCTCCAGTGCGTGCATACCAGTCTCGACTGGGGCAGGGGCGGCTCATCGCTAAACAAGAGCCCGGCGTAAGTAAGATGTCTCTTTCTGTTGACCAGCCCGAAATAGACAAGGTCCGAATCGTTTAACCTTACATGAACGCGTTGAAAATACACGGACCTTAATTTGGTACAGGTCAGATCCGTGAGCTTATATTGAGACGATTGGCTGTCATAGGTCTTGGTGTGGAACGGTAATAACAGCCTGTTCATATTAAAGCACGTTTGAGTTATCAGTGCGTTTAAGCGCTCGTAGGCAGTGTGTCCGCGGCCTCCGACGTAGTAGTAGGGAGTAAACGGTCCCCTTTTCACTCTGACTATGATGAGATCCCGGCGATCTAGGGTGGCAAAACGCAACTCATAGTCAGGCAGCGGGTCGATGTTGTCGGTGATAAGGCGGGTGATTATCTCGGCGTCGTCCCGGGGAGAGCTTAAACCGACCACCTCCTCTCTCTGTTCTGAAATCCCGAAAATCAGGTAGCCACCCAGACTGTTGGCAAAACCGCAGATGTGCTTGCACCAGCTTTCGGGATTTTTGGTGTCCACCAGCTCCTGAGTTGCGCAATAGGCGAACTCATCGAACGGATCTTCGTCCGGATCGTGCAGCTCCTTCAGGGACAACAGCTTTTTGGTCAACTCGTTGTTATACAGCATGCTTTTTTGCAACTACCTGACAGGTGAACGCAGATTGTGCAGTAATCTCAAAGTGGCCAGAGTTTTGGGCAGCAGCTTAAGCTCAAGCTCGTGTACCTGGGCAGCCAGTTCCTGTGCGGTAATGGGATAGTTGATTTTGAGACTGTCACGGGAGATGATGGGACCGCCATCGATATCGGCCGTAACATAATGCACGGTACACCCGGCCTCGGATTCATGCGCAGCCAGTACCGCCTCCTGTACCTTGAAGCCGTACATGCCCCGTCCGCCATAGGCAGGTAGCAGTGAAGGATGCAGATTGATGATGCGATGGGGCAGGGCCTCGCAAATTCTCCTGCTGAGAATAGGCAGAAAACCGGCGAGCACAATGAGGCTGGCAGCGGACGTGAGCTGCAAAAAGCGCTCCTCCCACCCAGGTTCTACCTTAAGCTCGTGCACCGGTATGCCTCGCTCCCGCGCGTAATCGGCCGCCTTGCAGGGGCGGTCCACGATGAGAGAGGTTATGGCACAGCCGTGCTCTTGCTGTTTTTCCACCAGAGTCTTGAAGTTATCTCCACGCCCTGAGGCGCAGACTACCACCGAGAAATCCGCCATCACCTGCCTGTTTTGCCTACTCTACTATCACGTACTGTTTGGTGGTGGTGCTCACCGCCTCCCAGGTGCCGGAAAAGCCCGGTCTTAACACAAAGCTGTCTCCTGCCTTGAAACGCACGCTGCGCCCGCCATCTTCGGTGATCACCGACTCGCCTTCGGTGATAATGCAGTACTCCCAGTGCTTGTCGGAGTTTTTGAAATGCCACTTGCCGGGCGTGGCCTGCCACACCCCGCTGCGTACCGCCCCATTACTCTCCATCTTCCAGATCTTAAAGGTAGGCTCGCCGTCCAGAACGTCAACTCCCGCCAGCGTGGGACCGTAGCTTAAAGGCTCCATGGCGTTCATGTCCAACACCTGCAGCCTGGCCTCAGTGCCGTCGGCGTTTTTGGCCGGGCGGTAATCGCTGCAGCCGGCAGTTAAGGCGCAGCCCAGCGCCAGGGCAGCGGCGATGGCGATCGCAGTGAAGGGTGATTTCATGGTCTGTACCTCCTTGAAAAGTCGCTTAACGCCGCCTGCCGGTGCCTCGATTGTCCGCTGCCTGCTTGGGTTTGGGCTCGGGCAGCATGAGCCCGCCTATGCCTTCTGTCGGTGCGGCGGTGATGTTGCGGGCCTCATCGTCAATCTCCACGATGCGCACCTTCAGGTGATCGCCTAAGCGCATCACGCTCTTGCCCTGCACCAGTACCACTCCCTGATCCCCGTCCAGGGTCAGGGCATCCCGATCGCGGGTGAGGAAGGAGAAGGGAATGAAGACCTTGGCGCCGTTGTCGAGCAATGACACCTTAAGGCCGCCGCGCAGCACGTCAAAGAGCTCGGCCTCAAAGACGGTCTTCTTCTCGATATCGGGCTTTAAGTAGTCAATATAGAGCCAGTCGCAGACGTCGCGCTCCACCATGCGGTTTTCCTTTTTGGCCAGATTAAGCTGTTTGAGCTCCTCGGCGGCGGGCACGGTGGGTTTGTCTAGTCCGGCGGCGAGGCTCTTTAAGAGGCGGTGGTTTATCATGTCACCGTATTTGCGGATAGGTGAGGTCCAGGTGGCGTAATGCTCCACCCCCAGCGCGAAGTGCGGCTTGGGCTCGTTGCTTAAGACCGAGTATTCCTGCAGCCTGCGGATGCGGTTGTCCAGGTACTCATCGCTCTGGGCGAGGGCGAAACGGCGCAGTTTGTTGTAGCCCTCCAGGGTAAAGAGTTCCTCCTCGCCGCTCTCATAGTCCACGCTCCGTATGAGTTCTAAGATCTCGTTTTTCTTTTTGCGATCAAGACCCTTATGAGTATTGAAGATGCCGCAGTCAAAATGCTTGGCGAGCACGTGACCTGCCGCCACATTAGCCGAGATCATGCACTCTTCGACAATTTTGTTGGCGGTGCGCCGCCAGGCAATCTCGATATGGTCAAGACCTCCCTGGTCATTGAGGATGAACTCGTAGTCGGGGTGGTTGCGAAAGAGCGCGGCGTGCTCGCTGCGGTAACTCTCGCGGGCCTGGGCATACTCAGTCAGCAGCCTCAGGACCCCCTCAACCTCGGGAGTGGGTTTAAAGGCAGCACTCTCTGCGCCCTCTAGGAAATCGGAGACCTCGTCATAGACCAATTTGCCGTGAGATTGGATGGTGGCCAGCTTGAAGATAGTGTCATCCAGGGCAATCTCGCCCTGAGCGCTGACCTTGAAGATGCCTACCAGCGCAGGGCGCTCCTCTCCCTCGCGCAGTGAGCAGAGCTGATCGGAGAGACAGCGCGGCAGCATGGGAATGTCGCGGCCGGGCAGGTAGATGGAAAAGCCGCGTTTGGCTGAGTTTTGATCCAGAGGAGAGCCTTCCTTTACATAGCCTGTGGGATCGGCGATGGCCACATAAAGCAGATAGCCGTCCGCGCTGCGCTCGATATAGAGCGCATCGTCCATATCCTCGGTGTGGGCACTGTCGATGGTCACGAAGCACAGCTGCCGCAGATCCTCGCGCGGCAACTCACTCTCCAAAAAGCTGAAGTCCTCATCCGGCGGCTCGACTAACGGCAGATCGTAAGAGCGCAGCGAGACATTCCAGGGCGCCCTGGGATCATCTTTGGCGCAGATGCGCTCTGTGATGGCCGCGCGGAAGGTGCCGTCACGCAGGGCGTGGGACTCCAGAGTGCAAATCAAAAAATCCCCGCTCTTGATAGGCTCGTCCTTGTCTGCGCGCTTATCGAGGGCGGCCATGCGTATCTTGCAGCCGGTTACATCGGGGATGACAAAGTATTTGTCCTTTGAAAGCACCGCGTTGGCCACGAAACGCTCCAGCCCCGGGGTGATGAGTTTTTCGGGCACGGCCCGATCCCGGCCGTTTTGGTCATGCTCCATGACGGCGCTGACGGTATCGCCGGATACCACCTTGCGCATGTCATCGGGGCTGATGAAATAGGACTCACGGTCGACATCCAAAAAGCCAAAGCCGCGTTCGGTGGCGCGTACCACGCCTTCCTTGCGCTCTTTCTCGCTGTTGAACTGCTGTTTTAAGGATTTGAGGGCTTCGTTGTCAAATAGCATGATGGGCTCCCAGGCGTCCCCAGATGGAAAAAGTCACGCCATTATACCCTTTAGGGGGCGCACTCAATTAACCTTGCACTTTGGGAAGCAATCAATTTTATCTGCCAAGGCGCGCAGGGTGAACTGCCTTGGTGCGTCAGGAGTTTGAACTGCGCCACTGACCGGGTGTCAGTCCGTAGTGGCTGCGGAAGGCCCGGTAAAAGGCGGCCTTGCCGGCATAGCCGAGCATAAGGGCGATAGTTTCTGCGGTCATATCGCTGTTTTTAAGCAGCAGTTTGGCCCGGGTAAGGCGCTGTGCAGTCAAAAGAGCGCTGAACGTCTGCCCGGTTTTGCGGTGCAGCAGAGTTGAAATGTAGGCCGGGTGCAGCGCGAAGACTCGTCCTAGTTCCTTGAGAGAGGCGCTCTCAGGATGAATGGCTATGTAGGCTAACAGCCGCTCGGCCACCCCCATTTCAACTCCCGGGGCATTTTGTTCCCGATGACGTCTGGCAATCTGCAGCAGCAGTGCACTGACCAGTGGCTTGAGTGATAACTGTGCGCTTTCACCGCCGCGGGCGTACTCTACCGCCATAATCTCCAACAGTTCGCGCACATAGTGAGAATTTGTAAATGACAATCGCATGTACCCCTCGGCGGTCTTATGGCGTTCGGGATCGGTAAAAAAGTGCAGCAGGACGTTATCTGCGGCTATGGTACTCAGAAATTCTTTGAAAAACAGCTCTCTCTGGATTAGCACCCCCAACACTACCGACTGTGAGTCTGAACGGGTGCGCAGTGCGTAGCCTCGATAAGGCTGCCCTATGTAACACTCGTTCTCGCGTATGGTGACCAGATTGTCGGCCGTACCGCTTAGGGCCTCGTAGTCGCCCCGGTAGGCATAGTTGATAAAGAAAAAGCCATGACGGTGCAGTACTTCGGTGAAATTTAGGCCTCTCAGTACGCAGATCATGATGTCCTCCGCAGGATCTCCCGGCCAGTACAGCAAAGGCTCGTTGCGGTCGGAGATCCTGACGCGCGGGTAGTGCCAGTTGAGTGCGGCAAAACGACCGGCCAGCGTGTTTAGAGCGCCCTCAAGAATACCGCTATCCATATTTCCACTCCTTTGGCCTCCGCAGCAGCTGTGGTCCTGACCACAAGTCTGTGCACCTTAAAAAAGGATACCAGATCCTTAAGCTTGGTGACTGGGCACGGTCCGTTTGATGACCTAAGATTACTCACAGTCCAATTTGAAGTATGCCTTAGGGCAGGAGGTTTTCCATGTACTCTTTTGATTTTTTCAACCCGGTCAAGGCGCTGTTCGGCGCGGGTCGTCTTGGCAGTCTGCACGAGCAGTCCCTGCCAGGTAAAAAGGCCCTGGTGGTCATATCGGCCGGCGGCTCCGTGCGCCGTTTTGGTTACCTGGATAAGACCTTGGGGGAGCTTGACCTGGCAGGCGTTGGCCATGAGGTATTTGCCCAGATCCGGGCCAATCCCACCGTTCAGAACGTGGCAGATGGCGCAAAGGCAGCCCAGGAGGGAGGTTGCGACTTTGTCGTGGCCTTAGGAGGCGGCTCGGTCATGGACTGTGCCAAGTGCATAGCTCTCATGGCCACGAATCCCGGCAAGCTGTGGGACTACAGTCTCAGTGCCCATGGCGGCAAACGTACCCCGGAGCATGACGCTTTGCCCATAGTCTGTATCACTACCTCCGCCGGTACGGCCAGTGAGGTGGACATAGGCGCGGTGATCAGTAATGACGAGGTACAGGAAAAATCGGCCATCTTTCATCCATCCATGTTTCCCACCCTGGCGGTGGTGGACAGTGATCTGACGCTGAGCGTGCCGCCCGAGCTTACTGCCTGGCAGGGTATGGACGCATTTTTCCATGCTTCCGAGACGGTAATAAACCCTAAGGCTCATCCAATGGCTTTGATGTTCGCCCTGAAGGCGGTGGAACTGATTGCTCATAACCTGCCTGTGGCCGTGAAAGACGGGAGTGATCGTGAAGCCCGCTTCAACATGTCACTTGCCAATTCGCTGGCCGGTTACTACATGCTCTGCACCTCGGCTCACACCATGGAGCATGTCATGGGCAGTTTTCACCCCGATTTAGTCCATGGCGCCGGACTGGTGATGATAGCCAAAGCCTATTACGGCTTCTTTGCCGAGCGCGGTGCAGCCGAGGATTCAATGCGTTCACTTGCAACCGCTATGGGGGTGGCCAATGCCAGGGGCGGTGATGATTTCATGCAGGCTCTCAGCTCTCTCATAGAGCAGGTGGGCTGCAGTGGACTTACCATGAGCGGCTCGGGCATAACACCCGAGGAGCTGCAGCTTTATCCGGCCAAAGTGCACGAGGTAATAGGCGGCGACATTACGGCTGATCCGCTGCCGCTTACCGACGAGGATTACCTTGAGATCTACCGTCGCGCTTTTGCCTGACGGTTTTAACTGAACAAATGGGGGCTGTGCCGGCGTAACGGTGTGGCCGGGGAGCATCCCAACGTTCTGCCCGGCTTTGTCTGCAATTGCGGGCGCAACATTCGCGTGGGAAACGACTTTTTGGCCAATTACCATGAGCTATGCTGGATATAGACCCCATCACCATCGGTGATCACGTGATGATAGGACCTAATGCCAGCATCATTACCGTGGGTCATCCTCTTTCCCCTCAGGGCCGGCGCCGTCATTGGGGGCAAGCTCACGAGGTGAGCATTGGCAATGATGTCTGGATAGGAGCCTGTGCCGTGTCCTGCCAGGGGTTACCATTGGCTCCAATATGGAGGTGGCCGCCGGGGGCGGTGGTGACGCATGACGTGCCGGACAATAGCGTAGTGGGCGGGGTGCCTGCCCGCCTTATCAAGGAGATTGAAAATGATGTTCAAGATTAGCAGAGGGCTCGGTGCCGTCGTCTGTGCGGTAGCTATGGGCTTTCTGCTCTCCTCGGCAGCACCCGCACTGAGCGCGGCTGCAGAGGCCGGAGCCATGGATCCCGAAACGGCGCTTAACTACATGCTTGCCACAGAGGATCTGGTGATTGTGGACACCCGCGAGATGCGCTATATCGACAAAAGCTTTGTGGGAGCCCTGAACATACCCTGGAACGAGATGGCTGAGCGCTACCGGGAGATCCCCACGGATCGGCCGGTGCTGTTGCACTGCGGGCTGGGCTGGGTGGCACCTAAGGCATATGCTGTATTGCATCAGAAAGTGCCTGCCCTTAAGTTGCATTACATAGACGGTGCCCCGCGCTTTGACGAGTACAACCATGCCCGCTCTGACTTAGGTAAGGGCCTTTAGCCTGCGCCTGGGCACCGGGGATCCAAAACCCTTAGCGGCAGATGCAGGACGTTGCGGGCTGCTCTTTAGGTTTGCTTCATACAACAGCAGGTCTTTGCCTGCTGTTGCAGGCTGCAAGAGCAGCAGCCTGGGGCTTTTGCGTTGTGTTACACTGCCTTCACCGGAGATCATCGGCTCACCGCATAGATGGCAGTGGACGACATGGTTTTGGCAGCTTAAAGATCCAGGTTCTGGTGGGGCAGACCTTTGACCGGCGGCAGCCAAGCTCCTCCCTTGACACACATCTCCCACAGCGGTTGCGGTATGCCGTAGTGGCCGGGCGTGTGCGGATCAAGCTCACCGATGAGCTCGCTCTCGCGGCCTTCGTAAATCAAGGTGGCAATTCTGGGGTTGATCATCAGACTCTTGCCCAGAGCCACAAACTCGCAACGACCGCTGTTTAAGGCTGCCACCAGATCGTCGGCATTAAAGAGATTGCCTACGCCTATAAGCGGCAGACGGCCGGCAATCTGGTCATGGATAAGCTTGAGCCTGGGCTCGCCGGCACCCTTGCCGCGCCTGGCTTTCTTGTAGAAATCCCACAGTGAGATATGCAGATACTGCAGCGGTTTGCCGCATAAGGCCTCTACCAGATCCAAAGTCTCGGTCATGGTAAGTCCCTCCTCACCGGGTTCCTCGGGAGAGAGCCGGTAACCGACGATAAAGTCAGGACGCTGTAATTTGGCCCGGGCCGCGCAGACGGTATCCACCACCGCGAGCGGAAAACGCAGGCGTTTTTCTGGTGAGCCGCCCCACTCATCCTGGCGGTGGTTGGTGGCTGCCGAATAAAACTGCTGCAGGATATAGTTGTTGGCGCCGTGGATCTCCACACCGTCAAAGCCTGCGCGGATCGCCAGCTCGGTGGCGCGCCCGAAGGACTCTATGAGGGCAGTTACCTCCTCAGCGCTCATCTCATGCTGCCCATCCTGCAGGGCGCTGGGTACGCTGGGGACAGTGCCGGTGAGCTCGGGCAGTGCCTGAGCGCCGCCGTGATGGATCTGCAGCACCGCTTTGCCGCCGCCTTGTTTGACTAAGACGGCCCGCTCTGCAAGGGCATCCAGGTCAGCTTCTGAGATGGCCCGCGGCTGCGTGGCAAAGGCCTGTCCGTCAGGCTGCACCAGTGTGGCGCCTAAAATATACAGGCCGATGCGCTCGCTGTGGGTGGTTAAAAACATGCGCTCGCCGTCGCTGACCGAGCCGTCGGGGTTGGAGGAGAACAGCGTCAAAGGCGCGGCTGCCAGGCGGTTGTGGACGGTCACACCGTTGTTAAGTGCCAGGGGTTCAAACAGGGGGCGGTATTTAGAGAGCATGTCAACCTCATGTTATACAGTAAAAAACTTTGATGAATACACCGGGACGAAACCGGCTTGGTCTTAAAGGCAAGTGTAGCACAGCACCTGCACTTACCCCCTCCGGGCTATGGCGGGTATCGGGCCTAAAGCACAGTATATTTGTTAGAATGGCACTCAAAGCCAGAGCCGTGCTCACCCGGGTGCTGCCGGACTCTGACGGAGGATAGACAGATGTTCCATGACTGGATTGACGAGGCCAGACCCCAGACTTTGCTGTTGGGCTCCACTAACTGCGCTTTAGGCTGCGCGCTGGGCTTTTACTACGGTGAGGTGACTTTATACACGGTCATCACGGCTTTTTTTGTGGTGGTGACCGGGGTGCTGCTGCAGGTGGTGAGTAATTTTGCCAATGATTACGGCGACGCCTACGCTAAATCCGATGGTGAAAAACGTTTAGGTCCCATCCGGGCGGTGATGACGGGCGCCATCTCCCTAAGTCAGCTGCGCAAGGGCATGGCCACGGTGATTTTGCTGTGCGTGCTCTCGGGACTTATTGCCCTGTTTCTGGCCGTGGGCAACAACATTCAGGTGCTGGCCTGGTTCGTGTTCTTGGGGGCCCTCTCCATTCTGGCGGCGCTGTTTTATACCATGGGCTTTGCCTACGGACGCAAAGGTTTGGGCGATCTGTTCGTGCTGGTTTTCTTTGGCTGTGTGGCGGTCATCGGCTCGCAGCTGCTGATTACCTCGGCCTCCGGCGGAGGCTTTGACATGTACCCCGATACCTTTTTGCTGGCCTTCAGCGCCGGCTGCGGCTCGGTGATGGTGCTGCATGTCAACGCCATGCGCGATGTGGATGAGGATCGGCTCTCGGGCAAACGCACCTTGGCCGCGCGCATGAGCTATAAGGCTTCGGCGGGCTATCTGCTGGGGCTTTTCACCGCCGTTACGCTGACCTCCTGCGCAGCCTGCTTCTACTCTCACAAAGGCTGGGAGATCTTTATTTTGCTGTTTTCCTTGGTGCCGCTTCTGACCTCCACCATCCGCGCGGTAAAAAACGTGCGCGACGGTGCCAAGATAGCTCCGGAGCTTAAGTTCACCTCGTTGGGCTGTTCCATCCATCATATCGCCTGGATGGTGGTGCTGGTGGTGGATTACTGGGTATACTACTGATAGAAACAGCAGGGCTTTACACATATCCCCAGCACAAGCAGTCCTAGCTGCCGTCGGTACGAGCGGGAGGGTGTGAGTATTGCTTCTGGCAACAGGAGAAATACCATGGCGGAAACAAGTTTGTTGCCTTTGGGGCAGAGTAGTTTTAAGACTTTGCGTGACGCCGGTTTGATTTACGTGGATAAAACTGACCTGGTTGCCAGTATCGCCAAGATGCGCTCTCCCTTTTTTTTGTCAAGACCCAGGCGTTTTGGCAAGAGTCTGTTGCTCTCCACTTTCGAGTCCTTGTTCAAGGACGGCACCAAGTATTTCCAAGGTCTTAAGCTGGAGAGCTTGTGGCAGGAGGATAAGACCTACCGGGTACTTAAGATAGATTTCTCCGGTGAGATGGGCAGTGAGACTCCGGTGGCAGAGCTTGATCGTGTATTGAGGGACAAAATCCGCGATTTTGCCGCGTTACATGGTGTTACTTTTCAGGATAATTGGTCAGATTATACGGCAGCACAACTTTTAGAGCGAGTGGCGCAGGAGTGCTGGGGGGAGTTGGTGTTGTTGGTCGATGAATATGATTACGCCCTCTCCCATGCGCTGGGTAACAAACCGCGTTTTGAGGCTTTTCGCAGTTATCTGCAAAACTTCTTTGGCAAAGTCAAAGAATGTCAGGGTGCCTTTCGCTTTATCTTCATCACCGGCATCTCCAGATTTTCTCATACCTCCATTTTCTCACAGCTCAACAACTTAGATGATCTTAGTTTAAACGGTGCTTATGCCACGCTGCTGGGGTATACCGGTGCCGAACTGCGGGAGTATTTTGACGAATATGTGGCGGATGCCGCTGTGCAACTTGCGTGTACTAAGGATCTAATCTACGAGGGGTTGCGGCTTAATTATGACAGTTTCAGGCTGAGCGATGAGAGCGAGGATCAGGTTTACAACCCCTGGTCAATTCTCAATTTTATGCGCTATCCCAAGCGGGGATATCGCAGCTACTGGTATGAAAGCGGCGGCCTGTTTCCCACCTTGGTGATCAAATACCTGCGTCATGCGCTTGCCAAAGAGCAGGCGCAAGCGCCCGAGGCAGGGCAGGTACCTACCGAACCCTATAGGCGGCTAGAGTCATTGCCTTTTGACCGACGCCAACTCTCTGTAAGCTACGACTACTTTGAAATTCCCCCTGCCGTGCTGCTGTTTCAGACCGGATATCTCACCATCCGTGAGGTGCCGGATGCTGACGGCGTGCCAATGCTGAGATTAATGCCACCTAACCTTGAGGTGAACAGCAATTTGGCAGCGCTGTACCTAGAAGAGGTCAGAGACAAGCCGATTGACGTTGACGTGATTAACGCCTGTCAGAGTGCCGCGCGGTTCTTCGCTCAGGAAGATCTGGGCAAAATCAGGGTAATTTTTAATCACGCACTCAACAGCTTTGGCTACGACGCTGCCGTTCTGTTCAAGTACGAGGCCATGTGCCGGGATGTAATAAGGCTGGTGCTGACTTTAAGTGCTCTGTCCGCCAAGGCCGAGGTCATCAGCGCCCAGGGCCGCTGCGATCTGGTGGTAGAGACACCGGCGCTGCGCTATGTCTTTGAGTTTAAGCTCGCCCGCACCAAGACAGAGGCGGCCGAGGCTGCGGCACTGGAGGATGCCGTCAGTCAGCTTAAAGATCAACGTTATGGGGAGATCCTGCCGGTAAAAAGGCTGATCAAGGTGGCGGTAGTGATCAGCACTCCCAAGCGGGAGATAGTGAAATTCGAGACCGTGGTTGCCTGAGAGCGACAATCTGCCCGGCTAAATTTTCCAACTGTACCAGCCTGTCAGGCCGTCACACAGGCCCGATCTCTGAGGGCGCTTAACTAAGTGGCGCAGGAGCGATACCTCACTTAAGTTCCAAAATTCAGAACAGATCTGTCTTCACCTGAATCTGCAGGCGCGCTTTCACTTTGTTCTGTTGCCGATCTTCAGCTGAACACCCACTGCACCAGCAGCATATAGGCAATGGTGCCGCCCGCTATGGAGATAAGCATCTGGCGCAGCCACAGATGCAGCGCAACGGTGATGGCAATGCCCAACAGCTCCGGCGTTCCGTAGGGGGCCATAAGCGGGTCAACCTGCCTTAAGCAGTAGACTACGAGCAAGGCAAACACCGCCAGCGGCAGATGGCGGCCCAGGTACTGGATATAGGCTGGGGTAGGCCGCCCCGGCGGGAACAGCAAAAAGGGGATGAAACGTGTCAGCATGGTGGCTGCCACACAGGAGAGGATGGTGAGTACCTGCTCGGTCAGGGTCTGGGTCATGCGTTACCCTCCTCCTTAACATTCACCCGGGAGTGGGCAGCGCCGGATTCACTCTCAGGGCCTGGCGTGGCCGGCAGCTTGTCTTCTAAAGGCCGGCGCAGTAAGGTCAGCACTCCCAGGATCCCCAACATGGTGGGGATGATGAACTGCTCTGAACCAAAGGCCAAAAGACAGATTAGCGACACGCCAAAGCCCACGTAGGCGGCGGCACGGTTTTTCTGTTTGAGCCACTGCTCCAGGAAGATCACCACGAACATGGCCGTCAGCACAAAGCCCAGGCCCTGCATGTTGAAGGTCAGATAGGAGCCAAACAAACCGCCTGCCGTGGCCCCCACCACCCAATAGGACTGATTGAGCGCGGTGACTGCGGTCATGAAAGAGGTACGGTCGATTCCTGCGGGAGGCTCGATGGTGTAGTTGATGGAGAAAGTCTCATCGCACAGGCCGAAGATGAGATAGAGCTTGCGCCAGCCGGTTCCCTTGTAGCGATCGAGCATGGAAATGCCGTAGAACAGGTGGCGGGCATTGACCATCAGGGTCAGGGCGAATACCTGCAGCGGGTGAAAAGGCATGATAAGCCAGTGCACGCACAAAAACTCCACGCTGCCGGCGAAGATGGTCAGGGCCATCAGTGTGGCGTAGTACCAGGGGAAGCCGCTGACATTGACCAATACTCCGTAGGTCAGCCCCAAAAAGAGAAAGGCCGTCATGATGGGAATGGTGGAGGGGAAGGCGGCGTACAGCGTCTTGAGTGTACTGTGGTCTTGTTTCATACCTGAAATCCGGTTGGGTCGGGCCGGGGCTTCAGAGCGGCTGATTAATCAGTAGTGTCAGAACCAATCCGGCACCTGACAGTGGAGGTCTCTGACATTGCATGGCACGGTATGATACTCCTTTCAAAACAGTGACACCACATGTGCCCGACCCTGGGCTGAAAGTTATGGGGGGCCGTCTGCCCCTCTCTTTCCTACCGCCGCCAGAACAGCCTGGTCAGACACAGCAGCACCGGCAGGATCTCCAGACGACCGATGATCATGTCGCAGGCAAAGAGCACGTGCAGCGAGTCGGAGAGCGCGCTGAAGTTGCCCGAGGGAGTTAAGGCCTGACCTATGACCGGGCCGATGTTGGACAGGCAGGTGGTGGTGGCCGAGATGGCATCGAGCAGTTCCAATCCCAGACAGGAGGCCAGAGCAGCCGACAGCATGGTGACCATCACATAGGCCACCAGGTAGGTGATCACCGAGCGCAGGGTCTCGGAGTCGATAACCTTGTGATTGAAGCGCGGCTCGATGATCTGATGGGGATGGATGGTCTTGACCAACTGCGCCTTGAACATCGAAAAGCAGATCTGCATGCGGAAGATCTTAATGCCGCCGGCGGTGGAACCCGAACAGCCGCCCAAGGCCAGCACGATAAAGAACAAAGCGGTGGCAAAACGGTTCCACTGCGAGAAGTCCTCCAGGGCAAAGCCGGTGGAGGAGATAATGGAGATCACGTTGAACAGCGCCACGCGCAGTGCCCGCTCCGGATCATAGCCGTTGATGAGGATCAGTGCGAGATAGACCGCCAGCGTCAGCGCCAGAGCCAGCACGCAGAAGCCGCGCACCTGCTGATCGCGCAGCAGCGTGCTGAAAGAGCCGAAGATGGAGCCGATGATGAGCATGAAGGGCAGGCTGCCTAAGAACATGAACACAATGGCGGTGTACTGAATGAAGGGCGAGGCGCCGTTCATGGAGGCGTCCAGAGGCATCATGCCGCCGGTGGAGACCGTGCACATGGCCGCGTTGATGGCCACGAAGGTGTCGAAACCGCCTAAGATATATAAAAACGAGCACAGTACCAGCGTGAGCAGATACCACAGCAGAAAGCTCAGCGCCATGGTCTTGACGTGAGGGGTGATCTTGCTGGAGCCGTCAAAGGAGGAGGACTCGGTCTTGAACAGGTTCATACCGCCCATCGCGGCGTTGGGCAGCACGGCCACGGCAATGACCACGAAGCCGATGCCCCCGATGAACTGCAGCAGCGAGCGCCACAGCAGCACGCTCTGCGGTCTGCTCTCCAACTTGTCCAGTACCGTGGCGCCGGTGGTGGAAAGTCCCGAGGCGCTCTCAAAGAGCGCCCCGCCGGCACTGAGATCGGGAACTAACAGGTACAGCGGCACTGCCGCCATGAGGGTGATGGTGATCCACAGCAGCGCGGTGAACAAGAACAGCTCGCGGATGGAGGCTCCGGCCTGGGAACTGCTGCGCGAGCGTGTAAGCAGCACACCTGCGCCCACCGTGACCAGTCCGGTCAGCCCGAACTCGTAGCCGCCCGGCAGCTCGTTGAAATAGGCATAGGCCATGGGGATAAAGCTCAGGCAGCCCACCGCCACCAGCGCCTGACCCAGCAGTTTTAAGACGAGGCGAAAATCCACTACCATTTGGGCAGCCAGAAAGAGAGAGGACGGAACAGCCTGACCAGTGCGCGCATGCTGTGGTGATCGTCCAAATAGGCGATGACGTGATCGCCGTCCTCAAACACCAGATTGTCATCGATGCGCAGGAACTTGCGCTCCCGCCACACCAGTCCCAAGGTCACGCCGTCGGGCAGAGTGAGATTGACCGCCTTGCGCCCCACCACGCGCGAGCCCAGCCGAGAGCCTTCAATCTTAAGCTCGATGGCCTCGGAGCGGCCGCGTCTGAACAGGCGCATGTTTTCCACGCCCTCCTGCCTGACCGTGGAGAGCAGCGCCGAGATGGTGGCCTCGTTAGGCGAGATAATGGTGTCGATTTCCTCCTCGGCACTCTGGGCCAGATCAGAGTAGCCCTGCCCGCGAATGACCGCGATGGTGCGCACCTTGTGCAGGCGGCTTAGGACCAGTGAGGACATGATATTGGTCTCATCGCTTAACGTGGCGGCGATGTAGAGATCGGCGCTGCCCAAATGCTCCTCGCGCATGAAATCGGTGCTGGCCGGATCGGCGTTGTAGACTTCCACCTCGGTGTCGCGCAGCCGCTCGGCGGTACGCGCGGCCCGCTCGGCGTTCTGTTCGATGAGCTTGATGTGAAAGCGCTCACTGAGCTGTTTGGCCAGGGCGTCGGCGATATGCGAACCGCCTGCGATGGTCACATAACGTCCGCCGGGGCTTAAGGGCAGCAGCGCGGAGAGCTGACTTAAGGCACGGGTACGGGTACAGCAGAAAATGACCTCATCGCCGGGGACGAAGCTCTCGCTGTGGTGCGCGGTAAGCTTTTTGCCGTCGCGGTAGACCGCCAGGACGGAGGCGGCACCGTCAAAACCCTCAAACTTTTTGATCTCCTGTCCCACCAGTTTGCCGCCTTCGCGACAGCGTGCTGACACTACCACCGCCGCGCCGTTGAAGAAGCCGGCCACGGCGCCGGCCCCGCGCAGATTGATGAGATCGAGGATGTGCTCGGTGATGAGATGTTCGGGGGAGATGATGTGATCGATGGGAATGCCGCCCTCCCCGAACAGCATCTCGGACTCCTGCAGGTAATCGGCCGAGCGGATGCGGGCTATCTTGCGCGGGATGCGAAACAAAAAGGCGCCCACGCAGCAGGCGGTGATGTTGGTTTCGTCATCGCCGGTCACCGCCACCAAGAGTTCGGTGTTCTCCGCCCCGGCGTTGCGCAGCACCGCCGGCGAGGAGGGATTGCCCTGTACTACCCTGAGGTCAATACGGCTGGCAATCTGCGAGAGTGCCTCCCCGGGATTGTCCACCAGGGTCACCGCATGTCCGGCGTCTACCAGGTACCTGGCCAGTTCAATGCCGACGTTGCCGGCGCCGATGATGATGATCTTCACCTGAAGTTATCCTCGTTTGCGCAGCCTGGCGTAGAAAAACCCATCGCCTTCATCCTGACCGGGCAGGCGCTGCACGGCATAGCCCTCACTCTGCCCTAAAACAAAAGGCCAGGGCTCAAACTCGGGGTGGGAGTGCAGCAGCCATTCTATCTGCTTGAGGTTCTCCTGCGGAAAAACAGAGCAGGTGGTATAGAGCAGAACTCCGCCTGTTTCAAGGCGCAAGGCGGCAGCCTCCAGTAACGCGCGTTGGTTTTCCACCAGCACCGGCAGATCGCTTTGGCGGCGCAGCCATTTGATGTCCGGGTGCCGGCGGATCACGCCGCTGCCTGAGCAGGGAGCATCCAATAAAATGCGCTCAAAGGTCTGCCCCGGCAGCACACTCACATCGCTGAGATCGGCGCAGAGCACCTGAGCGTGGCGCTTAAGACGCTGCAATTGCTCCTCTAATCTCCCAACGCGCTCAGGTTCCACATCGGCGCAGGTAAGCTGCGCCTGAGGCAGCAGGTCCAAAAGATGGGAGCTCTTGCCCCCGGGTGCGGCACAGGCATCAAGCAGACGGCAGCTGCTCTCTGCGTCAAGGCCCTCGGCAAGCAGCGGCGCGGCCAGCTGCGAGGCTAGGTCCTGCACGCTTACCAGCCCGGAGGCAAAGCCCGGCAGCTGCGGCACGTTCACGGGCTCTTTGAGCTTAACCGCGCCGGCGCATAAGGGGCTGGTCTCGTACTGCAGTCCTGCCTCATCCAGCATCTTTAAGTAATCTGGCGTACTTAAGCGGGAGTTTTCCACTCTCAGCCACATGGGGGCCTGCTCGTTGCTGCAGGCCATGATTTGAGCGGTCTCACTTACACCATAATCGGCAACCAAAGAGTTATGGAGCCAGTCGGGAAAGGAGTAACGCTCCGCCTCGGAGGCAGGCTCGGCGAGCAGGGCTCCTTCGCGGTCAAAACGGCGCAGCACGGCGTTGATAAGTCCCGCAAGCGGCGCGCAGCCGCATAATTTGCTCGCGCCTACCGTGGCGGCTACCGCCGCATGCGGCGGCACGCGCATCGAGGAGAGCTGATACAGCCCCACCAAGAGCAGAGCGCGGGCGCGGTCATTGCGTTTTTCCAGTTTGTGCTCCAAGAGCCGGTGCAGCGTGGCGCCCAACAGGCGTTTGTGCCTGAGCACGCCAAACACCATGCTCTGCACGAAGGCCTTATCCCGGGGGTCTAAGTTGCGTACCTGCGCAGGCAGCTCATCACTTAAGGAGCGGCCGTTTTCCACACCGGCCACGCACAGCGCCGCCGCGGCGCGGGTCGCCGCTCCGTCCGCCTCACGCACCGAGGATGAGGCCGCGGCGCTGGGTGCTACAGATCTCTGATCTGTCTTTGGTCGCGCCTGCGGCGCAGGGCGCGGGCCGTGAGCTGAGCCACCTGTTTTCAGGCGGTCGTGCTCACTCCCTCCTGCCGGGTGCGCGTGCCCCTTTTTGATGGGGCCTTTTTTTAAGTGCAGTACGTGATCAGTCAAAACGCTTTCCTTGCGCAAAACGCTGCGCCTGGGTACGGGCAGCCACCGCCGCGTTAAGCGGCTTCTTGCCCGGGGCCTGCAGGATCTCCAATGCCAGGGCGCCCTGCCCGCAGCGCACCCAAAGACCCTCGTCCTGCACGCCCAAGATGGTGCCGGGGGCAGCCGCTGCGTAACTGTGCTCGCGCTGCACGAGCTCATCCTCGCCAAGCGGCCGGGCCTTGAAGATTTTATAGGTGATCCCCTCCAAGGTGGCGGTGGCCACCGGCCAGGGGATGGTGGCGCGGATCTGCAGGTCAAGACTGCGGGAGTCGTGGGTAAAATCAAGCGGGGCGAGAGTTTTGTCAAATTTGGCCGCGTAGGTGGCCGCGCTCTCATCCTGCGCCCGGGCCTTAAGCTCTCCTGAGAGGATAGGCTCCAGGGTTTCCTTAAGCAGTTGCACGCCCAAATTTTGTAACTTGTCAAAGAGACTTTGGGAGGTGTCCTCCGAGCTGATGGGCAAAGAACGCCGGGCAAATACGGGGCCAGCGTCCAGGCGGCTTTCCAACTGCATGATGCTCACACCGGTGTGGGGCTGACCCTCCAACAGGGCCCTCTGAATGGGGGCGGCGCCGCGATATAAGGGCAGCAGCGAGGCGTGCACGTTGATGGCGCCCAGACGCGGGGCCTGCAGCACCGCCTCGGGCAGGATCAGCCCGTAGGCCACCACCACCATGAGATCGGCCTGGAGCTCGGCCAGAGCGGCCACCTCCTTGGGATCCTTGAAATCAAGCGGGGTACGTACCTCCAGCTCCTGCGCTGCGGCCAGCGTTTTAACCGCCGAGGGCGTGAGGTGTTTGCCCCGTCCGGCGGGACGATCGGGCTGAGTGTAGACCGCCACCGGGCGCAGTCCCAAATCCAACAGGCCCTGCAGGTGCGCGGCGGCAAAGGGCGGGGTGCCGGCAAAAATAAGACGTGGCATAGCTCAGTGCTTATCCTGAAGCAGTTTGGCGTATTTTTTCTGCAGACGGCTGCGCTTGAGCCTGGAGAGATAATCCACGAACACTTTGCCTTGCAGATGGTCAAGCTCGTGCTGCAGGCAGATGGCCAGCAGCCCCTCGGCCTTCTCGATGCTCTGCTCCTTACCCTCCAGATCCTGATAGCTGACGCTGCAGATGCTGTGGCGCGTGACCTTGTCGCGGTATTCAGGTACCGAAAGGCAGCCCTCCTCGGACTCCACTTCCTCGCCTGCAAGCTCGGTGATGCGGGGGTTTATCAGGATCAGCTGATGCTTGCCCTGCGAGCCGTCCTCCTCGGGGATATCTATCACCACCACATTCTGGTGCACACCTATCTGCGGTGCGGCCAGACCGATGCCGTCATGGGCATACATGGTCTCCAGCATATCCGAGGTCAGAGTTTCAAGCTCGGCGTTAAACTCGGTGACCGGGCGGTTAGGCGCCCGCAGATCGGGATCGGGATAAAAGACAACGTTTCTTGCGGTCATGGTTACTTCACCTCTATAGAGCGAAATTGTAACAAAAATCGGCCTGATGCTTGGAAATAAAGCACCGCAGACGGCAGTGGTGGGTGGTGAGCGGTGGCGTCACTGCACCGGTGGGGCTCTGACAGGCGGCGGGTACCTTGGGTGGGGCATAAGTTTTCTTAGGCAGTATTGATGATCGCCGCATGCCTGCGTGCTATGTTCAGGGGGGAGGAGAGAATAACCCGGGGCTGAGACTTTCTCAGGGCATGCTGATGCCTTCCGGGACTTGGAGGGTGGAAGCCTGTCAGAACTTTGTCTGAGGTAAACAAACGTGTATGAGTGACTTCGTTGGGATCATCACCGAGCAGCTGCTGCTCTTGTTCTTCTCGGGATTGGCCAGTCTGCTTGCCTCGGTCTCAGGCGGAGGCGGCGGGCTTATTTTGCTGCCGGTGCTGGTGCTGTTGGGACTGCCCTATATGGTGGCCCTGGGCACCCATAAATCCGGCATGCTGCTCATCAGCCTGGGCAACCTCGTCAGACGTCGCGGCACCGGCTCGTTAAACCGCGAGATCTCGTTGGTCCTGCTCTTGTTGGGGGTACCGGGGGTGGTGGCCGGCACCTATCTGGTCAGTCTGGTGCCCGAGCAGGTGGCGCGTATGATTTTAGGCGCGCTGTCGGTGGGCATGGCCATCTACTCTTATTGCTCCAAAAAGCTCACGGCAGAGCACTCCGGTAATCCTCCCACGACCGCTATGCGGGCAACAGGAGCGCTCTTTACTTTCCCACTTAAATGCGGGGGCCAAAACCGGTCCTAGCATGCTGTTTTAACAACAGTATCGTTCTTTAAAAACTTGGAAAAATATCTGACAGATTTCTAAGGTTGCTTTTTTCTTAAAAATCAATACTTGAATTT
>JAFUGP010000184.1 GCA_017469335.1 Succinivibrio sp. | reverse complement strand
GTCACCGGAGAGCGTCAGCTCTTTGAGGTTGTTGAAGACCGAGAACAGACTGACGTGGGCAATCCTGGTGATGCCGGTGACAAAGATGAAGCGAAAACAGATCTGGCATTTCTTTACGGCCGCGAAAAAGCCGTTGATGACGCCCACAATCGCCTCCCTCATGACGGGATCATCCAGGTGATGAGTGATGGGAGCATCGTATTCATCGACCAGCAGTACCAAAGAGGAGACCGGCACGGCGTCATTGGCGCAAATCTGATTGAGCAGGGCTCCCGGTTGAGTAGGACGCCCCAGCTCGTCCAGAACGGACACGGTTTTGAATGCAGAGAGTAGATCGGCCAGATCGCGGCTTAAGTAGAGTTTGAGATCCTCTACACTCATGTCGGCGTAAAGCGAGAAATCCAGATGCACGACCTTGTAGGTCCTATCCTCATGCCAGAGCTTTTCGATGGCCAGGCCCTCAAAGTCCTTCAGACCTTGGGAGAACAAAGACTCCAGGGTTGAAACCAAAAGTGACTTGCCAAAGCGTTTGGGCCTTGAGAGAAAGCAGGGAGCATCACCGCCTGCGATGTCGTATATCAAAGCGGTTTTGTCAACATAGATTTTATGGCGCAGCTTCATCTGCGGAAAACCGGTAGTGCCCTGCGGCAGGCGGAATATTTCCTCTTTACTCAGAATGGGTACGCCCATGGCAGATCCTCCGTAAGTTTAAGGCTCTGCTTTTATTCTAACGCATTATGCTGCCAAGGCGAGAACAGAGCCCGGTGGCACCTGCCCTGTCCAGGCTGTCCCTGATCCTGCAGTCAAGCTTGAGCAATACGAAGGCAGGTCGTCACTTAGCTCTGAGTGACAGTTATTCAATCTCACATGACCTGCATCACCGAGCACACATGCCCGCAGTTGCGGCATACCACGTACACCCGGCCCCAGCGCGAGCGCGGAGCACTGCCAATACCGCTGCCGCGCACTGCCGCAAACAACCTGGTAAACACCCCGGCATCAGGCGGGGGCGGCAGATGTTTGGTCTCATAGAGATCCGTGCTGCCGCACTTATCACATTTATCCGTTCCGTGCATAAACATCGCTCCTTACTCTCTCAATCCTCCGGCAGAGCGGTTTTATCTAAAACCGCGGCCTTTTTCACGCCCTGTCCCTGCCCAAGCCCTAACTCAGGCTGCCGTTCACCTGGGTTGGCAGAGAGCATCCCCCGGCCCTGCCAGATCAGAGGATACGCCCAGGCCTTGGCAAGCGCCAGACTCAGCCCCGCGTGCCACGCTTAAATTGCGGCTCCGGGTTTACCCATTATGACCGCACTCATCTCCGTGGCATGGAAATATGCCGCTCTCTGCACCAGGCCGTCGGGCAGCACCCAATTTTTCGGATCACCCCCCTAAAATCCGCCCTCCTGGTAGGCTCTGGCGATGAGATAGCGCGGCTCATAAAAGGCGCTGCAGTTGTAATTGTCTATTACCTCGCAGATCTCAGCGTTGTAGACGCGCAGGATCCCCTCCACGTAATTCTCCCGAAAGCCTAAGGTATCCACGATCAACCGGCGATAGACATCCCCCATTTCCAAGGCGGTAGGTATTCTCGTGGCCAAAGTACGGTCCACGACCGTGAAATCAAAATCACCGTGCTGCAACTTATAATCGGCGATCCAGTCCTGCTCTACCTGCAAGGGGTTGGCACTGTGCAGCACCTGCGCCACACTGAGCAGATGGTACAGGGCATCCTGCCCCAGGGCATTGACCACATAGCGGTTTTTCTGGTGCAGTTGACGGGCTACCCGTTCAATCATATAGCAGAGAAAATACAGATCATCTTCCTGGATCTCTTCTTCGGGAAAGTATTTGTTTTTCATAGAGCAACGCTCCCTGTGAAGGACAGAGTCTGCAAGGAGAGTTCAGTGCAGAAGGCCAGCTGATGGGTGGGATGATTGAATTTGGCCAATTCCCAAAAAGCAGCCCTGCTTATCCTGCCTGCGAGGAGCGCCTCCACATAGTTCCAGATCTGATCATCAGCCATAGGACCTGCCACCACATCGAACCGGTGAGGGGTACCCAGGCGGCAGGCGGCCACAAAATCCAGCCATTCGTCCGTCATCTCAGAGAAGATTTTAAGCTTGAGCTGAGGATTTTCGCTGTAGGTATAACTGTTTAATACCGAAGATCCCCGGCGGGTAAGCGCCCGGCGCCGGGAGCTTTGTTCGTCGTGGGTGCAGTAAAAGCCGTAGCCAAAGTCGCGGTACTGCCCGTGCTGCGGCAGACGTGGCATGGCCACTTCAGCGTTGGAACCGTGAAAAATCGTTGCTCCGTACATCTTTTCAGGCAGTCCGGCTATAAAATGCTTCTGTAACCAAGCCCCCCGCCGTAAGGCCCGCAGACTGCCCTGCTGTCATTCTTCTGCTGTCCCGGGTGGGCTCCTTGACATGGCAGACTCCGGGCTGTTTTCGCCCCACTGCGGCGCTGACTATTGAGCACAACAGCGTTGCCCTCATCATAGGGGCTTAACTTCGCAGAAAAGATCATCGAGCAGTACCTGAGCGGCCACCAAAGCGCTGTGCTCATCCTGTCTGACTCCGTAAGGCGTGATCAAGGTGCAGCGCACGGTCTTTTTGCCGGACACCGACCGCCTGAACTGTGCCATCCGCTCTCGCAAGCTGCGCTCAGAGGCGGTATCAATGCCGTATTCATCATGAGAGTACTTCATTTCACAAAAATTCATCACCGAATCGGCTCTGTCGATGATGAGAGCCGGTTGCGTGGCGCTGCTCACGCTGCCAGTCTCATCTTTTGGTGCCGGTACCGACCAGGCATAGACCTTGCTTAGCACACCGGTAATGCCCAGTGCCTGCCTGATCTGAGGCAGATGCTGCAGGCACACCTGCGTGAAGGCATAGTCAGCCCAGGCCTCCTTAGGATCGCTCTGTGAGATCGACATCCGGAAATTAGCGGCGCTGCTCCTCTCAGCTTTGACCTGGCTGAGGTAAAACAACGAGAGCTGATCGCACAAATGGTAGATGCGACCGCGCTCTTTTTTATAGGGCACCAAAAAGGCTCTGAGGAAATCCTCCTTGCACAGCTTAGCTAAGATGCTGAGCTCACCTCCCGTAAGCCGGCACGCCCGGGCAATCTCCTCGCGGCTGCGTCCTGACAGGCTGCGGGCCAGATACTCCACCACTTTTAGGTACTTGTTACTGTTCCTGAACAAGCTGCGGTATAGAAACTCAAATTCCTCCCCAAGCGGGGAGTGCCCGGTCCCAAACAGCGCCCCAAGGTTGTGCTCAAGCGACTTTCCTGCTTTAAGCTGCTCAAGATAATAGGGGATCCCGCCTAAACTCAGGTAGCACTCCAGCACCTGCTCGCGGCCATAGTGCAGTCCTTTGACCTCGTTGAGATAAAGCTCGGTCTCCCTCAGGGTAAAGGGCGCCAGGTAAATGGCGCGACTGACTCTGCCGTACAGACCGCCGGGATCGCCGAGCAATTTGTCTGTCATCCAGGTGATCGAAGAGCCGCATGCCACCAGTTTGAGGAGAGTCCTGTTGCTGTTCCAGCCATTCCAAAAGTAGGCAAGCGCCGCCTTAAATGAGCTTTTGGCCGTAGCCATCCAGGGCAGTTCATCTAAGAACACTACCACCTTGTCCTTGCCTAAGCCTAAGAGGTATTGTTTGAGCTCAGAAAAAGCCTCAAACCAACTCTGCGGGATTTTAGTGTCACCTCCGCCGCGGCGTTTCAGCGCGGCGTGAAACTGCTTAAGTTGCACCCGGGCGCCGGCCCGGCAACTGCCGGTATACTCAAAATCCGGCCGCTCCCCGAGCAGCTGGTGTACGAGGTAGGTCTTGCCCACCCCGCGGCGGCCGTAAACGGCCACAAACTCAGAAACAGGCGAGTTGAGGCGGCGCTGCAATAAGGCAAGCTCTGCCTCTCTGCCAATCATAAGCGCTCTTTCCATAGGGCCTCTTCAGGAGCACTGAGAGCATCAATCCCAGAGCAACCAATCCACCATTCATTCTCACCACTTGAACCTGCAGTACTCCGTCAGCGCAGGATTTTTACTCCCTAACTTACTTTTTTTAGCAGTTAAGGAGCAAAAATCTTCCGAAAGCCCCAGCAAAAACCCGGGACCTGCCCGGGCTGAAAGCTTTTGAACGCACGTGTTCAAGACGCCCACTCAGGCGCCCCGGTCGCGCTTAGAAGTGGTATTTGTCCACGTTTTCCTTGGTGATGACCAGCGGGATGTTGAAGATGAGATCGCGGCCGCGGATCTCGGGCTTGCCAAAGCCCGGCACCTCAAAGCCTTCCTTGATCTCATCACTTTTGCCGTCCAACACCAGCTTGGCCACATAAGCCTGCACCCGGGCGGCCTCGGCGGGATCCCACAGCACCGCCTCCGTCATGTAGCCGTCCTTTAAGGTCTTGCGCGCCACGTTGGGGGTGGTCACGCCGATGAGCACGAATTTGCTGGTATCCAGGGATTTCTCGCGCAGCGCCATGGACACGCCCGGCGCGCCCTCCGAGCCGGTACAGATGATGCCGAGCAGATCGGGGTACTGATCGATTAAGGACAAGGCCGTCTGCCTGGAGGCGTTGCGATCCTCGGAGACCGGGAACTTGTCGATGAACTTGAGATCGGGATAGGCCTGCTTCTGCCGGGCCACCGCGGCATCGGCCCACATGTTGTGCGCCGGTACGGTCAGAGAGCCCACGAAGATGGCGTAGGAGCCTTTTTTCTGGGCGGCGTTTTTGACCAGATCGTCAATCATGAGCTCGCCGAACTTGGTGTTGTCGAGCAGTTCCACGTCATAGTCGGCGTTCTTCTGCCCCTGCGACTCCTGGGTTACCACGGCGATGCCCTTGGCACGGGCCTGCTCGAAGACTCCTTCTAAGGATTCAGCATTGTTGGGCACTACCAAGAGGGCATTGACACCCTGATCCACGTAGTCCTGCACCACCTTGAGCTGTTCCTCAGGCGTGGGGTTCTGCGGCACCGCGTAGACCGCGCTCATGCCGTTTTCCTCCGCGCCCTTGGCCACGCCCTTGAAGTGACGCACGAACCAAGGACTGCCGTGTTTGCCCACCCCGGCAATGGTATAGGTGTTGTCGGCGTAAGCCTCAGAGAAGGAACCTAGCCCGAAGGTCAGCGCCGCCGCCGTTCCTGCCGCCACCACTGCGGCAGAAAACACATGAAAGGTTTTAATCATTGTAATCTCCATATGTCAGTCATGGCTTGATTCTAACATGGAGATCGGCACTCACACGTACGGTGTTGACCTTATAAAGGCCTTGAAAAGTTAAATCTTTTACCTCGATCGCAACAGTACGTGAGATCAGGCCTCTTTAAGCTCCAACAGCGCCAGCTCCAGGAGCTCCGCCCCCTCGCGCAGCTGCGCCTTTTTGATGTTTAAGGCAGGAGCCAGTCTCAGCACATCCGGCCCGGCCACCAGGGTAAGCAGACCGTGCTTGAAACACAGCTTCTGCAGCTTTGCGCTCTGGCCCTGGTAGGGTTTGGCGAGCACGCAGCCTAGCAGCAGTCCCTGCCCGCGCACCTGCGCGAACACACCGTGGCGCTCCCCGAGGTCTGTGAGGAGATTACGCAGCAACTCGCCTTTTGCGCGCACTTTGGAGAGGAATTTCTCGCTGCCCACCTTCTGCAGCACATAGCAGCCCACCGCACAGGCCAGCGCATTACCCCCGAAGGTGGAGCCGTGGGTGCCGGGGCCGAAATGGGCAGCGATGGCGCTGGAGCTTAACACCGCGCCGATGGGCAACCCTGAGCCTAAGCCCTTGGCGGTGGTGAGAATGTCCGGTTTGACCGGGCACTGCATGTAGGCGTACAAAGAGCCGCTGCGTCCCACCCCGGTCTGCACCTCATCGAAGATGAGCAGCGCCCGGTGCTGGTCGCATAAGGCGCGCAGACGCTTCATGAACAGCGGATCGGCGGGAATGATACCGCCCTCACCCTGCACCGGCTCGACGATGACCGCGCAGGTTTTATCGCTGATGTGACTCTCAATGGCCTCAAGGTCGTTGTACTTTAAATGGGTGATGGCCCCGGGTTTGGGCCCGAAACCTGAGGAATACTTATCCTGACCGGCCACGCACACGGCAAAAAAGGTGCGGCCGTGGAAGGAGTGATCAAAGGCGATGATCTCGTTTTTCTCCTCCCCGAAATCATCAAAGGCCACGCGGCGGGCGAGCTTCAGCGCCGCCTCGTTGGCCTCGGTACCGGAGTTGACGAAAAACACCCGCTCAAACCCGGTGGCGTCGGTCAGGCGCTGCGCCAGCTCCAGCGTCTTGTTGTTGGTGAAGATGTTACTGACGTGAATTAAGCGGGAGGCCTGCTCTCTGATCACTTCCTGCACCTCGTCGGGGGTGTGCCCCAGACAGTTGACGGCGATGCCGCCGGTGAGATCCAAATAACGGTTCTCCTCACTGTCATACACATACGAGCCATGACCGTGCGTGAGCATCATGTCAAAGGGCTGATAGCAGGGAAACATCACTTTATCAAAGGTTTGGCGGGATAATTCCATAGACTTTACCGGCGCCTTGACGGCACCGCTCTCCACTTGATGATGAGCTCAGTTATTCCGTACGCACGGGTATTTGGTCGAGATTGCAGATATAGGCGATTTCATCGCAGTTCTCGCGCTTGGGACAATTGTCGCAGTCCTTTAAAATCTTCTCGGGCAGCGCTTCCTTGGTGGTGAGGGTAAAGCCCACCCGCGCAAAGAACTCCGGGCTGCGGGTGAGCACGAACACGCGGTTGATGAACATGCGCCGGGCTCTTTTGAGCAGGAACTCCACGATGGCCCGCCCCTGACCCTGACGCTGCACCGTAGGCGAAACACCCAGGGAGCGGATCTCGGCCAACCCCGAGTCATAGACATACAGGCAGGCACAGCCCACCACCTGGGCATCCTTGATGCAGACAGCATAGGTCTGAATGTCGCGCACAATCTCGTTGCGCTTGCGCGGCAGGTTCTGGCCGTGAGCGGCCCAGTAACTTACCATGTCCATGAGCGCGTCCACATCCTCCAGGGTGGCCTGGCGGATAAAAAACCTGGGATTGTCCTGCTTGATGAAGATGCGGTTGACGTAGACTACCGCCCGGTAGAAATCGCGCACGTCCTGGGCAGTGATGAGCCCGCGGGCGTACATATCCTGAGCCCGCTCGTAAAGTTCGCTTACCGTGCTGTCCTTGATGCTGTCCAAGACTACAAAGGAGGTCTCTTTGTCTGCCTTGCTGCGCTCGGCCTTGTTCTTATCCAATTTTCCGCCTGTCTCGCTCTAAAATACCGTGCCTACGGGGCTTTGCTTAAGAATCTTAGCGCCCAGGTCCTGCTCCTTGTAAGAGGCGATGCACACCCGCCTTTTAAGCAGCGAGGCCGCCTGTAAGGCGCTTTTGACCTTGACCACCATGCCCCCCGCGATGGTACCGTCGGCAATCAGCGCGTGCGCGCTGTGCTCATCGAGGGTGGGAATAAGCTCTCCTTGGGCGTTGAGCACACCCGGCACATCGGAGATGTAGTACAAGGGAGCGCCCAAAGTGCGGGCCACCCCCAGGGCGGCATCGTCGGCGTTAACATTATACATAATCCCCTGCGGATCAAAGCACAGCGTGGCCAGCAGCGGTGTAAAGCCCTCCTGCAGCAGGGTATTAAGAAACGCACCCTGCCCGCACTCCACCGCCCCAACCTGCCCTAGTTTTGGGTCAAGCTGACTTACCATCAGGCTCCCGCCGTCGGAGCACAGAAGACCTAAGGCCTTATGCCCGGCGCTCAGGGCCAGGGACTGCAGACGCTTGTTGCACATGCCGCACAGCGCGGCGCTGATATAGGGGATCTGCTCCTTGGGACTTACCCTGAGACCGTCCTGCTTTTTTACTTCCAGGTGCAGCTTTAAGAAGAGCTCGTCCACTTCCACGCCTCCGCCGTGAACAAATACCACCGGGGCATCCTTGAGGCTCTTAAACAAGGCCACCAGACGCTCCTCATCAGCTAAGGCCTTGCCGCTTAACTTTACGACCGCCAGCGCCCCTTTGAACCTGGTGGGATCGGTTGTTTGCTCTTGCATCTGCATTTTTGCTCGCATCTTTGTTTTTGAATAGCCGTGTCGGCAAGAGAATCTTGCCAGAGCCATATTGTAGTGCCTTAAGGACCAAGTAATTCAGGTGCCCCCAAAAAACGGGAACAGAGTAAATGAGGGCAAAGCTGATTTCTTGACACGACTGAGGCCTTGAAGACCAGCAGGAGCTATTGCTGAGCACAGACCGAACCGGCTGCTACGCTCGGATTTTCCTGTCTCACAGTTACGGCTGAAACCGACTCGTATCCTGACCATTTGCGGCTGCAGGGTTAGCGTCAGGAGAGGAACACGAGGATATGCTCATCTCATTTAAAAACGGCAGTTCTAGGTTATTTGAATGGCAATTCTCATGACGCCATATGAAGGCGCTCTCTATGCAGTTATCCAGGAAGAAGAGCAGCAAACGGCGATGTTTTTTAATTTCGACAAACTAATCGACAAGTCATAATAATCGTATTATACTTCTACATACAGAGGTATTTAGAATGGCGAATGACAAAGACAAGACACAAAAAATCATAACCAGCATACCCGAAGTTTTTGCTGACATTTACAATGTGCTTTTATTCAAAAACGGACGACACATTACCCCGGAAGGGTTACGCGAGCTAGATCCCAAGCGAGAGGTTACTTTCTTGGGAGATATCTTCGATCAGGAAGAAGACGTGGTGAAGATGTGGGAGCCCGAGCGGCGGCCGCTGATGATTCTCACCCTGGAGAATCTCACCAAAGGTCTTTCAGAATTGCCGATGAAAATCCTCAGCTACTTGGGTGCTGGCTACCGCTGGGAGTTGCATCAGATCAGAGCCGCCAAAGAAGGGCACGCCTCACAGCTCGAGCACTACGTGCCCATCTATGCGCTGGTGCTGTATCTCAACGCCGAAAAGAGCTTTTCCGGACATCTGACGCTCTCAGAACAACTGGGCTTGGATGAGAACGGTAAAAAGGGTTTTATCGACATTAAGGTGGAGATGATAGACGTAGGTAGTCTGCCTCGTGAGATCATAGACACTTTCACCTCTTCGTTTTTCTGGGTGGCCGATTTTATTTGGCAAAAACGTAATCTTGGCACTTATAATAAGCCTGAGAACGGCATGGAATTGGCCAACATTTTGGAACTAATCAATGCACTGACGGCCATGGGTGCCGGGATACCTGAACTTGGCCAGTTTCGTGACAAAGATGGGAGAAAAATCATGCTCAATGAATTAAACCGGAAATTTGAAGAAGGCCGCGAGGAAGGCCGTGAAGAGGGCCGCGTGGAAGGCCGTGAAGAGGGCCGCGTGGAAGGCCGTGAAGAGGGCCGCGTGGAAGGCCGAGGTGAAGGCGAGAGTAAGTTGCTGAAATTGTTTAACGCCGTTGCCCGGGCCGGCAAAAATGTGCTTGAGGCTATGAAGAAAGCCGAAAATCCTCAGGAGAGAGAAAAGCTGTACGCCGAATACGGCATCAGCTAAACCGCGACCTAAATACCGGTGACGAGTCAGAGCATCACGCAAGGCTCTGAGACAAAACACTCCGGAAAGCTGCTGCGCCTAATCTTCTGTCGCCCGCCGTTAAAAACGGCAAAGCTGCGTGCCTCTCAGAGTGCAGTTTTAAAAATCCCCTGCCCGTTCAGAGCAGTGCCGTGCCCTCTGGAAAGCCGTAGCACAGGTTCATGATCTGCACGGCCTGCGCCGCCGCTCCTTTCATGAGGTTGTCGATGGCCGAGCAGATCACGATATGCCCCCGATCGCAGGCCCAGCCTAAATCGCAATAAGCAGTCCCCTGCACGTCCTGTACCTTAGGCATGGTATCTTTGAGCCTGACTAGCGGCCGGCCGGCATAGGCACGCTGATAGCACTCCGTAACCTCCCCCTTGCCCACTCCGGCCTTTAAACGGGCGGTAACGGTGGCCAGAATGCCGCGTTTGAAGTTGCCCAGATGCGGGGTGAAGATCACCTCCTGCTTAAGATGCTCGCAGATCTCCGGCAGATGCCGGTGAGTAAACACCCCGTAGGCGTTGAGACTTACCTCGCAGAAACTGCTCGTTAGTTTGGCTTTGCGCCCCGCGCCGCTCACCCCGGAGACGGCGTTGATGACCGGCATAAAGTCGGTGTCGAGCAAAGAGTCCTGCAGCAGCGGCTTTAAGGCCAGCTGCGAGGCGGTGGGATAACAGCCCGGCAGCGCGAGCAGCCGCGCCTGTTGCAAGCACTTTGGCTCAGAAAATTCTGCCAGCGCGTAGACCGCCTCCTGCAACAGCTGTGGATGCTCATGGGCAAACCCGTAGTAGCGCTCAAACACCTGAGGATCATGAAGCCTGAAGGCCCCGGAGAGATCAAATACCCGCACCCCCCGCTTAAGCAGCCCCGGCACCACGTCATGGCTGACCTTGTGGTCGGTGCACAAAAAGATAAGATCGGTATCGGAGGGCAGATCCTCAGCCCCGCGCCAGGCCGTGAGCCTGTCATCAACCACTCCCGCGAGATTGCCGTAGAGAGTGCTTAAGGGTTTTTCTTTATCCTCGCTGCGCTCCGAGACTAACAAGTACCTCAGTTCCACCTCAGGATGACGGCGCAGCAATCCGCACAGCACCGCCCCGGCATAGCCGCTGGCACCGGCCACCGCAGCTTTCAACATATTTGGTTCTCCTCAAAATTTACCCTA
Source organism: Succinivibrio sp. (assembly GCA_017469335.1). Taxonomy (GTDB): domain Bacteria; phylum Pseudomonadota; class Gammaproteobacteria; order Enterobacterales; family Succinivibrionaceae; genus Succinivibrio. Next base: position 28,143 of record JAFUGP010000184.1, on the reverse strand, counting down.
TGAACCCCTTCGCGGGGACAGAGCCGGGTACATCCCGCCGCTGAGCCTGGAATTTCCGGCTATTTTTGGCCTCTGCTCAGCGCCCCTGCAGCACCGCCCGGCACTGCCCGGGCAGGACCCTGGGCTTGGGTTTGGTGACGGTCTTTTTGCCGCCGGCGGCAGGCTTGGGCGGTTTAAACCAACTGGCCAGTTCCTCGCCGCAACCATCCCCGGCTGGCGGCGGCAGCTGTTTTTTGCAGTAAGGGGAGTCGGCCGGACACTGCAAACGCACATGCATATGTGCCCGGTGCCCAAACCAGGGCCTTACTTTGCGCAGCCAGCTGCGATCACTGTCGCGGTATAACTCGCACAAGCCCCGCTTGATCCCCGGTGCCACGAAGATGCGCTCCACCCGGGGGTCCTGGGTGGCCAGACGGATGAGTTCGGCCCGCTCGCGGGTGAAATAAACCGTAGGACGCTGCTTGGTGTCCACCATAAAGATATCCTTGGGATTTCGCAGCTCCACACCGCTCTTGCGCGGGGAGGCAAAGTCAAAGGACACATCCACATCCAGACCGATGTTATGACTGCCGTGCGCCGAGCCCGCCCCAAACGGCCCGCCGTAATGCTTGGACATATCGCTGATGAGCAGATCGGGCAGCCCCTGCGCGTGGCTGCGCTGCACCAGCTTATGCACGAAATCGATGAGGCTGGGGTGGCCGTAATTGCGCCCTTCGCCGTAGATAAGCACCTGGTAATGCTCACCGCTGTTAAGCGGCACCGCCCCGCGGATACAGCCGTTGTTATAGGTGCCGAAAATCTCGCTGCCCTTGCTCTGCGCGGCGGCGTTGTGGCTCCAGGAGGGGATCAGCACCAGAAGCATCACGCAGGCTGTCTTGGACAGCAGTGTTTTCAACTTGCTTATTTTCATTTAACTATCCTTGATTTTTATTTGTTTTTTGGTTGTTATTTGCGAAAACCTTCAGCTTTGAGAGCCCGGCATAAGGATCATGACGGCTCAGCCATCCCAAGCTTAAGAGAGCGAGAAGAGTTTGCCAAAGAGCTTGCCATGCTCACCGTCGCTTACCGTCACCTGCACCGACATCCCCATAAAGCAGAAGCGATCCGTAAACTCCCGCTCTGGGTTGCGGCTGATGGCCACGATATCCTCGGACAGATGCTGGTGCAGCTGTCTGACATAAGTGTAACTTTCCTTGTCGATGATCTCCGAGAGTGCGCGGCGCGCCTCGATGAGCCGGGGCTCTTCGGACATGCGCGGGGGACGGCTTAACTCCTGCCAGGTCACCCCTAAGGTATAGCGGATCCAGCCGTGCACGAAACTGTCGGTCCAAAAAGAGCTGTAGGGGTTTTGGGCCTCCAAGATGAAATCCTTGAACAGCTCGCGCACCTTGAGCATGCACTCCACCCGCTCCTGACCGTGACCTGTGATCTCATAGCTGCGGTAGACCACCTCATGATCGGAGTTGACTATCTCCTTAAAGCAGCGCAGCCGGCCGTGACAGACCATCTCGCTCTTGAAGAAATAGCCGGTGTTGCCGCTCTCGCGCTGGGCTTTGCTCATCTGGTCAAAATCAAGCTCCTCAAAGCTGCCCTGGGCACGCTCGTGCAAGAGCTGATTGATGAGCGAGCGCAGAAAGTCCAGCTTCTGGGTAGGCTGCAGGAAATCCCCCAAATGGGAGACTAAAAAAGAGCTGAAATTGGTGGTGATGTTCTTGGGGATATGCCCGAAATTGCCGCCTGCCAGGGCGATGGTGCGGGCATAATCAAGCTTATGGCCGTAGACGGCGTAATAGACCAGTACCCACAACTGCATCTTGAAGGGCAGCGCCCGGTTGAAAATGTAATCGGCCACCAGACTCTGTTTTTCCAACTGGCGCGAGAATCCGTCTTGCTGCTCCTGAGGACGCTTGAACACCCAGTCGTTGGCATACATGTTCATGCGGTACCAGTCCAGGCGGTCGCACAGACTGCCCGAAAAAAAATTCTCAATGTCGGTACGTGTCAGCTCCCGCAGCGAGGCAGGCTTCCCCTCAAACCACTGCGTTCCCTCCTCCTGCAGCGGCCACACCGGATTTAAGTGCAGATCATCGCGTTTGAGGCGGTGCTTGGGATGGGATTTGGCCTCGCTGAGCAGATACCACAGTCCGGCCAGGGCAAAGCACCTGATCATCACCGGGGTGTAATGGGGGCTTTTCTCCTCACGCAGCGACTTCAAGTTGAGGTATTCGAGCATCTGCGGCAGTCTGGTGCAGGTGAGTGCCTCCTCATCCTGAGCCATCAGCTCCTGCCACAGGGCGCTCACCCGTTCCACCGTCTGGGCACTTTGACATAAGGAGCGCAGAGGCTCCTGGGAATCGTCAAAGCACACCACCCGTCTTCCTTTGAGATAATCGACATTAATCATGTCAGCGATGACCGGCATGTTGTCAAAAGTCCCCACCAGCTCGCGGGTAAAGCCCATCTCCATGGCACTGCCCCAGCGCAGGCGGTTGGGATACAGAGGCTTTAAAAAGGAATGCACGTAGACCTCGGGGCGCGAGCTGCGCTCCCCGGGGCCGCTGCGGGCGCTGTAGTTGCCTCCCATAAACTTCAACAGGCCGCTCCAGCGCAGGATGACTATCTCCAGCGCTTGATCCGGCTCACCCTCGTTGGGCAGGCAGACATCGACAAAATAAAGCTGGTTGGAACCCGGCATGCTGCTACCAACTGGCCGACTGCAACTGCGAGGAGCTGTCCTCGATGATGGCGGCACCGCCGTTGTCCACTGTGCTCTGCAGCTCGGAGGCCAGCGAGGAGGAATTGTTCACCACCGGCGTGGGGGTCTGAGCCGTCACCTCACCCTGGACCTGACTTACCGTGGGACTGTCGTTGAGCGCGTCCATGTAGTCAAAGATGGTAATGATACGGTTCACCCCGGAAACCTTCTTGGTCTGGTTGACCGCACGGGCCGCCTCATCGCGGGTTACGTAACCCATCAAAAAGACATTGGAATCCTCGGTAAAGACCTTAAAGCGCCCGGAGCTGATCTGTTTGCCGAACAGCAGCGCGCTCTTGACCTTGGTGGTGATGAGGGTGTCGCTGGCGACGACGGAAGCCCCTACCGGCTCCTTGAGCTGCACATAGTTGTAGACATTGCGCACATGCTCAATCTTTCTTATCTCATCCTCGCACCACTTGAGGTAGGAGGTATTGGTGGTCTCGCCGGCCAACAGCACATTCCCGCAGATGGCCAGCGCCGTAACCGACCAGTTGTCGGCCGAGGACTCGGCGCGGTGATCGCTGAGCACCCGCTTGGCCTGATACTCTATTTTCTCATCATAGTAAATGAGATCGACCGTACGACTCTCGGCGCCCACCATGGCGCCGCCGGCAGCTCCGGCGGCTCCGGCGCCCACCAATGCTGCCACACAGCCGTTGAGACTGACCGTAGCGAGTGCCGTACCCAGGCACAGCGCCGCGACATGCAGTTTTTTGTTCATGATCTACTCCCTCTGATTTTTACCTAAGGTCAAGGTCAGCAACACTCAAGTTCCGCCCCCGCCCTGAAACTTCCTAAAAGCACTGCACCCCATTATGTGAGGCCTCAACGTGATCTGGCCCACAACACTCACCTGGGCCTGCTTATTCTCAGGCACCTGCCGTGTCACAGCAGCTATCTCTCACCGCTGCTTTTTTGATGCTCGCCACAATATCTTCTAAGCGCTACGGTACAGGAGGGGATCTCCGGCGGACTACATGCACCTCAGCCCTCCTGATCAGGCGCAGCGTCATTTGCTGTCGCCGTCGCTATTTTCTGAGCGTCGGCGATGATCTCGTCTACCTTCTTTAGACTGTAACCGGCAAACTCTGCTATAAACTCCTTGCTCATGTTCATATCATGCAGTTTAAGCACTCCACGGATTTTTTCTTCTTCACGCCCTTTTTCAAAGCCCTGTTCAAAGCCCTGTTTAAAACCCCGTTCAAGGCCCTGTTTAAAGCCCTTTTCTAGAACACGCTTCTCCCAAGCTCGTTCATATGAGCGGCGGACTCTCTCTGCCTCCTCGACATCCCAGTTGGCTAGAACTTCATCAATGCTATGTTTAAAAGCTTCAGATATCAGTGTCATCGTATTTGTAGCTCCTGAGTCTCCGGAGCCCTCAGATCCGTCAGATTCAGCCTAATTTTCTTAGTTGCAGTCAAATTCTGCTTTTGATAATATATTTTTATTGATAATACAATAAGTTTACTATCTTATTTTTTATTTTGAATTTTTCTTTGTTCCCTGTTTTTGGGAGACTGATTTTTTCTGAGCATCGGCGATGATCTCGTTTACCTTCTTTAGACTGTAATCGCAGGCCTTGGCTATAAAATCCCTGCTCATATTCATCTCATGCAATTTCAGCACTGTTTCATCTTTATTTTTTTCGATGCCGCGTTTTTCACCCATCTCGATGCCTATCTCGATGCCGCGTTTTTCACCCATCTCGATGCCGCGTTTTTCACCTATCTCGATGCCGCGCTTCTCCCAAGCCCGTTCATGTGAGCGGCGTACTCTCTCTGCCTCCTCGGCAAACAGATAGGCAGTGTAGTTATCCTGGTCCTGTAAAAACAGCTCAGACTCCTGCATCATCATAGCGATCGCTCCTTCGCTTTTGGCGATTTCATCTTTAACCTTTTGGTTAACCTTGCGGGAAAATACGGCCAGCCATTTCTCCACGGCGCTCATCTGTGTCACCGGTTTATCGGGGATGAACTTGTCAATCTCCAGGATATGCAGATCAAAGACGTCCGTAAATACCTGGTCATGCCTGCGGTCGACCGCCTGAATGCGGGAGTGATAATCAGTATGAGGCATTAAGTTGTCGGCAAGCAGGGATACGATGATGGTACGCCTGCACTGCTCGTAGGATTGGGCCTTCTTAACCTCGGCGATGTAGAGCTTTGACCAGTAGGCCATAATCCTTTTGGCAAAGTCATCCTGCAGGATCACCTGCACCTCAATATCAATCTGCTCTCCTCTGTCGGTGGTGCACAGGATATCGATGATGAGCAGTTTCTGGTAGTCCCGCTCGGGTATCAGCTCCGAGTTGCGATAATCAAGCTCGGTAATGGTGCCATAGCCGTCTTCCTTGAGCACGCTGTTGAGAAAATCAATGGCAATGGCCCTGCGCTCGGGAGTGCCGAAATTATGCTTAAAGAGCCTGTCATTGAGATAATTGGTCTGCTCTTGCGGGGCGCTGTCAGCGTCACTCTCCAAGAGGGCAGTATGAGGGGAATTTTGCTCTGTCATAATAATTATCCTTATTTTTTAAGCACATATAATAGATATGTCAGGAACTAATTGTAGCATTGCCCCGCTTGCCCTTTCAAGGTGCGGCCGCGTTTGACACAACGGCAGGGGGAGCGCGAGCGCCCCACCTGCCCGGATTTTAAGTTCCCGGCCGCACCCTGCCTGTCACCCCTGCGTCTGCTCCTGCCCGGCAGAGGAGTCACTCTCCTGGTCCAGATACTCCTTTACCTGCGCCACGGTGGCGGCGTACAGTTCCCGCAGCTGCGGGTGATGAGTGCGGATGAACTCCAGCGGAGCGGCCTGCTCCCGCTTGCTGCCTTCCGCCCCGTAACATTGCTTGCCGGAGAGTTCAAGCTCCTTGGCCGCCTGCGAGAGAGCACAGCCGCCTATGGCCAGCGCCGAGGATTTGAGCGCGTGCACGTAGGTGGTGTACTCCTTCCAGTTTTCACTGGCCAGCGCCTCCTCTATCTGCCGGAGCTTGACCTCATGCATGGAGCAGAACATGTGCGCGAGTTTGCCGTACATCTCCTTCATGCCGCCGCAGTATTTAAGTCCCAGCTGCGGATCGTAGCCGGTCTCGGTATCCGCAGCCGGTACCGCGCGGCTTGGGGCGCTGCCCGCGCCCGGTGCAGCCGGGGAGAGATCACCGCTGACCGGAACCGAACTGTCCTCTCCTGCCGCAGCCGTTCCCTCCTCACCCGGACCGTTTTGGTCTTTGGCGCTGTTCTCAGAGTAGTCCAGCCTGGTATATTCGGGCAGGTAGGCCATGAGCACCTGCTCCAATCTGCGGTAGTCAATGGGCTTGCCCAGATAATCCTCAAACCCTTCCTCGCAGTAGCGCTCCTTGGCATTGCCGATGACGTTGGCGGTGAGCGCCACAAAATGCGGCTTGGGGTCAAGTTTGAGCTCCAGGGCGTGATGCAGCGTCTCGATGCCGTCCATGACCGGCATCATGTGATCAAGCAGCACCACGTCAAAGGGCTGTTCCTTGAGCAGCTGCAGACACTCGCTGCCGCCGCCGCAGGTCACCGGTACCACCTGATTTTGCTTGAGCAGACTGGTGACCACCAAAAGATTCATCTCGTTGTCGTCCACCACCAGCACCCGGGCCTTGGGCGCGATGAAGGCCGGGCGGTGGTCTTCCTCCAGCTCGGCTGAGGATCGGCGCTGATTGCTCAGATCGCCCACCACCGAGTCATCGTTGTGGAGCTGCGGCAGCGTGACCGTGAAGGTGCTGCCCTGCCCGTAAACGCTCTTGAGGCTGATGGTGCCCTGCATCAGGCCCACCAGCTTGTGGCAGATGGCCAGCCCCAGGCCCGAGCCCTCGATATCGCGGTTGATTTTGAGATCAAAGCGGGTGAAATCGTTGAAGACCTTGCTCTGATCGGACTCCTTTATGCCGATGCCGGTGTCCTTGACGGCAAAGATGAGGGTGACGCGGTTATCCTCCACGCCGCCGGTACGCACCTCCAGTTCCACACTGCCCTGGCGGGTGTACTTGACGGCGTTGGTCAGCAGATTGACCAGGATCTGCCGCAACCGCACCATGTCCCCGTGCAGGTTATCCGGCAGCTGCGCCGAGGCGTTCAGTTTAAGCTCCAGTCCCTTGTGCTCGGCGCGGGCCCTGATCATGTCCATCACGTCCAAGAGCAGCGTGCGCAGCGAGTAGTTGACCGCCACCAGCTGCATCTTGCCCGACTCTATCTTGGAGACATCCAGAATGTCGTTGACAATGGTCAGCAGCGCCTCGCCGGCGCGGGCCTGATTGACGGCATAGCCGCGGATGGTCTCATCGCGGCACTCGCGCAGGATCATCTCGTTCATGCCCAGCATGCTGTTGATAGGCGTGCGGATCTCATGGCTCATATTGGCCAGAAAATCGCTCTTGGCCCGGTTGGCGCGCTCGGCCACGCGGTTGGCGCGTCGCAATTCGTCATTCTCCTGACTGCGCGCCTGCGTGACGAACAAAAACAGACTGATGAGGGCAAAGAGCAACAGCAGCATGCCGCCCACGCCCAAAATGAGGTTCTGAATGCCGGCCACGCCGCCTGCCATGATCTCCCAGGGCGCGTAGCCTATCATGGAGCAGTTGGTATGCGGCAGATCGGCACCGAACAGGAAGTAGCGTCCTCTCGGACCTTCGGAGTAGACCGCCGCCGCCTTGTGCCTGTGCAGTTTGTAGCGCACCTTGACGAAATCGCCCTCAATCTGGGGATCGGTGAGGAACTCGCGGTCCTCCTCCTCGTAATCGCGATAGGGAATGATGATCTGACCGTTGCGCTCGGAGATTAGTATGCGGGTATTGGAGCGGTACTCGGAGATGCCGAACATCTCCGGGAGCAGCGACTCGGAGATGAGGCGGTAGATCACCGCCGTGACGTTGTCCCCGCGCAGCACCGGCACGGCAAAGACCAGACCGTTGCCCGGGGAGTAGTCGATCACATCGACGCCGCGGAAGGCCCCGTGCAGGCGCTTGAAGTGGCTGCGCTGCAGTTCATGACCGTAATGCACGCTGCCGTCATAAAACAGCAGACCCACCTCGATGCCCGGGCGGGTGCTGCCCAGCTCCTCCATGAGCTTGCGCTCCGTGTCCGCGCCGGGGTTGTTGGCCATGAAGTTGGCCGCGTAACGCAGCTCGGCGGTCTCGCGCTGGAACATTTCCTCGGCGAGCACCGACATGTCGGCGATCTGCTGGGAGACGCTCTCCTCCACAGCGGCGTTGAGCAGCGTGTCCACGCGGCTTTGCATGAAACGCCCGAACCCCGCCACCAATACCAGCATGAACACCACCTCGCCGATGATGAGGTGGATCTTGGAGCTGACAATGCGCTGCGCACTGGTACGCTGTCTTTTCTCGCTAGTCAATTACTCTGGCCCCCGCTACCAGATAGTCGGTACGCTCCAGCAGGGCATCATCGCTGATGGTCTGATTCTTGGAGCAGTGCCGCACCCCCTTGTTGTCGATGATGTCCCCCGAGAAGATGAAATTTTGGTTTAGGATCTCAAGCTGCATCCGTCCCAGGATCTGCCGCTGATGCGCGCTTACGCTCGGGGAGACAATCTCCAGCCACACCACGCCGTCCTCGATGCCCAGCCAGCGGTGCTTGATGGCATTGACCTCGCCCTTTAAAAAGCGCTGCACCACATCCTTGTAATAAAGCTCCCAGCGGCACATCACCGCGCCTAAGTTATGCTTGGAGTCAAAGGGCAGCACCTCCTGATAGGAAATATAGTCCACGCCCAGCTCCTCGGCGGCCACCGCCACCCAGTGCTCGTTCTGGTTGTAGGTGACCACGTCCGCGCCGTTCTCCTCCACCAGCCTGCGGGTGAGCTCCTGCTCGCGGACGGTATTGTCCCAGTCCCCGGTCCAGGCCACCTTGACCTGAATGTCGGGGTTGATGCGCTGCGCCCCCAGCGTGAAGGCATTGATACCGATATTGACCGCGGAGCTCTCCTCGCCGGCCACATAGCCCAGCACCCCGCTCTGGCTGCGCAGCGCCGCCAGCGCCCCGGCCAGATAGCGGGCCTGATAGAGGCGCACAAAATAGGAGGTCAGGTTGCGCGTCTGCCCCAGCGAGGTGCTGGAGGCAAAGGAGAGACGCGGCATCTGCAGCACCAGATCCCTGACCTCAGCGGGATAGGAGTGATGTCCCAGGTAAATGAACTGCGCCCCGGCGCGGGCCAGCGAGCGCAGCGCCTTGCGGCTCTGCCCGGTGCCTTCCTTGACGTTCTGCTGCACCAAAAGCTGCACGCCGAAGGACTCGCAGGCCTTTTTGATGCCCTGATACTGCAGCGAGTACCAGCCGGGATCGGAGATCTCGCCGGGGATGATGAAACCGACCTTGCGCACCTGCTCGTTGACCGGATTGCCGGCCCGAAACAGCATGACGGTGATGATGGCCAGCATCAACAGCGTGACCAGCACCCCCACGGCCAGCCTGAGCAGCCGGAACTGCCGGTCCGTGCCCAGGCCCAGTTTGGGCAGCTTAGGCATGATCGAGCGCTCCCGCCTGAGCCGCAGCCAAGCCGTTATCTGCCTTCTCTTCCTCCTCGGGCAGCTGTTCGTGCATGGTGTAGTTCTTGTCGGCGTCGATAAGTTTGAGCATGAGCTCGGCGTAGTGAGGATCAAACTGCGTGCCGGAGCCCTTCTGCAGCTCCGCGCGCACCACGCTCTGCGGCAGGATGTCGCGGTAGCTGCGCCGGGAGGTCAAGGCATCGTAGGTGTCGGCCACGGCGATGAGCCGGGCCGGAGCGGGGATCTGCTCACCCTTGAGGCCGTCGGGATAACCCTTGCCGTCATAACGCTCATGATGCCAGCGCGCTCCCACGCCCAGCTCGGGAAAGTCGGTGATCATGTCCAGGATGCCGCCGCCTATCTGCGGATGGGACTTGACCTTGGCAAACTCCTCGTCGGTGAGTTTGTCAGGCTTGGTGATGATGGTGTCGGGAATGCCGATTTTGCCTATGTCGTGCAGCATCCCCATATAGTAGATCTCCTGCTGACGCTGCTTGTCACAGCCGTCTAAGGCCGCAAGCAGGCGCGAGTACTGCGCCACGCGCTGGGAGTGGCCGCGGGTGTAGAGATCCTTGGCGTCGATGGTCTTGGTCAGCGCAAGCAACATCTGCTCGAAGATACGCTCAATCTGCTCGCGCCTGCCCTCGGCAAGCCTGGTCTGCTCGCGCACCTCGCTCTCCAAGTGATTTCTGAGCTTGCGGTATTTGAGCAGCATTTCCACGCGCATGAGCACCACCTGCGGCACGAAGGGCTTGCGGATGAAATCATTGGCGCCGGCGCTTAACACCTCGGCCTCCAGCTTGGTATCCAGATCGCCGGTGAGCAGCACCACCGGCACCTCATTGAGCAGAGGGTGGTTTCTGAGCTCCTTGAGCACCTCCACCCCGTTCTGTCCCGGCATGAGGTAGTCGAGCAAAATCAGATCGGGCACCCGCCCGTTCATGATCATGCCGCGCATGGCCTCATCTCCGGAGTTGTAGGTATCCAGTTCGGCCCGGCCCTCGAAAATCTCCTTGAGCAAAAAAAGTATGATGGGATCATCGTCCACGGCCACGATGAGGGTCTGGGCGGGATTAAGCTGTATGTCCATGTTGTTGGCTGCCTGGGCAGCCAAAAATGGCCGCCATAGCACTCCTGGCTTTATTCTTGTTCAAACCGCCCTGTGGCCGGCCGCCTCAGGCAGCGTTCCGCGCTTTTTTGTGGTTCTAATCAGGCGCACTTCAAGGGCATTTTAAGCCCAACTGCGCCTGTCCCTGAAATTCCTGCCCGGGGTAAGGCACGGCCGTTCAGGCTGCATGAGCTGAAAATGCAATACAACATATTGTTTGTACTTAAAATATCAAATTCAACTGTCATAAAATTTTGCACCAAAACAAGGCGTTTTTTCACCTGAGTCAGTCTTCATCGTCCTCATCGTCCATTCCTAGGGCCTCGTTCATGATCACCGTGGCCACTTTCTCGGCTAACTGGTTGGCAAAAAAGGGCTTTTTGATATACCCTGAGACCTTCATCTTCAGAGCGTTGGCCACCGTGTCGCGATCGGAGGCCGCCGTCAGCAGCACGGTAGGCACCTTCTCGTAACCGTGCAGCTGCCTGACCTTGGTCAGAGTCTGAAAACCGTCCATGCCGGGCATGTAGACATCCATCAGGATAAGATCGATATGCGGGGTTTTGCGGCCTAAGATGCTCAGGCACTCGGCACCGCTGCCGGCCACGTGCACCTTGTAGGGCAGACGCTGCACCAGCATCTCCCGGGCCATGGAGAGCATGAGCTCATCATCGTCCACGATCAGGATATTGACGTTTTCTAGATCAATCATGGTACAAACTCCCCTATGTGAAAGGCGGCCACATTCCCCCTAACGCAGCTTAAGATCACGATGAGGGCCCCTGCGCGGCGGGGCTCTGCCCGGGCAGCGCCCCGGCCTGATTCTCCTCGATGAAGGCGATGGTGTCCTTGAGGAGATCGATCATCTCGTTGTGGTGAATGGTAATGTAGCTGACCTTCTTGGCCGGGGGGGAGACCTCGGTCAGGATGTCCCGGGCCGCCCGCTCCAGCTCCTGACACTGCGCGCTCAGACGCTGCGCCCCCACCGAGGCGGCTGCCTTGCCCAGTGCGCCGACCTGCGAGGCGTACTTGCTCCAGCTCTGACTCTCGAAGTTGCGCTGCACCTTCTCCAAACGCTTGTGCGCGCTCTGGGCAAACATCAGCTTGAATTTCTGATAAAGCGCCTCATTGCCTGCGGCAAACTTAAGTCCCTGGGACTTCTTAAAGCCCATGCCCGAGGCCTTCTCATCCTCCAGGCTTACCACCTCGTCACTCTCTGAAGTGCTCTCTTCCACAGACACCGCAGCTGCGGCCGGCACCTGGGCAGGTGCCGGAGACGGGGCCGGGGCGGCGGGAGCGGCACTCTTTACCTTGGGTTTGGCGCCCTCGACATGCACCACATCCACGGTACCGCCGCGCGAGAGCAGCTCTTTTAACTGTTCGGAGATGGGGCGGCCGTACACCACCAGGTGAGTGCTCTTGTGCTTGCCTGAGCCGGAGCGCAGTTCGTTGAGTTCCAACAGCTCGGCGTCGCTTAACATGGCCGCGTTGACCATAAGCATGCCGTAACGGCGCATCTTTAAGGCCTGCAGCGCTCTCAGGCGGTCGGTGCAGACCTCAGGGGAGATGCCGCGGGATTTAAGTCTGCTGGCCTCGGCGGCGGCCTTGTCGGCCTTGCTCTCCAAAATAAGCGCGAGGCTGCGCCAGGAGAGATCATCGCCCTGCTCAAGGGCCTGCGCCTGTGCCTCGGCTTTGCCGCCGGGCTCTGCCCTGTGCGCAGTGCTCTGGGGCTTGATCCCCTGCTCTATCTCGAACTTGTAATCAAAACCGCCCCCCGAGAGCGTGCCCAAGGAGTACTCGCCGCCCATGTTTTCCATGAGACGGCAGCCCTGCACAAAGGCCATGGTGCCGCTGTCGAGCTCGGTGAGCTTGAGGGCGCGGTTTTGCAGGGTGTTCTGCAGATTGGCCACCGCCTGGGCATCAAAGCTGCCGCCGCGTACGGCCACCTCGGCGATGAGCCTGACACGAGACTCGTTCACGGGCTCGGTCTCAAACTTGAGGGTGATGCTGCGCGGGGCGCTGCGCTCGCCTAAACGCAAGGTACTGTTGAGCAGCCGCCCTATGCTCTGCTCATCGCCCAGCAGCATGGCGGGCATGCCGGGGGCTAAGCGCAGCTGCGGCTTGGGCACCGCCGTCTCCATGCCCAAAAAGGAGGCTTCCACCAGATTGGAGACGGTATACAGATGTTCCTCGGCCTCGGGCAGTTCCTGCTGCAGCTGGGCCTCCTGACGCAGCTGCTCGATGCTGTTTAGGATCTCGCGGCTGCGCTCGTCGATGGCCGCGGCCTGCCGTCTGATCTCCTCGTTCTCACTGCTCTGGGCGATGGTATGGCTCAAATCCACGATCTCGATGACCGGGGCGCTCATGCTCTTTAGGCAGCGCTCCACGAAGTCGCGCTGTTCCTCCAAAAAGATCTTGCGCTCGGCCCTGATGTAGCTTAAGTGCATCATGAGCTGTCCGCCGGCGATGAGCACCAGGAGCACGCTGAACACCGCCAGAAAGATGGTGGTCAGACCGGAGAAATGGGAGTTGAGGTAATCGGCCGAGACAATGCCGCTGACCATGAGACGGGTATGCGGCACCATGCCCTCAAAGATGTAGAAGTTGCCGGATTTGGAGCTGACAAATCGCGCCTCGCTCTCGCGGCGGTCGAGGCGGTGAGACAGAGAGTCGATGGCCTTGATGATTTCATCATCATGCATGAGCTCCTCGTAGCGCTCCTGATTCTGCGGGGAGACCGCCATGGCTCCTTCCACCGTGCGCAGACAGACGATGCCGCGGCCGCCGAAGCTTTTGGGCAGAAAGATGTTGCGTTCGGCCGGTGCGGCATAATGTCCGTACAGCACGAACTTGACGGCAGAGCTGCCGTTGTAGACCGGCACGGCGAACAAGAGCCCGGTCTCGCGGTGATAGCCCACCGCGCTGTTTCCCTTGAAGGCGGAATTGATCTCCGGGTATTCGCCCCGCGGCAGCAGTCTCCTGGTGGCGGAATGATCCTCGGCATCCTGCAGTCCGGTGGTGAAGGAGCCGCCTGACTGCAAAAACTCCGCGGCGCTTGTCACCTCATCGAGGATCGGCAGTTTCTCACCGGTGACGGCCAGATTGGACAGGGCCTTTTGCAGACTCTCCTGCACCGACACGGTGTAAGACTCAGCCTGAGCGGCGACCTGGTTTAAGAGATAGGAGTTGATGTAACTGTTGACTCTGGTGATGAGCAGCGCCGCCACCACCGACAGCACCAGGGCCACCCCCAGTACCGCTACCATCAGCCGGCTGCGTCTGCTCAATGGGGCTAACTTGCTCACCTGTACCTCCACCCGTTTGGTTCCTGCTCAGGAACTGAGGTCGCAGCGTGTAGGCTGGGGCGGCAGGCCTGTGCAGATGCTCAGGCTGCGGGGTCGGATATGGGTGCGCCGGCTCCGTAGCAGCGGGGGTCCGGTCGGACCTCACTCGCACAAAAAGTTGATAAATCAGAAGACTAATGAATTTAACTTAGTATTCAAGATTATACAGAGGGGCAAATGGCAGGTAAACAAAGTCAGGCGTCTAAAAGGACATGAATCCTCATAAGTTAGGCATAGATCACCGTTAGGCGGCCGGGCCGCTGCTTTGGGGTGCCGAATTCATCAAAAGAGGAACCTAAACCGTGAGCAACTCCCCAAAGTTTTGTTCAGACCGGGCAGCAGCGGCAAAAAGACCAATCCTGCAGCGCCTTAGGCAACTCGTGCTAGGATAGGCATGGCCGCAGGGACCTTTGAGCAGGGTGCCCCTGCCGGGTGTCCGCCGCACGGCGGTGGGGACGTTGCCTTGCCCTGCGCTGAAATGGAGAGAACAAGCCCTTGACAGCCTTAGTTACTATGCCGGCACATTTGTCACACATCAATTGCGAGTTTTTCACACAGGCCGTTAGCGAACACCCGGATAACCTTAAGGATCCGCTCTTTCAATTTGTTTACGCTCTGGAGGCAGCAGGTTCTGATCTAGTCTCGTTGCCGTCAGATCCTGACGAATCTGTCCTGCTCATCTACCGGGAAATGTGGCCGCAGGTCAAATCTGAAATAAAACAGCGCACGAGCGGGGAGCGTCTGGATCCCTATAGGCTGCAGTCTAGAGCTGGAGACGATCTGATGCTGGGCAACGCTCTGACGGATGTCAAGATGGCACTGTGCAATCAGGACTCTCCTGCAGAGGCTCTCGCGTTTTTTGACGACGTTTTCGCGTTGTTTGACCTGAAGGCGCAACCTGCCATGCTCGACACCTTCAAAATCGATCTGGCCACTGTCCTCAACAGGGCCGGACGGGAGGATGATGCCGAGCAGATTTTCGCTGAGACTGTGCAGAACAGCGCTGAGCAGAACCGCGTGAAGTTGCATTACGCCTGCAACCTGACTGAGGATGGCAAATATAGGCGCGCGGAGGAACTGCTCTTGCCCTACCTGCAACAGCCTGATCTAAAAGATGAAGTTATCGTACACATGATTGACTGCGCGATGCGCCTATATTTTAGGAGCGGAGAGCAGGAAAAGTGCATGCGCCTGAGAAAACTGTTCGGCCAGAATGAGCAGCCCTACAATCCTGAACAGCGCTTATACTCCTGCGGCATCTATGAGCAGAGAAAACTGGCTCATCTTGAGGGCGTCTCCGAGGATTCCGCTACTTTTGTGCACTTGCCCAGGATGGGGACACAAATGTCTATAAGCGATGCCGCCAGGTTACTTGACCCCACCAGGTACCGCCAACCCGCCAAGCGCAGCACCCCCAAGGTAGGACGCAACGATCCCTGCCCCTGCGGCTCGGGGAAGAAGTACAAAAAATGCTGCGGACGCTGAGCAAAAAAAATCCCCCTGACAGGCCAAGGCCGGCACAGGGGGGAACTATCAAACAAACATAAGGAGTATGTGAACTATATCACAATTGCCTCTTAGATGTGATCAAAATCCCAATAATTTCATTCCTACAACGTGATCCTGATCACATTATGTTTTTTGCTGTTTGATAATTCAAATAGTTAGTACTGATCACGCACCACCTCAAAATAGCCCTGCGCATGGCCGCAGCAGGGGCAGACCTCCGGGGCCTGCTCACTCTCGGTCAGATAACCGCAGTTGCGGCAGCGCCAGCGCACACTCTCCTCGCGCTTGAACATTTCCCCGTCGGTCAGCAGTTTGTTTAAGCGCTGAAAGTCAGCCGCATGCTGCGCCTGGGCCTTGGCAATGCTCAAGAACACCTCGGCAATCAGGGAAAAGCCCTCTTCCACCGCTTTTTTGGCGTATTCAGGGTAGATAAGTTCACTTTTCTCGCCCTCACGCTGCGCAGCGGCGGCCAAATTGGCCGCGGTCCCGCCCACACCGGAGGTCGGATAGCTCGCCGTGATCTCCACCACCCCGCCCTCAAAGAACTTAAACAGCCGCTTGGCGTATTCTTTTTCGTGATTGGCCGCTTCATTGAGCAGCGCCGCCACCAGTTCATAGCCCTCTAATTTGGCTACCGAGGCATAATAGGTGAAACGGTTGCGGTCCTGCGATTCGGCGGCAAAGGCCGTCAGCAGATTCTTTTCGGTGGCGGTGTCCTTGATGCTGGGCATGGCTTAGGCTCCGTGAAAGGTGGATAGAAAAGAGGCGAGATCCGCGCTGCTGTCTGCGGCGCAGCGCTCATCTTAGCAGAAAGCGCACTGCTCCAAAAAACGAACCCGGCTTTTTGAGCCGGGTCTAGATTGGGGATTTTTAAATGAAGAATGAAACCTGTAGCGGAGTTACTTCCTAACTTACTGCGTCTCACCCCGCATGTACTTCTTTGACAGCCTGGTTTGCAAAAAGTTCACGCGTCGGCGTTAAAAATTGCAAATATTTTTTATTTCGTTGATTTTTTTATAAATTTAATTTAAAAAGGTCGCCGCCGCAAATTTTTAGGGACAATTTGACTCTGACAGTTACGCGCGCCCCCAAAAAATAGTATAAAATTAGCGCGTCGGTGTTTAGCGCAGCCTGGTAGCGCATCAGCTAGGGGAGCTGAGGGTCACAAGTTCGAATCTTGTAACACCGACCACCACCAATTCTCAGCGTGGTATACCCAAAACCTTCTTCCCTGCTGTTTTTCTATCCGCACACTGCCGCAAGGCTGTCATAAGCGATCGCAGACTGCACAGGAAGTTGTTAAACGTCGGTGATTAGCGCAGCCCGGTAGCGCATCTGCTTTGGGAGCAGAGGGTCACAAGTTCGAATCTTGTATCACCGACCACCCACCACTCTCCGCCACCTTTCATAATCAGCCCTGAGGCCATAGACTGCGCCATAGAGCAGCTCTTACCATACCTGCATCCTCACGGCACCCGCTGCAGAAAAGCCGCTGCACGCGCCCCTCAGAGCCGGAGAATAAGCCTAAGAGCGGCCCGGACGGCAGGGCGATTGTGTGCCGCAAGCCCGATTGCGCTGTCAAGACTGCGAGGTGACGCTTTTAAGAGCGCTCTGGACCGCCGGCCTCCTAACAGCGCCGGCGCGAAACTCTGGCATCCTGAGATCAGAACCGTGCCCTCACGCCGGGCTGACCATAATCAGTCCCACAGATCTGCTTGTCATACCCAAGGCAGCCCCAAAAGCCTTCTGCCGCCTCGGCACGTGCCGCTTCAAGGCGATCTTGCCAGAACGTCAAAAAAGGGGGTAACTGCCGCTTGGATGAGTTACCCCCTTACCCGCCTTGCCATACCCCCTTAAATCGCAAATTTATGGCCATCGTTATTTTCCTTATTTCTTTTGAAAAATATTCACTAACCTCAAAATAGCCATTAAGAGGGTAAATTACATTTCTGAACAGAAAAAATTACAGCCACGGCCCTTACCGCAACCTATCCCGAAAGAAATTCTGTAAGTTATTTTCAGAAAGTTTTCGTAACTCGACTTTCGTTTTTGTAAACATGTAAACAGACTTTTATCTTAGTAATTTTCGTTTTTCAATAGTCATTAAAATAATTGCAATTATGAATTCGCTTACTAAGTTAGCTAGTTGTAAATACAGGACTTATATGTAGATAATGCTCTAAATATAGTTGAATATATTTACGTAATTGGTCTAATTTCACCTTTCAACATTTTGGTAAGTCACACTTTCAACTGAAGCCTTGTGTAAGACTTCCCTTGACAGAACTTTCATAGGACTTTCATAAACTCTCTTTTTTATGTGATCTTATTTACATAATTCTAAGCAGCTCCTGAAAATAACCTCTTTTACTCAAAAAGGCGCCCGCAAATGGAGGCACCGGGAAGCCTCAAATCGCTCTGAGGCTCGTTGATTAAAAAATTAGGTCCTCAGAGCGCACTTTTTTACGGTTCTCACCCTGCCCCCTTAGTTCACCCCAAAGCATTGGTAACCGCCATTTACGCCGCGACTGCCACCTCTCCCCCATGCTTAAGTTTGACCCTCTCTCAGGCTACTCAGCCAAGTTTCCCGCTCTGCCCCGCCCCTGCTCAGACACTACCACAACCCATAATCAGCTAAAGCTGTGCCGGTGACGCACGGTAGTTTTTAAGCGTTGCCAACCCATCACGATCGGAATACCTCTTTGAGTGACACTTAAATCTGCGCGGACAGCAAGCGATCTGCCTTGCTTGGTGCGGCTCACCATGAGATCGTTAAGATTAATGCGGTAATCAGTGTGGTAGAGTTGGAGAGAAAAATTAGCTTGGAAGAGCCCTGCAGCCGGGGCGCGCCGATCTGTGGCGGGCTGGACGTTCTCTACGGACAAGTCAAAAAAAACCCGCGATGATGGAGCTTCACCGCGGGTATCAAGGATTCTTAACAATCCATGTTAAGAACTACAGCAATTAGGAGATAAATCTAGGCATAACGCACCGACCACTGAGTTCCCATCGCCCGGTAAGGGCAGGCCAAATCGGCTCTTACCCGGAGCATACTGCCTAAGGTAAACACGAAGTCCCGGTTGGCCTTGAACTCCACATTCAACAGCATCAGTCTCATCAGGTTATCCTGGTCGTTTTCGTTGATCACCAGACAGTCGCCGATATTGCCCTGCTTGGAATACAGCGAGACTATGCTGCCACGGCCGAAACGATAACCTGCGCCCATCGGCACGAACAGGTTGCTGACAGGAGAAGAGGGTCTGACATATCTTTCGCAGGCCACTGCATTAATCCCCAAATCCAAACAGCCGCCTTCGCTGAGATTTAAGGTGTACAGACCCTCTTGATAATCCGTAAGTAAATTGGCGTCGGCCACACAGAATTTCTGCCCGTCCTCGGGCTCCAGCATCAGGTCGACGCGCCGGTAGTGGGTGGTGAATGAAAACAGTTTGCCTTCATCGGAACGCAGCAGCATGATCAGCTTGCCGTCCTTGTAAGACCATTTCCAATCATTCAAGGGTGTGAATTTCATACTTACCCGCCAACCACAGAATAATTCCTATTTTCTCGTCAATTATTCCTACCTATTTTCCGCTCATACTACTTTATACCTTTTCGTAATTAAACTACATTTATGTAAAATTTTGACCCAAATCCCACTTTTATCCTATTTTGGAAAACTTCCCACCGCCACTGATTCCTTCCCACCAGATTTCCCACAACCTGCACTTTTTCCTCGTCTGTTCTCATCAAAAATTGCTCTTCGCTTGTTTAAAGTTCTCTGCCCTTCCTACCGATAAAAATATTAGCTAACTGATGTGACCTAAGTTTAACTGTGGTCTCGCTCAGACTCTCTTTTGACTCTCTTTTTAAGATCCCGGCATACGCCAGTTGTTCAGGGCGCATGCCGTTTTTTATCCGGTCGGCCCACCTCGCCCTTTTCACTGTCACCCACCCTGCGGCAGGCGCCGCGACGGTGGAGCTGCCCCGGACCGTTTAATCTTGAGAGCAGACCGCGCGCACGCAGGCACGAGCCCTCCAAGGGCACACCCGGGATCTGCCGGAGCGTGTCAGGACCTCTTTGTAACGTGGGGAATGCGTACCAAAAAGCCGCCCGCAGGCGGCCTTATGGCAGGCAGATGTGTCAGCTAAGACTTTTTAAGATGTCCAGGACCAGTTGCGGTCCTTGGTAGATCAGTGCGGTATAGAGCTGTATGAGCTGTGCGCCTGAGTGCAGTTTCTCCCGGGCGGCGGTGGCACTGTCCACCCCGCCGCAGCCAATCAGAGCCAGACGGCCGGCGCAGCGCTCCGCGGCCGTCTTTAAGATGCGGTTGCTCAGAGAGCGCAGCGGCTGTCCCGACAGACCGCCCCTCTCGGCGGCATGGGTAAGACCATGCACCAGCTCGCGGCTTTGGGTGGTGTTGGTACAGTTCAAACCGTCTATCTTGACTTCCAGGCAGTTGTCCAGGAGCGCGTTTAACTGCTCCTCAGTCAAATCAGGGGCGATCTTCACCACCAGCGGTACGTATTTTTCGTAGCGTGCCGCCAGAGTGCCCTGCCGCTCCTTGAGGGTTTTCAGCAGCTGCAGGCTGCGCCGCTCTTCCTGCAGCTGCGTCAGCTCGGGAGTGTTGGGACAGGAGATATTGACCGCGATATAGTCGGCATAGGGATAGACCGCGTCCATGCAGGAAAGGTAGTCTGAGGCCGCCTCCTCAAGTTTGGTGTCCTCGTTTTTACCGATGCTCACCCCCAAGACTCCCCGGTAGGAGCGCTCCTTGAGGCGCGCTGCCACATACTCCACGCCTTTATTGTTAAACCCCATGCGGTTAATAAGGGCCTGAGCCTGAGGCAGTCTGAACAGCCTGGGACGCGGATTGCCCTCCTGCGGGCGCGGCGTGACCGTCCCTACCTCAATGAAACCAAAACCCAGCGCCCCGAAATAGTCCACGGCCTCGGCGTTTTTATCCAGCCCGGCGGCCAGTCCCAGCGGGTTTTGAAATTTAAGTCCCATCACCTCGCAGGGCCGGGGCGGCGCTTTCTGCGCGAGCAGTTCCAGCATTTTGGGGTAACGGGAGGCCCGGGCGGCCAGTTTCAGCACTTCTTCATGAGCCTGCTCGGCATCCTGCGCAAACAGCAACGGCCGCAACAGCGGATAGAGGTTGTACAGCATGTATGCTCCTCAGCCTATCTTGTTCAGACTGACAAAACGGTTGCGCGAGTCGACAGTCAGCTTGAAGCGCCCGTGTATGCCGTCCATGGTAGTGAAATTCTTGAGGTGTTCGGCATCTATGTCCAGCACCATGCCGCTTTCGGTGCGCACCCTCACCCGGCGGATCGAGCCGGAGTACACCGCCAGCAGCTGCTCCTTGCTCATACTGATGGAAAAGTAGAAGTTGCTGTAACCGTACACTAGGACTCCTTGACCTGCAAAGCCGCCTGAACCTTCTCATAAACCGAGCGCGCGATATCTGGCAGTTTGAGCAGACTGCCTAGCTGCGTGCGCATAAGCTCCTGTCTTTTCCCGTCAAAGCGCCGGAAACTTAAAAGCGGCGTAAGCAGTCGCGCGGCCATCATGGTGTTGCTGGAGTTGAGTGCGGCGATGATGTCATAGGCCAGTTTGTACCCGGCCCCGTCCGGACGGTGCAACGCCACCGGATTTTGCAGGATCATGGCCCCGGGCAGAGCGCGGATGCGGTTGGGATTGCTCTGATCATAGCGCGGATGCGAAAGCAGCCTACGCACCTCAAAGACGGTTTCAATCTCCGGCACCGTGGCCTGCAGCCTGAAGAAATTGTCAAAGACCAGGGGATCGCCGCTCCAGCGCCGTTCAAAAATATCCAGTAATTTTGCGGCGTTGGGCAGCTTAAGATGCACCGCCTCACCTAAGGCGGCCAGCTGATCGGTCATATTCTGATGGCCCCGGTAATGCTCCTCGACCAGAGCGGCGGCATCCTCCGCACGCTCCTTACGGCACAGCGCCACGCAGAGCATGTGCAAGGCGGTGAGATTGAGGCTGCGCCTGCTGAGGTTCTGCATGCTGTACTCATCGGAGATGGCTCGGATGTCGCGATAAACGCGCCGATAGTGATCATAGAGGGCCACCGCGCTCTGCCCCTGCAGCTCACGGCGGGCCGCCTCCAGGGCATCTAAGTCGATGTGCGCCTCAGTCTCCATCAAAGTCTGCAGAGTCTGCACCTTAAGTCCGGCGGCGGCGGTGATGAGATCATCCTCCACGCCAAGCCCCTCCAACAGCCGCGCACAGGCCTCAATAAAACTCTCGGGCGTCTTATAACTGCCGTCGGCGGCGCGGCAGTCATACACATAGCGGCTTTGCAGTTGGAAGGAGGCGTCGGCCTTGATAAAGGGATCCTCGCTGTGGGCAAGCATGCGCACGTAATCCTCGGCGCTGTAGGGAGCCTTAAGTCTTACGGGAGCGGAGAAATCCTCGAGCAGCACCGGCAGCGTGCCCTCGGGTACGCTGAAGCTGAAGCTCTGTTCAGGCTCCTGCAAAACCAGTACGCCGTTTTGCGGCAACTCCGGGGCCTGAACCTTTTGCCCCGCCTTATCCAGAAGCGAGGCGCGCAGCGGGATCACCATGGGCAAAAGCTCCCTGCCCGTGACCGGATCGACCAAACTCTGCTTTAACTCAAGCTGCAGCTGCCCTCCCTGATGCTGCCACCCGGCCTCAACCCGGGGGGTGCCGCGCTGACTGTACCAGCGCATGAAGGCAGTGAAGTCAAAACCCGAGGCCTCCTGCATGCTGCCGATAAAATCATCCACCGTCACCGCCTGGCCGTCGAAACGCTTGAGGTACAGACGCAATCCCGCGGCAAAAGCCTCCTCACCTATCAGGGTATGGATCATGCGGATGATCTCGGCACCCTTGTCGTAGATGGTCACGGTATAGAAATTGTTCATCTCCATGACCTCATCGGGACGCACCGGATGGGCCATGGGACTTGCGTCCTCGGCAAACTGTGCCCCGCGGATCACATTGACCGCCTCCAGGCGCGTCAGCGTACGGGAGGCCACATCCGAGCTGAACTCCTGATCGCGGAATACCGTAAGGCTTTCCTTCAGGGAGAGCTGGAACCAGTCACGCAGCGTAACCCGATCCCCGGTGTAGTTGTGGAAGTACTCGTGCCCGATCACGCTCTGCACATTGAAGAAGGCCCGATCGGTGGCGGAGTGCTTGTCTACCAGCACATAGATGGAATTGAAGATGTTGAGGGACTTGTTCTCCATGGCACCCTGGTTGAAGAAGTCCACGGCCACCACCTTGAAATTGTCCAGATCGTACTCCAGTCCCCAGCGCTCCTCATCCCAGCGCATGGCGCTCTTGATGGACTCCATGGCCCAGGGCGCGCGTTCGATGGCACCGCGATCCACGTAAAGAGAGAGCTGCACCTTGCGGCCGCTCTTGGTGGTGTAACTGTCGTTGAGAATGTCAAAGGTACCGGCCACCAGCGCGAACAGATAACAGGGTTTGGGGAAAGGATCCTCCCACACCGCGTACTGCCGGCCGTCACGGGTGCCGCTGTCGACGAGATTGCCGTTGGAGAGCAGCACCCCGCAGCCATACTCGGGACCCAGGATGGTGACCTTGAAGCGGGAGAGCACATCGGGACGGTCCTGAAAATAGGTGATGCGCCGGAAACCCTCGGGCTCACACTGCGTGCAGTAGGTACCGTTGGACTTGTACAGGCCCATGAGTTCAGTGTTGGCGATAGGCGAGATCTCGTTTTCTATCTGCAGCTCAAACTCGTCGGGCACGTCCTCCAAGATAAGATCGCCGTTTTTCTCCGTCTTGTACTTGCACACCGTGCCGTCTAAACGCAGTGACTTGAGGGTGAGTCCCTCGCCGTTTAAGCGCAGCGCCCCCCGGCCCACCCGCTTATAGCGGGCGCTGCTGCGTACCACGGTATGATCATCGGAAAGCTCGAAGGTAAGGTTGATGCTCGGCGTCAGAAAAGCCGGGGCCTTATAGTCGGCCCGGCGTACCGCCTGATATTTGCTTTTGCTTTTCAATTTAATACTCCCACCTCAGGCCGTAGGATAAGCGCAGGACTCCCCGGGGCCGAAGGTACACAGCTGATGCCGCCGCAGGAGGGGGTGATTACTCCTCCTCCGGTCTGGCAAACCTGGACAGAACGGGCGTGTTGCCGGCGCTTACTCCGGCACCGGCAATCAGATCGGCATAATCCGAGGCCACGTTTAAGGTCTCATCCAAGATGGGATCGTCGAACTGGAAGTCCTCGGGCAGATCCTTGACAGCCTTCACCGGGCTCTTGCCCATGTGCTTTAATCTGACATTGGTGTTCTTCAGGGCCAATGCGTCATCGGCCGCCTTGAGGCGGCGGCGCTCCTCCAAGTTCACGGAGAGTTTGTTCTGCTCCTTGAGCTCGTGGTAGCGGGCGATGTCGTTCTCAAAAATGGCGAACTCCTCGTTATTGCGCACGCGCTCCTCGTGGCGGGCATTGATCTGCGGCACGTAGGCGGCGATATTGAGCAAAGTCTGATAGTTGGCCGGACGGATACTGTCCCAGGGCAGCGCGTTGGGTTCATTGCGCTCGCCGTACTCGTTGTCATCGACCAGGGCGGGCATGGCCACATCGGGGCTGACACCCTTGAGCTGCGTGGAGCCGCCGTTGATGCGGTAGAACTTGGCGATGGTGTAATGCACCGAGCCCAGGCCCAAATCGGCAAAATCAAAGACCCGAGCCAAGGACTTGTTCTGCTGCACGGTGCCCTTGCCGAAAGTGGTGTCGCCCACCACCAGCGCCCGGCCGTAATCGCGCAGTGCGGCAGCCATGATCTCCGAACTGGAGGCCGACAGACGGTTGACCAGCACCACCAGCGGGCCGTCGTAGAGCTGCCCCTCGTCGTTGTCATTCTGCGGCAGCTCATTACCGAGCACGTCGCGCACGATCACCACCGGCCCGCTCTTGATGAACAGTCCGGTGCTCATGATGGCCTCCGGCAGCGAGCCGCCGCCGTTGTTGCGCAAATCGATGATGAGAGATTTGATGTTCTCGCCCTTGAGCTTGTTGATTTCGCGGGAGAGATCATCATGCAGACCCGAGTAGAAACTCTTGATGGTGATCACGCCGATGCGGCTGCCGTCGGCAGCGAGCTTCACCTCGCCCTTGGCCTCGCGATCCTGCAGTCTGATCTTGTCGCGGATGAGCTCCACCTTGAAGGTCTTGAGCGAGGAACCCTCGCCGCGCTCGATGTCCAGCGTGACCTTGGTCCCCTTGGTGCCGCGGATCTTTTTGACCACGTCCGAGAGACGCATGCCGATGACATCATCCTGAGTGCCGTTTTGCTGCGTCACCCGCACAATGCGATCCTTAGGCTTGAGCTTCTTGCTGCGCTCGGCCGGGGAGCCGGGCATGATCTCCGTGATCACGGTGTACTCGTCCTCGGAGCTGAGCACCGCGCCGATGCCCTCCAAGGTGAGGTTCATGTCGTCGTTGAAGCTTTCGGTATCGGTGGGGCTGAAGTAACTGGTATGGGGATCAATGGCGCGGGCAAAGCTGTTCATGAAGGCCGAAAAGGCGTCTTCATTGTTGACCTGCCCTAATTTGGAAAGCGCAATCTCATAGCGTTTTTTGAGCTTGTCGCGCACCTGCGCGTCGGTTTTGGTGGGATCGCTTAACAGCTGACTTAGGTATTCGTTCTTAAGTTCCAGCTCCCACTCATGGCGGATGGCGCTCTCCGAGTCTAAGAACTCGCTTTTGCGCCTGTCGAGTTCCACACTCTCCTTTTTGCTGAGGTCAAGGGGCTTGTCCAGCATCTTGGTGAAGTAGACATACTTGTTGTAGCGCTTTCTCAAGGCATCCCCGTAGAGCTTCATGGGATAGCCCAGATCACAGTTGCTGATCGAATAGATGATGTTCTGATAGTTGCCGTAGATGGAACTGACCTCGTCTTTGGTCAAAAGCGAGCGGTTGTAGTCCAGGTACTCCAGATAACGGTCGATGACCTTGTTGGCAAACTCGGAATTGAGATCGACGATACGAAAGTGCGCTCGCGTGAAGTCATCGGACAGACGCTGACAGGAGGTCTTATGCTGCCCTTCCATGCTGAACACCGGCAGCTTTTCATAGGCCGGTACGCTGACTTTGGCCGCCACGCTGAGAGCACTGCCCAGCAGTAAGACACCCAAGGAGACTTTGAGGTAGTTAGACAAACTGCACCTTCCTGAAACAATGTGGCTGAATGAACCTTCAGTACTCAAATATTCTCTTAGTTATGTAAGACGCCGCCCCAGGTGGCGATTTAACCGGGCTTGCGCTCGACCCTCAGGCGCTCTAGCGGCACCTGCAGACTCATGCCGCTGTCAAGCAGCACCAGCACCACGCCCTTGTTTTCATCGCCTTCAATCTGTCCGCGCACATAACTCTCGCCCTGCCCGGTCAGCACGAACACCGTCATGCCGCGGGTGGCCGCACCAGGAGAGATCTCCTCAAGCTCAAGCGACGGCATGGGGGCAACCTGCTCGGTCTGCGCAGGCTGACGGCGCACCAACTTAGGCGTGGCGCGGCGTCCGCTCGGTAAACCGCGACGCTTATCGGCCTTGCTCTGGGGGAACGGCTGACGACGCGCACCGCCGCTTTTTGAGGCATTCTCAGATACGGCTGAATTCTCATCCCCCTGCGAGGCAAGTTTGGTTTGTTTACGCTCCTTTAATTTGGCCCGTATGCTTGCGGCGCGTTCGGCGGCAAAGGCGGCGTGCTCGGCACTGACCTCCTCGCCTTCGTTACCGTCCAAATCGACCCTTTTGGCCCCGGCCTGCAGACTGTAAAGATAACGCAGACGTCCGGTATAAAAACGCATGGCCGCCCTGACCTTGGACACGGTAAGCCCCGGTTTGTCGCCCAGGCGGGAGCGCACGTCATCAAAAATGCCGACCTTCAGCGGCTTGCAGTCGCCTTCTTTGATAAAACACTGCGGAAAGTAGGTATAGAGCAGCTCTAAGGCTTCCTTGATATGTTCAAAACGTGTGCCTTCCTGCTCCGGTCCTTCCTGACCGGGCTCGGCACCGGTTGTGACGGCTGCCTCAACACTCTCCTGCGTGGTAAAAGACGGACTGCTCTCTTCGCTGGTCACAAAAAAATCCTCATTTTCAAACACCATAAAGCAGACAAACGGCTTCCAGGGATCTGATCCCCGGCTCCACACTCGTTTATCCTGCCCTGACACCAAGGCGCCGCATGAACCTAAAAAACTATATGATACAAAAAGTTCTGGGCACACCCATGCCGGGTTAGAGTTTAGCATATTTTGCCCGATTGATGCTGTCATTGCTACAAAAAACAAGGCGCTATGCCTGTCTGCTTGCCGATGTGACTCAGCATACCGCCCCGCACAGAACTATTAAGAAGAGCCAAGTTACAAAACGCCCCGAATGGAAGCGCGGGGTGCAGGTTTGGTTCGCAGTGAGATCGCTATTTCCACAAAGTTTATGGTTCTGTTGCCAGTTTATTGTATAATTGATTGATTTATAACATTTAAATTGAAAATATGACTGTTTAGCAGGCTGTCCTCCGCTTGCAGGGTCCAACACAACACACTGACACATAAGGGCATTAGCCACATGACCGCGTTTAACACCTGTCTTGTAAGGAATTGACCATCTCCTACATGTTAAGATAAACCCAGACTGCGCTTTAGCACTAAGAAGACCGTCATAGATGGCAACATATCTTAATCCTGGCAGCAGCGACTTTGCGGAGAGCTTGAAGACTAAAACCCACACTGCGTGATTGAGCGTGCCTGAAGACACACTTATTTTTCATGACGACAGCGCACAGGAGAACACCACATGGCAAATTACCTCAACCCGGGCAACAGCGATTTTGCAGAGAGTTTGAAGACGAAGCCCTACGTGGATAAAACCCCGCTGCTGGCCCTGCTAAACCCCCTTATAGCTACCAAAAACAAATACGTCTGCATCTCCCGCCCCCGGCGTTTTGGCAAGAGCGTAACGGCCGAGATGCTCTGTGCCTACTATGGTCAGGAGGACAGCGCAGAGCTTTTTGCTCCCCTGCAAATTGCCCAAGATGAGAGCTACCGTACCCACCTCAATCAATACCACGTCATCTTCATCAATATGAACGATGAGTTCAGCCGCTGTCACCATAACCTTGAGGAGCTCAAAAGCTGGCTCGGGGAGATCATCGGACGAGAACTTAAGCAACTCTATCCTGAAATTAAGTACTCAAAAGATGGGGATCTCAACCTGGAACTGCAGGATGCCTGCGCTTACGGCAAAAGGCAGTTCGTGGTCATCATCGATGAATGGGACTGCGTGATGAGAGAAAAGGCCCCCGATGCGGACATTAAAACCTACTTGGATTTCCTCGAAGGCCTGTTCAAGGGCAAGTCCTACATAGCCCTCGCTTACTTGACCGGCATTCTGCCCATCAAAAAATACGGCAAGCACAGCGCGATTAACATGTTTGATGAGTACTCGGTGACTGAGCCCGGGGATTTTGCTCCTTACCTTGGGTTTACCAAAGAAGAAGTAACAACTTTGTGCACTGATTACTCCATGAGCTGTGAGGAAATGAGTCAGTGGTATGACGGTTATACCTTAGGCGAGGCGGAACATATCTACAACACCAATTCGGTAGTCAGCGCCTTGAGGCGTAAAAAGTTCTCAAGTTACTGGACCCGCACCGAGACCTGGGAGGCACTGGCCGCTTACCTCAAGCTTAACCACCAGGGTCTTAAGGATGAGATAGTAAAACTGCTGGCGGGAGAGACTGTCAGAGTGGATGTCAGTACCTTTGAAAATGACATGACCACCTTCAAAAGCCGCGATGACGTACTGACCTTGCTCACCCACTTAGGTTATTTAAGTGCCGAGCCTGATAACTTTGGCGATCCGGAT
>JAFUGP010000183.1 GCA_017469335.1 Succinivibrio sp. | reverse complement strand
TTTTTCTTTTTGGATGGGAATGAGAATTTGTGAACTAATGCAAGAAAATAAATACCGCTCACAAATACGGTAAGCAGAGCGGCCGCAGGCATCGGCCGCTGTTAAAGGTGGGTCTTATATAGAGGGTTTTGGGACAGGCATAGATGGTCACCGGATACAGGAGTGTGAAGTGTTGGTTTTATGCCACAAATCGAGAATTATTTTTAGTTGGTGGCACTAAGTCAGCACGATGCTCTCTCTGCCCTGCAAAAAATCAAGGATATTAAGATGCACTATGCCGTCTCGGGAAAAATTAAGCCGATCCAAAGAGAGCACATACTTGGGCGCGGCATCGTTGATAGGTCTGAAGGCGTCAAATTCTCTTTTAATAGTCTGAGTACCGTTTAACAGGTAGGCCACCTGGATAAAGCACTTTTTCCCGCCATCCATCACCACAAAGTCAACCTCGCCTTTGTAGGTTTTGCCGACATAAACCTCATAGTCACGGCACAACAGTTCGTTATAAACGACATTTTCCAGGAAGAACGTTTCGTCGACATGCACCGGATCGGTGTTGATCAGACGCAACCCATTGTCAGTGGGCTACTGCTTTTCCACATAAGCCAGAGCCTGTTTGCCGGCAATGTTAAACCTCCTCACCCGGTTGATCAGACAGGCCCGCTCCATTTTATCCAGGTAGCGGTAGACCGTTTTTTTGTCCACACCCTCGGCATTGACGCTCTGGAAAAACGCAGCCAGGCGCTTGGCGGAGAATTCCTTGCCGGCATTGGCCATCACATACGCCGCTATTTTGTTAAGCTGCTGGCGGTTGTACCGTGAACTGCGGCCTATGATGTCTTTTTCCACGATACCCTGATAGGTCTGTTCCAAATACCTTCTGACCTCTTTCTCCTGTGCTAGCTCAAAGCGCTGAGGCAACCCACCCCAGCGCATGTAGTCATAAAACAAGTCCTCTTCACCGGTCTGTCTGCCCAGCATTTGGCAGTATTCACAGCTCTCGGCAAAGGAGAAAGGCATAATCTTGAATTCAACGCACCGTCCTACCAGCAAGGTGGCCAACTGTCCCGAGAGCAGCTGCGAGTTACTTCCGGTGATGAAAATCGAACAGTCAAAAGCAGCCTTCAGGGACGAGAGTACGCGCTCAAAGTCTTTTACCTGCTGAATTTCGTCTAAAAAACAAAATGTTTTTCTCCTGTTTTCAGTCTGCCTTGCAGATAGTTGTATAGTCTGTCAGGACGGCGCAGCCCGTCAAAGCTCAGATCCTCAAAATTAATTTTGGTGATCCTGTCCTCCGGCACGCCCATCTCCCGACACTCCTGCTCTATCTGTGCAAGCAAAACCGATTTTCCGCACCGTCTCACCCCGGTGAGGACCTTGATGAGGTCAACCTCGTAAAAGGGGCGGATTTTGCTGAGATATCTTGTAAATTGTTCTATACCTATAAGCCGAGAGCCTTGAGGTCAAAGGCGTCCTGATAGCCGATTTGATCCAGGATATCCTGGAACTTCTGGGTGATTTCGGTAATGCACCTGGTGCCATCGGCGTAACGGTTGACGCCTATAGTGTCGGCCATGGTCAGCACCTCCCGCAGGGAGTGTCTGACGCCTACAGGTGCAGTATAGCGTACCTTGCCGTTGGCCTGACGGTGAATGATGGGGGTGCGCAGCAGTTTCTTGAAGTGCTCGGCTATGGAGGCGGCCACGAAGTAGATGAGCCCCCGGCCCATCAGAGCGTGCAGGGATTGTACCCTCACGGCATCCTCGCCCAGGCAGCTCTTGTCGGTGCGGAAGTGCTTTTCGATGCAGTCGCGCTGACTGTAACCGTCAATGTTCTCCGCAGCAGTCTGCTCATAGGTGGCGGCATTGACAAAGAATCCTGCATCCCACAGTTTGGCCTCAATCTTGGCCATGTCGCGGATGAGCTTGCATTGACCGACATCTCCTTCCGGGGCCAGGTAGTACTTTTCAAGCAGCGGGTTATCCTCGGCGGTTTTATCTCCGGCCTCCCAGCCCTGCTCAAAGGCAGTGAGATCGTTGTAGAGCTTATCAATCGCACGCTCACGCTTTTTGACATCCAAAAACACCTGGCGCCATACCGTAAAACGCTCCTGCTCTTCTTCAAGCTCTACTGTGCAGGTACGGCCGTATACTCCATGCCCCGTAATGCGATCTTCAAGTCTCATCTCCAGCAGGCGCTCCCGGCACTCTCTGATGGCAGAGGTGACAAACTCAGAGCCGGACTTCATGGCAAAGCTCATCTTAATGCCATAGTGGTGAGCCAGTATGAGATTTTTCAGCGAGCCATAGCCTCTGTCAGTTACCCCGGAGCCTATATTAAGATCGCTCATGCGCTTGTAGATATCACCCATGGTGGAGGAGTCGTGGATATTACCCGCAAAGAAGCGGTACAGCACCGGTATGCGGCTGTCATGTCCCAACACCACATACAGACACACCTGCTTGCGGTAGCCCCCGTCCTTGCTCTTGCCTAAGGCGGCTATCTCGATATCCTCAGCCTCGGTGGCTATATTGGAGGAATCTATCGACATCAGCTCACTCTCGCCCACTCTCTTCATTCTCAACGCAAACAGCCGGCTGATTTTATCCTGCTGCTTGGCACCAATATCGATAAAGAAGTCTGACAGCTGCTTGGAGTCCAGGAGCTCACCCCAGGGCAGCAGCCTGCCCTGCGCCCAGATGGGGTAGAGATAGAAGCTGTTGTCGCCCTTGCAGAGATTAAAGGCCACCAGTGAGGCAATCACCGCCACTGTCTCCTTGTAAAACCCGGCTTCCAACAAGTCTTCCTCCAGCCCTGTCTTCTTCATGGCGCTGAGCACCAATGCCGCCCCGCCCAGACGAAAGTGCACCATCCGGGAGAAATCCGGGGCTCTGAGCTCCTCTGCCGGTACCAGAGCAGGTGATGTGGCAGAAGTACCCGCTGCCTCTGCAGTGCTCTGAGTATTCTCAGTACGCTCCTGCTCCTTATCCCGGCAGCTCTTCCTGCGCCGGTCAAAGGTGGGCTCTGCCAGCGGTATTGCCCTGCGCACGCCGTTTCGGGTAAAAAAGCGGCTGTACTCGTCATTGGTGTAATACTTACCGTCCACAATCTGTCCGTGGTACACCCGCTCCTGCAAACTGTGCTTGGAGCCTTTGGGCCTGCTGTACTTGACAGTAAACACATACCAATGGGTCTTGTTCCTCTGCAGCTTGGCTCCCGCGGGTATTTCCGGGTAGTCTTCAAGGTTGGGGCGCTCTGCCCGCTCTGACATGACTGTTACCTCATCTGGCCTACACTTATTGTAGGAAGTATAAGCCGTTTTCAGACAAAAGTCAACCCTATCCGTAAACTTAATTTGATGTTATTGAAGATTTATTTGAGAGAAATTAGAGGCAGGTCAAACTTTAGAAATTGCTTGGCTTATAGGTATAGAACAATTAACAATATCTTTCTCTTTTTAGGTACATGGCGGGCTCCAGTAGAGCAAGAGGGGTCATAATTATTGTGCCACAAAATTAAAATTTTTCTTAATTTGTGGCACTAAACTTCATCATTCGCACTGGTCTTACGCGATTGAATGACAAGATGGCAAAAAGACAAACCTCGTTTGAGGCAACTAAGGCCGCGGACAACCCGGGTTAAGATAGGCTTGGTATCTGCACCATGAATACAATCTAGTCCGGCAGCATTCTGATCCCGGCACGGGAGAACTCATAGACCGTGGGGAATTTGAAGCTCGGGATTTATCTGCCTCATGGCCTGAAGCTGCTTTTTAGTAAGCACACAGCTCAGCTGCAGTCCGAATATAAAGGCAAAGAAGGCGCCGATAAAAGCCTGGCGTTGCAATTGTGAATATTCTTGAAAAAAGTTTGGTTCAATGGATATTTTAGGGGGATCGGGGGGCAAGATCACTACCCCTCGAAAGCGATTTTAGCTAAAAAAACAGGAGGGAGTCTCTGTATAATTCGCAAACAATAAACAAACACGAAAACTCAGAGGACTCCCAGAG